>NZ_BAAATE010000008.1:0-349749 GCF_039533245.1 Nonomuraea recticatena | reverse complement strand
CTCCCGGTAGACGACCGGGTTGATAGGCCGGAGGTGGAAGCACGGTAACGTGTGGAGCTGACCGGTACTAATAGGCCGAGGACTTGACCACAAAGCACGCTTTTCATTAAGCACTGTTGCTCGCGTCCACTACGCAATTCTGAGACAACAAGCACGTCTGTGTTTGTCAGTTTCATAGGGTTGCGGCGGTTATAGCGTAGAGGAAACACCCGGTTACATTCCGAACCCGGAAGTTAAGCTCTGCAGCGCCGATGGTACTGCACTCGGGAGGGTGTGGGAGAGTAGGTCGCCGCCGCGCAATCTTTGTATGGAAGGGCTTCACCCGTTGGGTGGGGCCCTTTCTGCATTTCCGGGGTCATTTCCTTTGCCCAGGCTGGTACATTGGTACCATGGTAACAGTCGATCGTACGCAGACCGGGCTTCGTGTGGAGCGCAATGTGCTCAAGGTTCTCAAGGGGCTGGCCGAGTACCTGGACATCTCGCTCGGTGACCTCGTCGAGGGCATGGCGCTGCACGCCTTCGAGGGCAAGGTCCCCTTCTCGCCGGAGACGCTCGTGAAGATCGAGCAGCTCAAGGCGGTCTACGGCCTGACCCTCACCGCCGCCGACGCCCACCGCCTGGTAGAGCGATGAACAGCCCCGAGAAACACCCTGGCGGTCAGGATCTCCACCTGAGTGCGGGTGAACAACACCTGCCCCAAGCGCTCGGCGAACAGGCGGATGACCGGTGCCCTCCCGTGGAGGCGGCTGGTTTGAGTTTCCACGCGGACTCAGGCGAGGAGCGACTTCACTCGGGCGGGCCGAACCTCCACGCGGCATCAGGCGAGCACGGACCTCGCCCAGGGTCGGATGGGCTGAGCCTCCATGCGGTGGCGGGCGAGCACGGGTCTCCTCCAGGGTCGGATGAGTTGAGCCTGCACCCGGTGGCGGACGAGCACGAACGCTGTCCAGGGTCGGCTGCGCCGGACGGTCACGCGGTATCGGGTGAGTACGGACCTTGTCCGGAGTCGGGTGGGCGGTATCGGTTGACGGGGTCCTTCGTGGTGCCGCTTCCGCCCGAGGAGGCGTTCGTGCTGTTCACCCCGCGTGGGGAGGAGCGATGGGTGGAAGGGTGGGAGCCGGTCTTCCGGTGTCCGGTGGGCGACGACTCAGCGCCGGGCACGGTGTTCGAGACCACCGCCCACGGGGAGTCCACCATCTGGGTGGTGGTCGACCGCCGGCCGGGCCGCCTCATCTCCTACGCGCGCATCACCCCCGGCAGCAGGGCCGGCACTGTCACCGTCACCCTCGAGCCGGTGGAGGCGAGCGTGGCGGCATCAGAGGCGAGTGGGGCGAGTCTCGTACGGGTGACCTACGAGCTGACCGCGCTCAGCGACGAGGGTGAGCGCGAGGTGCGCCGCTTCGCGGGCGGATACCAGGCCTACCTGTCCTCGTGGGAGGAGGCGATCAGGGGCTCGATCCGATAGGGGATCTGCGTCGACAGCGCGATCGTGGTGTCGGTGCGCTGGACCGCGGGAGAGGCGAGGATGCGCGCGATGACCTCCTGCAGGTGGTCGGTGCTCCTGGCCACCACTCTGCACAGCAGGTCGTGCTGTCCGCTCGTGCCGTGCACCTCGAGGATCTGCGGCACGTCGTGCAGCGCCTGGACCGCCTCGGCCAGCCGTCCCTGGGCGATCTGGAGCCAGACGAAGGCCAGGATGGGGTGGCCGGTGCCCGCGGCTGAGACCGTCGGGCCGAAGTCGACGATGACCCCGCGAGCCGTCAGCTTCTCCACCCTGGCCTGGACGGTGCCCCTGGCCACGCCCAGCAGCCTGGCCAGCTCGGTCAGCCCGATGCGCGGGTGGGCGCGCATGGTCACCAGGAGCCTGGCGTCGAGCTCGTCCATGGCCGCCTCCACAAGGTATGGGCGATTCGCGCAGTCGAAGCCCGATCCGATCAGGCGATATTGCGCGAATCGACCAGTGAAACTGGTCACTCTTGCCAACGAAAGCTGTAATTGCTGTCATTCTTGCATGTTCGAGGAAGCGCAGTACTTCGCGCCGGTCTCCGCCCAGGACGACGGGTCCGTGGTGGTTGAGCTGGCGACGTCACATCCCGGCTTCGCCGACCAGGTCTACCGGGCCAGGCGAAACGCGATCGCGGCTCTGGCCGTCAACCACCGGCAGGGTGAGCCGATCCCGGCGGCCGAGTACACCGAGCAGGAGCACCGCATCTGGTCGCTGATCTCGCACGAGCTGGCCATCAAGCACAGGAAGTACGCCACGGCGGAGTACCTGGAGGGCGCGTCCAGGCTGGGCCTGCCCACGGACAGGATTCCGCAGCTGCAGGAGGTGAGCGAGCTGCTGGAGCCGCTCACCGGGTTCAGATATCTTCCCGCGGCCGGGCTCGTCCCGCTGCGTGACTTCTACGGCGTGCTGGCCGACGGCTACTTCCACTCCACCCAGTACATCCGCCACCACTCGGTGCCCTTCTACACGCCCGAGCCCGACGTCGTCCACGAGGTGATCGGGCACGCCAACGCGCTGGCCAACGACCGGTTCGCGGCGCTGTACCGGCTGGCGGGAGCGGCGGCGCGGCGGGTGGAGAGCGACGAGGCGCTGGAGTTCGTCTCGAAGGTCTTCTGGTTCACGCTGGAGTTCGGCGTGATGGCCGAGAGCGGGGAGCTTCGCGCGTACGGGGCGGGCATCCTGTCGTCCTACGGCGAGATCGAGGAGTTCAGGGGCATGGACATCAGGCCCCTCGACCTGCGGGTCATGGGCGCCACGCAGTACGACATCACGAAGTACCAGGACGTGCTGTTCCGTGCCGAGTCGATGCGGCACCTGGAGGACGTCGTGGGCGCCTTCTGGGAGACCTGCGACGACGACAGCATCGCCGAGCTTCAGGCAGGCGTGATCAGCCGGTAGCCGACACCGCGCACGGTCTGGATCAGCTGGTCGTCCTCGTCGCCCAGGCGCGCCCTGAGCCGTTTGACGTGCACCGCGATCGTGTTGGTCGAGGTGCCGTCGGCGGACTGCCAGACGTTGCGCATGATCTGCTCGCGGGTCACCGTACGGTCGGCGTTGCGCATCAGGTAGTGCAGCAGCTCGAACTCGCGCAGCGGCAGGTGGACGGCATGGCCCGCGACGCGCACCTGGTAGGCGTGGACGTCGAGCTCCACGCTTCCCACACTCAGCACCTTGCGCGTCTCGCCGCCGTGGGAGGCCGCCTGGATGAAGGGCAGCAGCTCCAACACCCGGTACGGCCTGGCCACGCACGCCGAAGCGCCCGCGGCCAGCGCCTGGACGGCCTGCTCGGCGTGCCCCTCACCGACGCCGAGAAGGACGGGTACCGAGCGTGCGAGCCGTACGGCGCGGACGAACTCGACCGCGCCGATGGTCGGCAGTGTGGCGCCTACGAGCACCACGTCAGGGTGCAGGGCGCCGGCCTGCAGGAGCGCCTGGGCGCCGTCGGTCACCCCGGTGACCTCGACGCCCTCTCGTTCGAGCGCCGCCGCCAGCTCCTGGATGACGTCCTCGTCCGGGTCGGCCACCAGCAGCGTGGGGGCTGTCGGGGCGTCCCCGTTCGCCGCGACGACCATCAGCCGAAACGCCCCGTGATGTAGTCCTCGGTGGCCTTCTGCGAGGGGTTGGTGAACATTCGTGAGGTGTCGTCCATCTCGACCACCTTGCCGGGCTGACCCTGGGCCGCGAGGTTGAAGAAGGCGGTGCGGTCGCTCACCCGGGCGGCCTGCTGCATGTTGTGGGTGACGATGACGATCGTGTACTCGTCCTTGAGCTTGGTCATCAGGTCCTCGATGGCCAGCGTGGAGATCGGGTCGAGCGCCGAGCAGGGCTCGTCCATGAGCAGCACCTGTGGCTTGACCGCGATCGCGCGGGCGATGCACAGACGCTGCTGCTGACCGCCGGACAGGCCCGCGCCCGGCTTGTTGAGTCGGTCCTTGACCTCGTTCCAGAGGTTGGCGCCCTTCAGCGACTCCTCGACGATGCCGTCGGTCTCCGACTTGGAGACGCGGCCGTTGAGCTTGAGCCCCGCGGCCACGTTCTCGTAGATGGACATGGTGGGGAACGGGTTGGGCCGCTGGAAGACCATGCCGATCGCGCGGCGCACCGAGACGGGCTCGATGTCGGAGCTGTAGAGGTCCTCGCCGTCGAGGAGCACCTTGCCCTCGACCCGCGCGCCGGGGATGACCTCGTGCATGCGGTTGAGCGTGCGGAGGAAGGTGGACTTGCCGCAGCCGGAAGGGCCGATGAACGCGGTGACCGAGCGGGGTTCGATGGTCATCGAGACGTCCTCGATGGCCTTGTGCGATCCGTAGTAAGCGTCGAGGCCCGAGACCTGGATCTGCTTGGACATGGTGGCGGATACCTCCTATCGGGCCCTGGAAGGCGAGCGCCACCAGGCGATGAGGCGCGCGACCAGGTTCAGCAGCATGACGATCAGGATGAGCGTGAGAGCTCCCGCCCACGCGCGGTCGATGGCGGTGTCGTTGGGACGGGCCGCCTGGTCGAACACGTAGAGGGGGAGTCCCATCTGCGGCCCGTTGAACGGATCGTTGTTGATGGAGTCGGTGAAGAAGACGGTCAGCAGCAGTGGCGCGGTCTCACCGGCGACGCGGGCGATGGCCAGCATGACGCCGGTGATGATGCCGGTGAGCGCGGTCGGCAGCACGACCTTGAGGATCGTGCGCCACTTGGGCACGCCCAGGGCGTAGGAGGCCTCACGCAGGTCGTTGGGGACCAGCCTGAGCATCTCCTCGGCCGAGCGCACCACCGTCGGCATCATCAGGATCGACAGCGCCAGCGCGCCCGCGAACCCGGAGAACGGGATGCCGAGGAAGAGGATCCAGAAGGCGAAGATGAACAGGCCCGCCACGATCGAAGGGACGCCGGTCATGACGTCCACGAAGAAGCTGATCGTACGGCTGAGCCGCCCGCCGGTGCCGTACTCCACCAGGTAGATGGCGGTGAGCACGCCGATGGGCACCGCGATGACCGAGGCCAGCAGGACCTGCTCAAGGGTGCCGATGATGGCGTGGTAGGCGCCGCCGCCCGCGTCCCTGGCCCCGATGCCGCGCATCGAGTGGGTCAGGAACTCCAGGTCGAAGCGGGCCAGGCCGTTCTGGATGACCAGCCACAGGACGGAGATGAGCGGGACCACGGCCAGCGCGAAGGCCAGGTAGACCAGGCCCTGGACGACCCTGTCCTTGATCCGTCGCCCGGTCGAGATGCGCTGAATCGCGCTCATGCGGCGGCCCTCGCGTACTCCTTGCGGCGGGCGATCACCATGCGGGCGCCCATGTTGACGAGCAGGGTGATGACGAACAGCACCAGGCCTGAGGCGATCAGCGCCCCGCGCCCGATGGGGGTCGCCTCGCCGAAGCCGTTGGCGATGTTGGCCGCGATGCTGTTGGCGTGCGGGGTGAGGATCTGGAAGCTGAGGTCGAAGGTCGCGGGGAAGATGAGCGCGACCGCGATGGTCTCGCCCATCGCCCGGCCGAGGCCGAGCATCGCCGCGCTGATGACGCCTGGGCGGCCGAACGGCAGCACCGCCATCCTGATCATCTCCCAGCGGGTCGCGCCGAGCGCGAGAGCCGCCTCCTCGTTGATCTTCGGCGCCTGCAGGAAGACCTCTCGTGAGATCGCCGCGATGATCGGCAGGATCATGATCGCGAGCACGATGGCGCCGGCGAGCATGGTCTTGCCGCCGATGACGCCTTCACCGCCGAACAGCGGGAACCAGCCGAGGTGCTCGTTGAGCCATACCGAGGGCGTCTTCAGGAAGGGGACCAGGAAGACCAGGCCCCACAGGCCGTAGATGACGCTGGGGACGGCGGCGAGCAGGTCGACCAGGTACCCGAGGGGCCCCGCCAGGCGGCGGGGCGCGTAGTGGGAGATGAACAGCGCCACGCCCACCGCGATCGGGGTCGCGATGACGAGGGCGAGGGCCGAGCTCAGCACGGTCCCGAAGGCCAGGGCGGCGATGCCGAAGACCTGGCTGCCGTTGGGCTCCCAGATGAGTTCGGTGAAGAAGTTGCCCTTGTTCGCCTGCAACGCCGGGATCGCCTCGCTGATCAGGAAGACGGCGATGGCCGCCATGACTCCCAGCAGGACGACGCCGGCACCGGTGGAGGCGAAGCGGAAGGGACCCTCACCTGAGCTGCGCCGGGAGGCGGCCCGGCGCGTGGCCGGCCCGCCTCCTCGGGTGCGAACGGGGGTTGTCATGAGTTAGGAGATCGCCTCGACGGCCGAGCGGACCTTGGTGAGCAGCGCCGCGGGGAGCGGGGCGTAGCCGAGGTCCTTCAGCGAAGCCTGGCCCTCGTCGCTGGCGGTGTAGCCCAGGAAGGACTTCACCAGCGGGACCTGGTCGGCCGGCAGGCCCTTCTCGCAGGTGATCTCGTAGGTCACCAGGACGATCGGGTAGGCGCCCGCGGCCTTGGTGGCGTAGTCGATGCTCAGCTTGAGGTCGTTGCCGGTGCCCTTGATCTCGGCGGCCTCGACGGTCTTGGCGGCGCTGTCGGAGGTGAGCTCGACGAACTCGCCCGAACCGTTGGCGACCTTGGCCTTCTGCAGCTGGGAGTTCTCGGCGTAGGAGAGCTCCACGTAGCCGATGGCGCCCTCGGCGCCCTTCACCGAGGCGGCGACCTGGTCGGAGCCCTTGGCGCCCTGACCCTTGGCCTCGGCGGGCCACGCCTTGGCGGGCTCGTACGGCCACTCGGCCGTGGCCTTGAGGAACTTGGTGAAGTTGTCGCTGGTGCCGGACTCGTCCGAGCGGTGGAAGGCCTGGATCGGCGTGGACGGCAGCTTCGCGCTGGGGTTGTCGGCCTTGATGGCGGCGTCGTCCCACTTGGTGATCGTGCTGTTGAAGATGCCGGCGATGGTCTTGGGCGAAAGCTGCAGGCCGTCGACACCGGGGAGGTTGTAGACAACGGCGACAGGGCCGGTGACCATCGGCAGGTTGATGGCCTTGCCGGTCTTGCAACGCGCGTCGGCCTGGGCGGGCTCGCCCTTGTCGTCCTTCAGCGCCGAGTCGGAGCCGGCAAAGGAGACGGTGCCCTGGATGAACGCCTGGACACCAGCGCCGGAACCGCTCGGCTGGTAGTTCAGGTTGACGTTCGGGTTCTTCGCCTGGAAGTCCTTCTTCCACTGGTCGATCGCGTTGGCCTGAGCCGAGGACCCAGCCGCGTTGATCGTGCCGCTGAGGGCGTTGTCATTGCCCGAGGACGCGGCGGCGGTCGCGGACGTGGTGCCGGCAGGGGCACCGGTGTTGTTGTCGGTGCCGCACGCAGCGAGCGAGAGCGCGCCGACTACGGCGACGGCGGCGAGCCGGCCTGCATACTTCACGGTTGGGTTTCCTCCCACTTGGTCCTTAGTCGAGACCGACGTTAAGCAGCGAAGGTGACTCAACCCCCGAATCGGGGTGAACGTTCGGTGAACGGGCCAGGTCAGCATCATGATGGGATGCATGACCTTTCGCGTATCGCTGGTTTGCATGGGAAACATCTGCCGCTCCCCCATGGCGGAGGTGGTGCTGAGGCGGACTCTGGACGAGCACGGCCTGTCGGAGAAGGTGGCGCTCGACAGCGCGGGCACCGGTGGCTGGCACGCGGGTGACCCGATGGACGAGCGTGCC
The DNA here is from genome assembly GCF_039533245.1 of Nonomuraea recticatena. Classification (NCBI taxonomy): domain Bacteria; kingdom Bacillati; phylum Actinomycetota; class Actinomycetes; order Streptosporangiales; family Streptosporangiaceae; genus Nonomuraea; species Nonomuraea recticatena. The sequence goes on along the minus strand of NZ_BAAATE010000008.1, from coordinate 342,118 downwards.
GCCGCGGTGCTGGCCGCGCACGGCTACGACGGTTCGCTTCACCGGGCTCGCCAGTTCGGTTTCGACAAGTACGACCTGGTCGTGGCCATGGACGCGGAGAATCTCGGCGCCCTGCGGCGGGTCGTGCCCGCAGGAACCGACGTCCGGCTGTTCCGCTCGTTCGACCCCGAGGCGCCGGAGGGCGCGGAGGTGCCCGACCCCTACTACGGCGGCCGCGACGGCTTCGAGATCGTGCTCGCCCAGGTGAAGGCCGCCTCGGAAGGGCTGGCGAAGTACCTTGCCGATCGACTGGACTGAGGACCTCGGCGCCTCGCACGGATGGCGGCTGCGCAGGGGGATGCTCGACGGGCGGCCCGTGTTCGGCAAGCACGGCGCCGTTTCCCCGTTGTTCACCTCCGAGGCCGAGGGGCTGCGCTGGCTCGGCCCCATCGCGGCCACCGTCGTGTCCTCCCACGAGGACGGTCTGGTCCTGGAGTGGATCGACACCGAGCGGCCCACCCGCGCCGCCGCCGAGCGCTTCGGGCGCGAGCTCGCCAGGACGCACCTGCTGGGCGCCGACGCCTTCGGCGCTCCGTGGCCCGGCTTCATCGCCGATCTGCCCATGTCCAACGAGCCCGCCGCCGACTGGCCCTCGTTCTACGCCGCCCGCCGCGTCCTGCCTTTCGTACGGCAGGCGCGGCTGGCCGCCGCGGACGTCCGGCTGATCGAGCGGGCCGTCGACCGCTTCCCTGACGTCTCAGGGCCGCAGGAGACGCCCTCGCGCATCCACGGCGACCTGTGGGGCGGCAACGTGCTCTGGTCGGGCGGCAGGGCGGTGCTCGTCGACCCCGCCGCGCACGGCGGTCACAGGGAGACCGACCTGGCGATGCTCGCGCTGTTCGGCGCGCCGTACCTGGACGTCGTCCTCGGGGCGTACGAGGAGGAGGCGCCGCTGGCCGACGGCTGGAGGGAGCGGGTGCCGCTGCACCAGCTGCATCCGCTGCTGGTGCACGTCTGCCTGTACGGCGACGCCTACAGGGACGCGCTCATGGGCGCGGTGTCGCGGGTTCTGGCGCTCTGAGCGGCATCGGTGACGCTCACGCGTCGAGGCGCTTGAGCACCTCGTCGTGGAGTGTGCCGTTGGTGCACACCAGGCCGCCCGACTCCAGCCCCTTGGCGCCGTCGAGGCCCGTCCAGGTGCCGCCGGCCTCTTCGACGATCACCGTCAGCGCGGCGATGTCCCACGGGGACAGGTCGGGCTCCGCCGACAGGTCGACCGAGCCCTCGGCGACCATCATGTGCGACCAGAAGTCGCCGTAGGCCCTGGTGCGCCAGCAGGCGCGCCCCAGGTTGAGGAACGGCTCCAGCCGCCTGGCCTTCTCCCACTCCTCGATGTCGGAGTAGGAGAACGAGGCGTCCTCGAGCCTGCTCACCGAGGAGACCCGCATGCGGGTGGCCTTGGTCAGGCTCTTGCCCGTCCACGCGCCGCCTTCGCGCGCCGCCCACCAGCGGCGGCCGAGCGCAGGCGCCGACACCAGCCCGACCACGACCTCGGCGTGGTCCATGAGCGCGATCAGCGTCGCCCACACGGGCACGCCGCGCACGTAGTTCTTGGTGCCGTCGATCGGGTCGATGATCCACGACCTGGCGCCGTGGCCGGTCGTGCCGAACTCCTCGCCCACGACCGCGTCGCGGGGCCTGGCCCTGCGCAGCGTGCCCCTGATGGCCTCCTCCACCGCCCGGTCGGCGTCGCTGACCGGGGTGAGGTCGGGCTTGGTCTCGACCTTGAGGTCGACCGCCTTGAACCGGCGCAGGGTGAGGTCGTCGGCGGCGTCCGCCATGACATGCGCGAGACGCAGATCGTCGCTGTAACCCGTCACGAGGAGCCACGCTATCGCGTCGGACGCCACTTCCATCAGAGTGGCTTCATCCCCGTTCGGGTTACTCGCCAGTAGCATGGCGATATGTCATACGACGTCGGCGAACTCCTGCTGCAGACGGTGCCCTTCGCGCGCACTCTCGACATCACCTACGACAAGGTCGAGGACGGTGTGGCCATCTGCCGCCTGCCCGACCGCCAGGACCTGCACAACCACGTCGGGGGGCCGCACGCGGGGGCGCTGTTCGCGCTCGCGGAGTCGGCCTCGGGCGCGGCGACGCTGGCGACCTTCGGCGACCAGCTGTCGCGCGCCGTCCCGCTGCCCACGACCGCCACCATCCGCTACCGCAAGGTGGCCATGGGCGAGGTCGTGGCCGAGGCGCGCCTGCTCGCCTCGCGCGACGAGGTCGTGGCCAAGCTGGACGCGGGGGAGCGGCCGGAGTTCGACGTGGCCGTCGAGATCCGCAACGCGGAGGGGACGACCGTCTCGGAGATGACGGTCTCCTGGACCTTGCGCCCCAACCGCTGACTCACTCGGGCTCGGGGCTGCCTTCGCGGATGGACAGCAGACGGCGCAGCGAGGCGAGGCGGGCGGGGTCGGCGTGGCCCGCGGCGACCCACGCGTCGAGCGCGCAGTCCTCGTCGAGGTGATTGCAGCCCTTGGGGCAGTCGACCGTGCCCTCGACCAGGTCGGGGAAGCTCGCCAGGACGGTCTCGACGGAGACGTGGGCCAGGCCGAAGCTGCGCACACCGGGCGTGTCGATGATCCAGCCGCCCTCGGGCAGCTCGAGCGCGACCGCCGAGCTCGAGGTGTGGCGCCCCCTGCCGGTGACCGCGTTGACGTGGGAGACCGCCCTGTTGGCGTCGGGCACCAGCGCGTTGACCAGGGTGGACTTGCCGACACCCGAGTGCCCGACCAGCACGCTGATGCGCCCCGCGAGATGCTCGCGGAGCTCCTCCAGCTCGCCGCCCTTCTGCACCACCACGAACGGCACGCCGAGCGGCTCGTACAGCGCCACCAGCTCCGCGGGCGGGGCCAGGTCGGACTTGGTGAGGCAGAGCAGCGAGTCGATCTCGGCGTCGAAGGCGGCCACCAGAATGCGGTCGATCATGCGGGGCCGCGGCGGCGGGTCGGCCAGGGCGGTGACGATGACGAGCTGGTCGGCGTTGGCCACGATGGGCCGCTCGATGCCGTCGGTGTCCTCGGTGTCGTCCGCGCTGCGGCGCAGCATCGAGGTGCGGGGCTCGACCCTGACGACTCTGGCCAGCGTGTCGGCCTGGCCTGTCACGTCGCCGACGATGGCCACCCTGTCGCCGACCACGATGCCCTTGCGGCCGAGCTCACGCGCCTTCATGGCGGTGACCAGCTGGCGCTCGCGCTTCTTCTTGCGGCCTGCCGTCTCGACGAGGCAGGTGTAGCGGCCTCTGTCGACGGCGACCACGAAGCCCTCGACGGCGTCCTCGTGCGCAGGACGGATCCTGGTCCGAGGCCGTGAGCCCTTGCTCGGCCTGATCCTGACGTCGTCCTCGTCGTACTCCCGCTTTCTCAGCGGTCCGCTCCCTGCTCTCGGCGCGCGGCCCGGCTGCCGACCGGCCCGCGGGTCATGACTGCCCCAGCATTTCCGCCCACATGTGGGCGAACTCCGGAAGTGTCTTACCCGTCGTCGCGATGTCTTCCACCTCGACGCCGGGCACGGCGAGCCCGATGACGGCTCCCGCCGTGGCCATGCGGTGGTCGGCGTAGCTGTGGAAGGTGCCGCCGTGCAGCGGGACGGGCCTGACGATCAGGCCGTCGGCGGTCTCCTCGGCGTCGCCGCCCAGGCCGTTGATCTCGGTGACGAGCGCCGCCAGCCTGTCGGTCTCGTGGCCGCGCAGGTGGGCGATGCCGCGCAGGGTGCTCGGCGAGGAGGCCAGGGCTGCCAGCGCGGCGATGGTCGGGGTGAGCTCGCCCACCTCGTGGAGGTCGGCGTCGATGCCGGCGATCTGGCCGGATCCCGTGACGGTGAGCCCGTCGGGGCCGAGGTCGACGGTGGCGCCCATGGCGCCGAGCAGGCCGCGCAGCTCGTCGCCCGGCTGGGTGGTCAGGGCGGGCCAGCCGGGGACGGTGACCGTGCCGCCGGTGATGAGCGCGGCGGACAGGAAGGGCGCGGCGTTGGACAGGTCGGGCTCGACGACCAGGTCGCGCGCGCTGATCGGGCCTGGCTCGACCCGCCACACGTCGCGCGTGTCGTCGTCGACGGTGACGCCCGCCGCGCGCAGCATCTGGACGGTCATCTCGATGTGCGGCATCGAGGGCACGGGCGGGCCCTCGTGGCGGATCGTCACGCCCTTCTCGAACCGCGCGGCGGTGAGCAGCAGCCCCGAGATGAGCTGGGAGGAGGCGGAGGCGTCGATGGTGACCTCGCCGCCGACGGCCCTGCCGCGGACGGTGAAGGGCAGCGAGTCGTTGTCGATGTCGGCGCCGAGCGCGCGCAGGGCGGACAGGATCGGGCCCATGGGACGCTTGCGCGCGTGGGCGTCGCCGTCGAAGTGCACCTCCCCTTCGGCCAGCGCGGCCATGGGGGGCACGAAGCGCATCACCGTGCCCGCGAGGCCGACGTCGATGCGGGCGCCGCCGCGGACGGGGCCAGGGGTGACCTGCCAGTCGACGCCCGAGGCGCTCTCGTTCGAGGGGGTCAGCTCGGTGCCGAGCGCTCGCATGGCCGCCGCCATGAGGTCGGCGTCGCGGCTGCGCAGGGCCTGCCGTACGGTGCCTGGGCCGTCGGCCAGAGCGGCCAGCAGCAGCGCCCTGTTGGTGACCGACTTGGAGCCGGGCAGGCGGACGGTCGCGGTGACCGGGGCGGAGGCCGTCGGGGCCGGCCAGAGCGGAGCGGACATGTGCTCAGCCTATCGGGAGCGGGCGCGACGGCCGCCTGGCTGCGAGGAGGGGGGAGAGCCTGGGGGGAGAAGAGGACACGGTCAGGGGACCAGGACGGCGCGGCCCCTGACCTCACCGCGCTCCAGCCTGGCCAGGACGTCGTCGGCGGCGGCCAGCGGGTGCCGCTCCACCTGCACCTTGATGAGCCCGCGCTGGGCCAGCGAGAGCACCTCGTGCAGGTCTCTGCGCGTCCCGCCGTACGGCCTGCTGACCGTGGCGCCCCACGGCAGCCCCTGCGGCGGACCGGAGGCCGAGAAGTCGACGGACCCGCCGCCGAGCCCGAGCACCGTCAGGTGCCCGTAGGAGGAGACGACCCCAGCGCCGACGGACAGCGTGGGCGTCACGCCGACGAAGTCGAGCACCACGTCCGCGCCCCTGCCGTGCGTGAGCTCCAGGATCTCGGGAACCGCCTCGGGCCCCGACAGCACGGCGTGGTCGGCGCCGTGGCCGCGCGCCGCCGTGAGCTTCTCCTGGTCGAGGTCGACGGCGATGACCGTGCTCTCCGTGATGGCGCGCAGGATCTGCACCGCCAGATGGCCGAGCCCCCCGACGCCGATCACCACGGCCGTGGAGGTCGGGGTGAGCAGCTCGCGCGAGCGGTCGATGGCGTGGTACGGCGTGAGCCCCGCGTCCGCCAGCGGCGCGGAGTCGACGGGGTCGAGATCGCCGAGCGGCACCAGCGACCTGGCGGGGGCCAGCATGTACTCTGCCATCGCGCCCGGGTAGCCGAGGCCGGGCCCCGGGACCAGGCCGCGGGGGAAGCGCTCGCAGGCGTTCTCCGCCCCTGTGGCGCACCGGCGGCACACGCCGCAGCCCCACACGATGTAGCAGATGGCGTGCTGTCCCGTCGCCCATCCGTTCACCTGGGGGCCGAGCGCGACGATCTGACCCGCGGGCTCGTGGCCGAGCGTCATGGGGAAGGGCAGCTGCTGGGCGTGAAGCAGGTGCAGATCGGAGTGGCACACGCCCGATCCGGTCACTTTCAGCAGAACCTGACCGGGACCCGGCTCGGGCACGTCGACGTCGCGAAGTTCGGTCTTGCCTGGGCTGACCAGCTGAAATGCCTTCATGTCCAGTCAACCTACTGGGCGGGGGGACCGAACCCGTGGCAGGCTGGACGCATGTGCGGCAGATACGCCTCGGCGCGCAAGAAGCACGAGCTCCTGGAGGAGTTCGAGGTCGAGCAGGACGCCTCTCCCGATGAGGAACTGCAGCCCGACTACAACGTCGCCCCCACCAAGCAGGTCTACGCGGTGCTCAGCAGGGTGCCGAAGGAGGCCGAGCGAGCGGTGAGGCAGCTGAGGGTCATGCGATGGGGGCTGGTGCCCGTCTGGGCGAAGGACCCCTCGATCGGCTCCCGCATGATCAACGCCAGGCTGGAGACTGTCGCGGAGAAGCCCGCCTTCAAGAGGGCCTTCGCCTCGCGCAGGTGTCTGCTGCCCGCTGACGGCTACTTCGAGTGGATGCCGGTCGAGGGCGAGAAGAAGAAGAAGCAGCCCTTCTACATCCATCCCGAGGACGACGGCGTGCTGGCCATGGCCGGGCTCTACGAGTTCTGGAAGGACCCGACCAGGGCCGAAGATGACCCGCTCAAATGGCTCGTGACCTGCACGGTCATCACCACGCAGGCGGAGGACGATCTCGGGCACATCCACGACAGGATGCCCATGATGATCGAGCGTGAGCGCTGGGCGGAGTGGCTCGACCCCACGCTGACCGACACCGGGCAGGCGTCGCGGCTGCTGGTGCCCGCCGACGCGGGACGGCTGGTCGCCTACCCCGTCTCCACCGACGTCAACAGCGTGCGCAACAACGGCCCTCACCTGATCGAGCCGCAGGAACCGGAGGAAGAGGGCGCGCTCTTCTAAAAGTGTAAGAAGCGTTCGTAGTGGGCATCCGGTGAGGAAAGCGATGCCATCCGTTTACTCGGAGTCACCGCGTTGTTTGCCCCCCACTGCGCCGGGCGGGACCTCCGGGGAGTCCCGCGGCCGGCCGCTCCCGCCTACCCGGAGGTGCGGACCGTGGACGACACGACCGCTCGTGAGCGACTGGAGAGCATGCTCGCCGAGCTCGACAGGTCCATCGGCGTGCTGCGCGGGGATCCGGTGGCCGTCAGGGACCGCTCAGCGGCCGACGCCGGATCCGACCTGACCGACACCGACCGCGCGCAGGCCATGCTGACCGTGGCCACCGCGCAGCGCGGCGCGGTGGTGGCCGCGCTCAAGCGCCTCGACGAGGGCTCCTACGGCGAGTGCGTCGACTGCGGCAAGCAGGTGCCCGAGGGCAGGCTGGAAGCGCGTCCCGAGGCCGCCAGATGTGTGCAGTGCCAGTCGAGGCAGGAGAGAAGGCGCTAGCGCGTCTCCTTCTTGACCGCGCTCGCCACGAGATGGATGCCGACGGTGTCGTCGTCGTTGGGATGGGCGTCGAGCTCGGTGCGCACCAGCCAGGTCAGCGCCCTGGTGTCGGTGGCGAGCACGTGGTCGACGGTGGAGGGCGACAGCACGGTGCGCGGCCGTACCCACTCGACCTCCAGGCCCGCGCCGGTGAGCAGCTCGCGCAGCTGGCCGCTGCTGAAGCAGCGGGTGATGCTGCCGTCGGGCCACGGCACGAGCATGACCTCGCCGGTCTGGCGCAGGTGTGCCCAGTAGTTCTGCTCGGCCAGTATCGCCATGCCGAGGACCAGGGAGTCGACGCAGACCAGGGCGCGCCCGCCCGGACGCAGCACGCGGACCACGTCCTCCATCGCCGACTCGGCCATCAGCTCGATCGACAGCGCGCGCTCCTCGGCCACCACCGCGTCCACGCACCCGTCGGGCAGGAACGCCAGATCGTCGGCGCGAACCTGGCGCACCCGGTCGGCATCGCGCAGCTGCGGCTGCCCCTCGACGGCGCGGCGGAAGTCGACCACCTCGATCACCTTGTGCCCGGCCTTGGCGGCCTGGGAGGACCAGCGGCCCCTGCCGCCGGACAGATCGAGGACCACGGAGGGACGGCCGGGAAGCCAGCGGCTCAACTGCTCGGCGACGACCGCACGATAAAAGGTCCAGTACGGTCCGAGCGTCCCTGAGCCGTTCAGTTCCTCGGCCGGAATGGGCAGCACACGCGACTCCTGTGTTCCGGAAAAGGTACGTTGGTTTTTCCCCGTACCAGGTCGTTCGTCACCTTCTATCTTGCGGGAACAGACGCGCGCGCGGGTGTGTTGCAGACAAGCATGCTCGCAGTCGCCGAGGGCCGCGACCGCACCGCCGGTCGCAGCCTCGCCCTTCCCGAACCCCTCCCCGGTGGCCTGTCGGTCACTGACGAGCGGGTATCCTCCCCTGAGTACGGTGTTCCGCCACAGCAGGCCACCGGCGATCTTAGGGGGGTGGGTCCGGTGCCCGCGACAGGCACGGAGACTCTGGAGCAGCGCAGCGAGCGGTTCGAGCGTGACGTCATGCCGTACCTCGAGCAGCTCTACTCCGCCGCGCTCCGGATGACCCGGAACCCGGCCGATGCCGAGGACCTCCTCCAGGAGACCTTCGCCAAGGCGTTCGCCTCCTTCCACCAGTTCCAGGAGGGCACGAACCTCAAGGCCTGGCTCTACCGGATCCTGACGAACACCTTCATCAACAGCTACCGCAAGAAGCAGCGGGAGCCGAAGCAGTCGGGCACCGAGGAGATCGAGGACTGGCAGCTGGCGCGCGCCGAGTCGCACACCTCGAGCGGGCTGAAGTCCGCCGAGATCGAGGCGCTCGAGCACCTGCCCGACGGCGACATCAAGGAAGCTCTCGCGGCGCTGCCCGAGGAGTTCAGGATCGCCGTCTACCTGGCTGACGTCGAAGGCTTTCCCTACAAGGAAATCGCCGACATCATGGGCACCCCGATCGGCACGGTGATGTCGAGACTCCACCGCGGCCGCAGGCAGTTGCGGACGCATCTCGAGGACTACGCTCGCGAGCGTGGCCTGGTCCCGGCGGAGGGATCCAAATGAGCTGTGGTGAGCCGCACGACACGGACTGTCGCGAGGTGCTCGACAAGGTCTACGCCTACCTCGACGGCGAGCTCGGCGAGGGCGAGTGCGTCGACATCAGGGTGCACCTCGACGAGTGCGGCCCCTGCCTGCAGGAGTACGACCTCGACAAGGCGGTGAAGGCGCTGGTCGCCAAGCACTGCGGATGCGACCCCGTACCCGACGACCTGCGCGCGAAGGTCCTCGACCGCATCGCCCGCGTAAGGGCCGACCTGTCCGACTAGCCCGCCCTGCCGGCCCGCACGGCTAGCATGGCGCCCATGCGCGTGCTGGTGACCGGGGGAGCCGGTTTCATCGGGTCAAACCTCGTCGATCGACTGATCGGCGAGGGTCACGAGGTGGTCGTCGTCGACGACCTGTCCTCAGGCGACAGGGACAACCTGGCAGAAGCGGCCCGCAGCGACCGCTTCGAGCTCCACGTCCTCGACATCCGCGATCGCGCGCTCATCGGCCTGGCCGCCGAGTGGCGGCCCGAGGTCGTCTGTCACCTGGCCGCGCAGATCAGCGTCCGCGCCAGCGTGGCCGACCCGGTGCACGACGCCCGGGTCAACGTCGAGGGCACCGCCTCGGTGCTGACCGCCGCCCACAGCGCCGGCGCGCGCAAGGTGGTCTTCGCCTCCTCCGTCGCGGTGTACGGCAGGCCTGGCGTCATCCCCGTGCCGGGCGACGCGGCCACCGACCCCCGCTCGCCGTACGCGGCCTCCAAGCTCAGCGGCGAGACCTACCTGGCCGCCTTCAGGGCGCTGCACGGCATCGACTACACCACGCTGGTGCTCTCCAACGTCTACGGCCCGCGCCAGTCGCCGGCCGGCGAGGCGGGCGTAGTGGCCATCTTCACCGACGCGCTGCTGTCGGGCGCGCCGACCGTGCTGTACGGCGAGGGCGACCAGACCCGCGACTACGTCTACGTCGCCGACGTCGTGGACGGCTTCGTCAGGGCGTGCGGCGAGGCGGGCGGCGGGCGGCGGTTCAACCTCGGCACCGGCCTCCAGACCACCGACCGCGAGCTGCACACGCTCGTCGCCGAGGCGGCGGGGGTGCCCGACGACCCCGGATTCGCGCCCGCGCGGCTCGGCGACCTGCCGGCGATGGCCGTCGATCCGGCTCCCGCGTGGGAGGGTCTCGGCTGGCGGCCGCAGACCGAGCTGTCAACTGGCCTGAAGGCGACAGTGGAGTGGGTCCGGAGTCGCCGCAGGTAGTTGCTTGATTACGCTTTGCTTGCGATTCCCGCGTCGGCCCCCTGTTCCCGGACGTCTTCTGTAGCGTGAGCCCCATGCGCACGTTGAAAGCACTGGCCGTTCCGGTGATTCCCCTGGTCGAGGGCGTTGACGCCGCCCCTCCAGGCGTCTCCTGGACCTGAGGGTCGCGAGGGCGCCATGCGTGGACTGCCGTGGCCTGCGAAGGCCTACCTGGTCGTCGTCATCGGCGCGGCGGCCGCTCTGGTCGGCAACATCGTCGTCGTGCCAGGACAGCTCGCCGGTGTCGGCGAGTACGGCACGCTGCTCGTTCTCGCACTGCTGTTCCTGGTCTGCGAGTCGATGCCGACGCTGCTCAACGTGGAGCAGTTCGCCGTCTCCGTCAGCTTCTCGGCCGCGCTCGCCGCCGTGGTGCTGGTGGGGCCCGAGGGCGCCGCGATCGTCGGCCTGACCGCCGTCGTGAGCGTACGGCCGGGCCTGCCGCTGGTGAAAAGGCTCTTCAACGGGGCCCAGTTCGCGATCTGCGGTTACGCCTCGGGCAAGGTCTACGAGTTCTTCGGCGGCGTCACGGGCGTGCCGCAGGTCAACGACTTCGAGGCGCTCGTCGGCCCCTACGCGGTGGCGGCCGCGCTGTTCGTCCCGCTCAACATCGTCCTGACGCTGACCATGGTGCGCCTGGCGAGCACCGAGCGCGCCGAGCGGATGCCCGCCAGGGGCATGGCGCAGTTCCTGCTGTCCTACTTCGGCTACGCCACCTTCGGGCTGCTGGTGGCGGGGCTGTGGGCGACCGTGGCCTCGATCTCGGCCGTGCTGGTGCTGCTGCCGCTCTTCATCGCCCGCTGGGCCTTCGGGCAGTACCACGCGCAGCAGCGCTCCTACGACGCCACCATCGCCGCGCTCTGCCAGGCGGTCGAGACCAAGGACTACTACACCCGCGGCCACTGCACGAGGGTGTCGCTGGCCTCCACGATGATCGCCCAGGAGATCGGCATGGGCGCGGAGCGGCTGAGGGCCATCCGCTACGCGGGCATGCTGCACGACGTGGGCAAGCTCGGCGTGCCCACGAAGGTGCTGCAGAAGGACGGGCCGCTCACCGAGGAGGAGTTCGCGGCGATCCAGCTGCACCCGATGCGGGGCCTGGAGATCGTGCGCGGCATCGACTTCCTCGACGAGGCCTTCGCGGGCATCATGCACCACCACGAGCGCCACGACGGCAGGGGCTATCCGATGGGGCTGGCGGGCGACGAGATCCCCGAGTTCGCGCGTGTCATCGCGGTCGCCGACGCCTTCGACTCGATGACCTCCGACCGCTCCTACAGGGGGGCGCGCCCCGTCGAGGTGGCGGTGGCCGAGCTGCACAAGGGGGCCGGCTCCCAGTTCGACCCCGAGATGGTGGCGGCCTTCGTGCGCGCGCTGGAGCGCGAGCCGTGGCAGCCGCCGCGCAAGGCCTCGCCGCCGCCTTCCGACGAGACCGAGACCACGACCAAGGACCACGACGACCCGACGATGCCGATCGAAGTGGTGGGCGGCTCATGACGACCCCGATCGGCAGGCCGGTGCCCGAGGCGGCGCCGAGCACCCCCCGCGCCGAGGGCGTGCGGCGGTGAACCGGGTCTTCCAGGGGCTCGACTCGGGGCAGCTGCTGCTGATCGCCGCGGCGGGGCTGGTGGCCGTCGCCGGCGTGGCCCACACCGCCGCCGTCGGCCTGGTCAGGCCCGACATCGCGGTGGGCTTCGGCGCGCTCATCGCGATCGGGGAGCTCGCGCGGCTCACGATGCCGGGCAACAGGGAGGTCGCGCCCATCGGCGCGGCCGCCGCGCTCGGCTACACGCTGCTGCTCGACCTCAGCGACGTCCAGCTCGAACACACCGCGCTGCAGGTGGTCGCCGTGATCGCGGTCGGGATGATCGCGGGGGCGCTGCCGCATCTGGCCGTGGGCCGCCCGCCCAGGCTCGACGCGATGGCCAGGAGGCTGCTCACCGGCGCGCTGCTGGCATTCGCCTTCAGGCCGCTGGCCGGCGCTCTCTACACCCTGACCCAGGAGCCGACGAAGACCTGGTGGCCCGCGCTGGTCGTCATGGTGGCGCTGATCGCGATCGCCCTGCTGGCCGACGTGCTCATCGCGGCGATGCTGCGAGCCGAGCAGGTGCGCACCGCGTTCAAGGTCGCGGTCAGGGACGAGATCAGGATGGCGTTCCCGCTGGGCGCGGCCGTGGCCGCCTCCGGGGTGCTGCTCGCGCTCGCCTGCCACAGCATGGACCTGATGGCGCTGCTGGTGTTCGCCGCGCCGCTGCTGGTCACCCAGGTCGCCTTCCGCAAGTACGCGGGCATCCGCGCGACCTACCTGCAGACCGTGCGCGCCCTGTCGAGGGTGACCGAGGTCGGGGGATACGTCGAGCCTGGCCACTCGCGCAGGGTGAGCAGGCTGGCCGTGGCGATCGGCAGGGAGCTCGGCATGGCCGAGCCCGAGCTGCTGGAGCTCGAGTACGCGGCGCTGATGCACGACATCGGCCAGCTGTCGCTGCGCGATCCCATCCCCGGAGGGGCGACCGTCCTCACCGATCCCGAGCAGGCGCGGCGCATCGCCGAGCTGGGCGCTGCCGTGATCAGGCAGACGGGCGTGCTCGACAGGGTCGCCGAGCTGGTCAGGAGGCAGTGCGACTCGATCGCCGAGGACCCGCCGATGTCGAGCAGGATCATCAAGGCCGCCAACGCCTACGACGACCTCGTCGGCGGGTCCACCGACCGCGACAGGGCGGGGGCGGCTCTGGAGCGGCTGAGGCTCGGCATCGGCGGCGAGTACGACCCGGCGGTGATCGAGGCGATGGCCCGCGTCGTCGACAGGCTCGCCCCGGTGCATCGGCTCTAGGCGGGGGGCGCTCCGCACGGCGTTTCCCCGCTCACTTTTGTGGACTTCCTACAAGACGAACTGTCCGGATCGGTGGTTTCGAGGGAAAGGGTCGGACAGCCGGCGATCATAGGGTGGGCGTCGTGCTTAATGAGACGCTCGGAACCGTCCTGATCGCCAACCGAGGCGAGATCGCCAGGCGGATCATCCGCACGGTCCAGCGGCTGGGGCTGCGAGCCGTCGCGGTCCACTCCGAGGCCGACGCCGATCTGCCCTTCGTCACCGAGGCCGACGAGGCCGTGCTGCTCGGCCCCGCCAACCCCGCGCAGAGCTACCTCGACGTCGACAAGGTGCTCGAGGCGGCGCGCGCGACCGGAGCGAAGGCCATCCACCCCGGCTACGGCTTCCTCGCGGAGAACGCCGCCTTCGCCAGGGCCGTCGTGAAGGCCGGTCTGATCTGGATCGGTCCCGCCCCCGAGGCGATCGAGCGGATGGGCGACAAGATCAACGCCCGAAACCTGATGGAGCGGGCGGGCGTGCCCGTCGCCGCGGGCACCCGCGAGCCCGTCACCGACCTGGAGCAGGCGCGGGCGCGAGCCGAGGAGATCGGCTACCCGGTCATGGTCAAGACCGCGGGCGGCGGCGGTGGCATCGGCATGAGCGTCGCCCACGACGCCGAAGGGCTGACCAAGGCGTTCGAGCAGGCCGCGAGAGCCGCCGCGCGCTTCGCCAGCGGCGACGTTCTCGACGGGCCCGCCGTCCTTCTCGAGCGCTACATCGAGCGCGCCCGCCACGTCGAGGTGCAGATCCTCGGCCTGCCCGACGGCACCGTCCTGGCGCTGGGCGAGCGCGACTGCTCGGTGCAGCGCCGCCACCAGAAGGTCGTGGAGGAGTCGCCGTCGCCCGGTGTCACGCCGGAGCTGCGCGAGCGCATGCTCGCCGCCGCCGTCAAGGCGGGCGAGGCGGTCGGCTATCTCGGCGCGGGCACGGTCGAGTGCCTCGTCGACGCCGACAAGCAGGACTTCGTCTTCCTGGAGATGAACACCCGCCTGCAGGTCGAGCACCCCGTCACCGAGTTGGTCACCGGGCTCGACCTGGTCGAGCTGCAGCTCAGGGTCGCCGCGGGGGAGAACCCCGAGGTGCGGCCCGAGGTGGAGGGCCATGCGATCGAGTTCCGCGTCTACGCGGAGGACCCCAAGCGCTTCTTCCCAGGGCCCGGAGCGATCACGGTGTGGGAGGAGCCCTCCGGTGACGGCGTCCGCGTCGATTCCGGCTACGCTGCGGGCACCACGGTCACGCCGTTCTACGACCCGCTGATGGCCAAGCTCTGCGTGTACGGCCAGAGCCGCGCCGAAGCGCTCGAGCTGGGCAGGAAGGCGGTGGACGCGTTCAGGGTCGAAGGGCCGAAGAACAATCTGCCGTTCTGCGCCGAGCTGCTCGGCAACGCCGAGTTCGTCAGCGGCGAGTACGACACGGGCCTGGTCGGCCGCATGCGCGCCACGTGACCGTGACACAGTTGAGGCATTGAAAGAGGGGAGTTCCCGTGGCTGAGGTGCACGCCGAGATGGTGGCGAACGTGTGGAAGGTCGTCGTCGCCGAGGGCGACACGGTCGAGGAGGGCGACACGCTCGTCATCCTGGAGTCCATGAAGATGGAGATCCCCGTCCTGGCCGAGGACGACGGTGTGGTGTCGCAGCTGAAGGTGGCCGAAGGCGACGTCGTGCAGGAAGGCGACCTGATCGCCGTCATCTCCTGAGCGTTCGCCTCAGGAGAGCCGGCCGAGGAACTTCTCCCGATCGACGACCACCCGCTCGATCGTGCCCTTGCCCACGAGCTTGGCGCGATCGCGGGCGGTGAAGCTGAAGACCAGGCGCCTGCCGTCCACCGCGGTCAGCTCGGCGCTGATCTCGACGTGCGTGCCGACGGGGCTGGCGGCCAGGTGGTCGAGCTCGACGCGGGTGCCGACAGACGTCTCGCCGGGCGCCAGGTGCTTCCTGACGGCCTGCGTGGTCACCATCTCCGCCAGCGCCAGCAGCCTGGGCGTCGCCAGCACGGGCACGTCACCGCTGCCCACCTTGGCGGCGGTGTCCGACCGCTCGACCATGATGAGCATCGAGGATCGGAGTCCGGGCTCGAGCGTCATGACGCCAGGCTACTTGATCGGATCTCGCCCATCGGACGGACAGGAAAGGCCGCGAGGCACCAGGATAGGTTTGTACGGCTTGCGCCAATTTTGTGGTGAGAAAACTGGGACAAGCCTTACACTTCCAGAATTCCGTGACCTCTGCGTTACCTCGCCGCGATACAAATCCGCTTTGTTGGAGAACCCTGGGGTGGGAGAGGTTCCAGACGACAGGGGGTAACGGGGGAGACATGGTGGCCCAAGGGACGACGCTGGCGGGGCGATATCGCCTGGATACCCGCATCGGCGCCGGCGGCATGGGCGAGGTGTGGCGTGGCGAGGACATCGTCCTTGCCCGCACCGTCGCCGTCAAGGTGCTGCTTCCGGGCCGCACGGACGACCCCGGATTCGTCGCCCGCTTCCAGGGCGAGGCCCGAGCGATGGCGACGGTCAACCATCCGGGCGTCGTCGACGTCTACGACTACGGTGTGCATCAGGTGGCGGGCGCGGGGGCGACCGTCTACCTGGTGATGAAGTTCGTCGACGGCGAGGCGCTCGACAGACTGCTGCAACGCCTCGGGCGCATCGCGCCCGAACCGGCCATGGAGCTGATCGCCCAGGCGGCCGCCGCGTTGCAGGCCGTCCACGACCAGGGGATCGTGCACCGCGACGTGAAGCCGGGCAACCTGCTCGTGCAGCGCGACGGCACGCTGGTCATCACCGACTTCGGCATCGCCCGGCAGGACGTGGCCAACAGGCTCACCGACGCGGGCATGGTGCTCGGCACCGCGGCCTACTGCGCGCCCGAGCAGGCGGAGGGCGCCCCCGTGACGCCCGCCGTCGACATCTACGCCCTCGGCGTGGTGGCCTACGAGTGCCTGGTGGGCGTGCGCCCCTTCGACGGCGACAGCCCTGTCACCATCGCGCTCAAGCACATCCGCGAGGCTCCGCCGCCGCTGCCCGCCGAGATCCCGCCCTCGGTCAGGGCGGTCGTCGAGCGGGCGCTGTCCAAGGACCCCCTGCGCCGCTTCCCGAGCGCCTCGGCGATGGCGGCCGCGGCCAGGCAGGCCGTGCAGTCCGCGCAGGCGGGCTCGCCTCCCTCGCTCACCGACCTGGCGCCCGTCACGGGGGCCACGATGGCGCCCTCACCGTCGACAGGGGTCGTGCAGCCGCCCGAGAACACCACGGTCACCACGCCGGGGTCGCGCCGTGGCACGCGCAGGGCGGCCAAGGCGACCGGCGGCAGGGGCGTGCTGGTGGCGGGCATCGCGGCGGTGGCCGTGCTCGGCGTGGGCGCTGGCGCGGTGGCGCTGACCGGCATGAACGCTCAGCGGGTCCCGGAGGCGACGATCTCACCGGTGGGTGGCGCCAGCGAGAAGCCGTCCGCGCCCAAGACGACCAGGCCACCGAAGCCGAAGCCCGCCGAGCCCACGGAGGAGCCTTCCCCCACCGAGGACGAGACCGCCGAGCCGACCGTCAGGGTGACGACGCCGAAGCCCTCCGTCACGCCGACGACCTCGCCCACGCCCTCGAAGACCCCACAGAGGCAGCCGCTCGTGCCCAACGTGAAGGACATGTTCATCGAGGAAGCGACCAAGAGGCTCCAGGCCTCCGGATACACGATCAGGGTCAAGGCCGTGATGGTGATGGAGCCCGACAGCTGCAAGAAGGTGTCCAGCCAGGTGCCCGAGGCGGGCAAGCCGCTGGCGAAGGGCAAGACGGTGGTCGTCTCGGTGGTGGGCGACATCTGCCCGCCGGGCAAGTCGCCGAGCCCGTCGCCCTCGACCAGCCCGACGCCGAGCACCTCGCCCTCGCCGACGATCACCGCTAAGCCGTAGGGACAGCCTTCCCCTGCTACACCCCTGTGGTGTTGCGGGGGTAGGCGACCTGCGGGTCCGTCGCGATGTTCACCATGTACGGCACGCCCGAGTCGAACGCCCTCTTCAGCGCGGGGCCGATCTCCGACGGCTTGGTGACCAGCTCGCCGCCGCCGCCGAGCGCGGTCACGACCTGGTCGTAGCGCGTTCCTGGCCGCAGCTCCGCGGCCACGTCGTAGCCGTACAGCATCTGCATGGGGTGCTTCTCCAGCCCCCACATGCCGTTGTTGCCGCACACCATGACCACCGGCAGGTTGTGGCGTACGAGCGTGTCGACGTCCATCAGCGAGAAGCCCGCGGCCCCGTCGCCCAGCAGCAGCACCACCTGTGAGGACGGCCTGGCCAGCCGGGCGGCGATGGAGTAGCCGAGGCCGGTGCCGAGGCAGCCGTAGGGCCCGGGGTCGAGCCAGTTGCCCGGCTGGCGCGGCTCGACGTACTTGCCCGCGTAGGAGACGAAGTCGCCGCCGTCGCCGATCACGACCGCGTCGTCGGCGAGCACCTTGCCCAGCTCGCCGTAGACGCGCATGGGGTGGATGGGATCGCTGTCGGCACTCAACAGGTCGGCGTCGCCTGAAACGGCCGCAGCGGCCGCCTCAGAGAGCGTGGAGAGCCACGAGGCGTAGCGCGACGGCTTCACGCCCGCGTCGCCGCAGGCGGTGGCGAGGCTCCAGAAGACCAGGGACAGGTCGCCCGCGGCGGAGGCGGCGGGCTGCATGTGGGTGGCCAGCTGGGACGGCGCGTCGGCGAGATGGACGACGTGCGCCAGCGGAGCGCCCTCCTTGCCGCCGAACCAGCCGTAGCCGAGGCGGAAGTCGAGCGGGGTGCCGACGACGATCACCAGGTCGGCCTGGCCGAAGGCGAGGCCGCGGGCGCGGGTGACGAGCAGTTCGTGGCCGGCGGGCAGGATGCCGCGGCCCTGGCCGTTGGGGATGACCGGCAGGCGCCACGCCTCGACGAAGTCGCGGGCGGCCTCCTCCGCGCGGTCCATCCAGACGTCGGAGCCGAGAACGACCACGGGTCGCTCGGCCTCGGCCAGCAGCCCGGCGACGCGGGCCAGGGAGTCGGGGTCGGGCTCGTACGGCGAGGGCGTCTGCGTCTCGGCCTGGTGCATCTGCGCGGGCGCGAAGAGGTGGTCCATGAAGAAGTCCACGAAGACCGGGCCCCTGTGCGGCGCGACGGCCGTGCGGAAGGCCATCTCGACGTCCTGGCCGATCGAGTCGGCGCCCGAGGAGGTGAAGGCGAGCTTGGTGATCGGCTCGAGCAGGGGCGGGTGGTCCATCTCCTGCAGCGCGCCGCTGCCCCAGCGCGACTGCGGCGCACGGCCGCCCATGACGACGACGGGCGAGCCGTTGAAGTGCGCCGTGGCGACGCCGCTGACGCCGTTGGTGATGCCGGGGCCCGCGGTGAGCACGGCCAGGCCGGGCTTCCTGGTCAGCCGGGCCGTCGCCTCGGCGGCGAAGACGGCGCTCTGCTCGTGCCTGACATCGAGGATGCGCACGCCCTCGTGGACCGCGCCGTCGTAGAGGGGGAAGACGTGCCCGCCCGAGAGGGTGAACATGGTCTCGATGCCATAGGCCTTGGCGACGGCGACAGCGGCGTCACCTGCGTGCTTCGCGGAGTCCATGGCCCGGAACCTACCAGCCGCTCAGCGTTCCAAACAGGGAGGCGTCACGGCTTGCGTCCGACCGCTCCGTAGCCGTCCACCTCCGGAGGGGTGATGCCCTCGGGCCGCCACCGCGTCACCGAGACCAGCCCGGGCTCCACGAGTTCCAGGCCCTCGAAGAAGCGGGCGATCTGCTCGGGGCTGCGCTGGATGTAGGGCAGCGCGCCGCTCTCGTTGTACTGCTGGTGCGCCTGCCTGTTGGCCTCGCTGTGCACGTTCGTGCCGTCGTTGAGCGCCAGGTAGCTGCCCGAGGGCAGCGCGTCGAGCAGCCTGCGGACGATCGACAGCGCGCTCTCGTCGTCGGCCACGTGGCCCATGATGCCGCTCAGGTTGAGCGCGATAGGCCGCGAGAAGTCGAGCGTCTTGGCGGCCGCGGTGAGGATCACCTCCGGCTCGCGGACGTCGGCGTCGATGTAGTCGGTGGCGCCCTCGGGCGTGCCCACCAGCAGCGCGCGGGCGTGGGTCAGCACGAGGGGGTCGTTGTCGACGTAGACGACGCGCGACTCCGGCGCGATCCGCTGGGCGATCTCGTGGGTGTTGTCGGCGGTGGGCAGCCCGGTGCCGATGTCGAGGAACTGCCTGACGCCGGCCTCGGCGGCCAGCCAGGCGATCGTCCTGCGCAGGAAGGCCCTGGAGGCGCGCGCGCCCATGGCCATCCCTGGGAAGATCTTCAGGAACTCCTCGCCCGCGATCCTGTCGACCTCGTAGTTGTCCTTGCCGCCGAGCCAGTAGTTCCAGATCCTGGCGGAATGCGGCACGCTGGTGTCGATGTCGCTCATGCGGACAACCTAGCGATCTAGTGACGGTGACGGTACGCCGCCAACTTCCTGAAGGATCGTCGCGTCTACTAGGCATGGGGATGATGACAACGGGGGCGGCGCTGATGACCGCCGCGGCCACGCTGCTCGGCGGCGCCACGACCAGCCTGCCGAAGGGCTTCCTGCTGTGGGAGGGCCGATCGAGCGGCTGGGACATCTGGGAGGTGTCGGACAGGGCCTCGACTCCGCTCATGCTCGACGCCTGCCACGACAGCTACTGGTCCAAGCGCGGGGGCGTCGAGAAGGGCCGCGTGGCGGCCAGGACCGTCTACCGGCAGCAGGAGATCGAGATCGGCGGCGAGCAGGTCGCCATCTACCAGGACGAGTCGGGCGCTCGCGCGGCGATGGACGCCATGCGGGCCGAGCTGAAGCGCTGCGCCTCGCGCGGCGACGGCATCGAGCGCATCAGCTACTACAGCAAGCCGCTCGCGCTGGGCGACGAGGCCGTGCGGGCGGGGGCCCGCTACTGGGAGGGCGGCCTGCGGCAGGTGGCGGTGCGCAGGGGTGCGGCGATCATGGTCTACACCGAGACCGCGTGGCCGACCCCTTCGCTGCCGATGGGCGAGTTCAAGACACTGCTCAAGGACGCCAGGGAGATGTCCAGGAAGGTGTGCTGGCTGCCCGAGGCCCAGTGCCAGAACACCTGATCCGCTAGGGGCGGCGCAGCCTGGTGACGAACTTGTACCTGTCGCCCCTGTAGAGGGACTGCGCCCACTCGACCGGGTTGCCGTCGGCGTCGAAGGCGTGCCGGGTGAGCAGGAGCATGGGCAGGCCGACGTCGACGCCGAGCATCTGGGCGTCGTACGGCGTCGCCAGCACGGTCTCGATGACCTCCTCGGCGTCCGTCAGCCGCACGCTGTAGGCGTTGTGCAGCGTCTCGTAGAGGGAGGAGTGCACCTCGAGCTCGCGCCGCAGCCTGGGGAAGCGCCTGGCCGACAGATGCGTGGTGTCGATCGAGACGGGCTCGCCGTTGGCCAGCCTGAGCCGGTGGATGCGCAGCACCCTGCCGCCCGGGTTGATCGCCAGCCGTCGCGCCAGCGCCTCGTCGGCCGTGATGTAGCTGATGTCGAGGATCTTGGTGTCCGGCTCCAGGCCCGCGGTGCGCAGGTCGCCGATGTAGGAGGTGAGCTGCAGCACCTGGGCGACCTTCGGCTGGGCGACGAAGGTGCCCTTCCCCTGGATGCGTACCAGCCTGCCCTCGACCACCAGCTCCGTCAGCGCCTGGCGGACGGTGGTACGCGACGTCTCGAAGCGCACGGCCAGCGCGCGCTCGGGCGGCAGCGAACTGCCGGGCGTCAGGCTCTTGGTGAGCTCCAGCAGGCTCCGTTTGACGTCGTAGTACTTGGGTACGCGAGGGGGTTCTTCTGTCACGCTCTCACCTTCACTCCAGCACGGCGGTGAGGGCGTGTCTGATCACCGCGAGATCATCGGAACTCAGATTGGCCCGAGCGGTCAACCGCAGGCAAGTGCGGTGCGCGGGTATGCGGGCGTGCCGGTCGAGCCCGCAGGGCGTGCTCGTCCCATCGCGCGCGTATCCGGGCAGCTCGGGCTGATTGTGAAGGATATCCATCGCCGCACGTGCGACGGCAACCGAGGCCGCTGTGAGGGCCGTGGCGACCACCTCCTGGGCGCGGGGACCGCCGTGCGGTGTGACGGTTCTCACAATGTGAGATGCCCCAAAACCCGCCCTGTCGTACCTTCGCGCGGCCTGCGAGTTGGTTGTTAGGGCGGAAAGCACGCATGATGCACTCGTGCCGACTCTCAGCGACCTGGTCGTCCGCCACACCGCGCTCGACGCGGCGGACCTCGACTGGCTGCACTCGCTCGTCTCCGACTGGCAGCTGCTGGCCGACCTGTCGTTCGCCGACCTCATCCTCTGGGCGCCGCTGCTGGAGCGCAGGGGCCCGAAGGTTCTCGACGAACCGGGCGCGGGCGGGGACCAGGGCTGGATCGCGATCGCGCAGATGCGTCCCACCACCGGCCCGACCGTCTATCACGACGACATCGTCGGCACCGTCGCGGCCAAGGGGGAGCGGCACCTCATCGACACCGCGTGGAACGAGCGGCGCATCTGCCGCGAGGGCGACCCCGACTGGTCGACAGGGGTGCCGGTCCGCGAGGAGACCATCCCGGTACGGCGGGCGCTGCCCAACGGCGAAGGCCGCTTCCTGGGCGTCATCCAGCGTTCGACCAACCTGTCGTCGGCCCGCACACCCTCCCGCCTGGAGCTCACCTACCTGCAGAGCGCCTCCGACCTGGCCCAGATGGTGGCGGAGGGGCGCTTCCCCTTCTCGGGCGAGGAGCCGATCCTGGTCCGCTCGCCCCGGGTCGGCGACGGCCTGCTCAGACTCGACCGCGCCGGCAGGGTGACCTACGCCTCGCCGAACGCGCTGTCGGCCTACCGGCGACTCGGCCTGCACGCCGACCTGGTGGGCGCCGAGCTCGGCAGGCTGACCGCCGCTCTCTGCTACTCGGACGAGCCGATCAACGAAGACCTCATGATCGTGGCGAGCGGGCGGGCGGCCAAGGAGACCGAGGTCGAGTCGGGCGGCACGATCGTGCAGCTCAGGGCGATCCCGCTGATCGTCGGCGGCGGGCGCATCGGCGCGCTGGTACTCATCCGCGACGTCACCGAGCTGCGCAGGCGCGAGCGCGAGCTGATGACCAAGGACGCCACGATCCGCGAGATCCACCACCGCGTCAAGAACAACCTGCAGACCGTCGCGGCCCTGCTGCGCCTGCAGGCGCGCCGCCTGCAGGTCCCCGAGGGACGCGAGGCGCTCGAAGAGGCCGTACGGCGGGTCGGCTCGATCGCCATCGTGCACGAGACGCTGTCGATGGCGCCGGAGGAGTTCGCCGACTTCGACGAGATCGCCGACAGGGTCATCGCGATGGCGGGGGAGGTGTCGGCCCCCGAGGCGGCGGTGACGCCGCGAAGGGTCGGCACGTTCGGGGTGCTTCCCTCGATCGTCGCGACCCCGCTGGCGATGGCGCTGACCGAGCTGCTGCAGAACGCGCTGCAACACGGCAGGCCCCGGCGGCTGCAGGTCGTCGTCGAGGCCAGAGGCGACAGGTTGAGCGTCGTGGTGTGGGACGACGGGCGCGGACTGCCCGCCGACTTCGATCTCGACAGCACCACCAGTCTCGGCCTGCAGATCGTGCGCACACTCGTGGAGGGAGAGCTGTCGGGCAAGCTGGCCATCGAGCCGCGTCACGGGGGCGGGACCGAGGTCACGCTGTCGATCCCGCTGCCCACCTCGTGACCGCGGCGGTGCGGTGACCCCGCGGGGTCACCTGCCTGGCGGGAACGGCTCCCTCGCCAGGCGTCGTCGGGTGGTGCGGTCAGGCGGTGGCGCGGGCGCGGGCACGAGCGTTGCGGCGCTTGAGGGCGCGGCGCTCGTCCTCGCTGAGACCGCCCCAGACGCCGGCGTCCTGGCCGGACTCCAGGGCCCACTTCAGGCACGAGTCGACGGCCGAACAGGAACGGCAGACCTGCTTGGCCTCTTCGATCTGCATGAGCGCGGGGCCCGTGTTGCCGATCGGGAAGAACAGCTCAGGGTCCACGTCACGGCAGGCAGCTCGGTGGCGCCAGTCCATGCGTCCACTCCTTCGTAGATGGAGCCGCTGTGCCCGGCTCCGTGCGGGTCTACTTTGTGAAGAGTTTCACTAACTAGCGCGAGCATGTACCCGTGATCCTGTTTGGATCCGGGGGGAGTGCCCGCGCCCCGCCGGTAGGGCCTCGGGGTAGTTAAAGGTCCTACGTTCCGACGTCAATGATGAGACTTCCAGCCACGCTGAGTACACGCAAGAGGTTTGGCGCTAAGTTTTGGTGGATATGGATGTCGGATGCATCACACAATGACCGAATGTAACCGTCTAGACCAGGACTTGTAACGCGTCCGGGACAGACCGGAACGTTACGGACTCACGTTCGCCCAGGTAGTCACCGTCGAGCTGAAAGGCGACGGGGCGCTCTGCCGAGAGGGTGAACTCGGCCTCGTCGTGGAGCTGTACGAGGTGCCTGCCCCGTGGAAGGGTGTCACGCTCCGTGAGAATCTGCCGGATGATCGAGGTCATCGAGGGCAGCCCCATGCGCTGGAGCCCGAGCAGGTCGAGCCCGGTCTCGAAGCTCGCCCACGGGGTCGGCTCGACCGGGCGCGAGCCCACGTAGGTCCACGGCGAGGTGTTGGAGATGATCGCCATGAAGACGCCCTCCGCCGCGGGGATGCCTGGCCCCTTCACGGTCATTGCGGCGTGGCGTTTGTCGGTGGCCAGATAGTGGCGCACAGCGGTGTTCACGTAGCGTGCGGGGGTCGCCTTGCGGCCCGCGCCGCGCAGGCCCTCCACCGCGCGGATGACCTCGGCGTCGTAGCCCATGCCCGCGCAGAAGGTGAAGTAGCGGCTCTCACCCTCCCAGAGGGCCTGGCCCAGGCCGACGGACCTGCGGCGATCCTCGCGCAGGGCCTCCAGGGTCGCGCCCGTGGCCTCGATGGGGTCGTTGGGCAGACCCAGGGCGCGGGCGAAGACGTTCGCGCTGCCGCCGGGGATCACGATGAGCGCCGGGCGTTCGGCCCTGCCGCCGGCGTTGAGCAGGCCGTTGACGGTCTCGTTCACGGTGCCGTCGCCGCCGAGCACCGCGACGGTGTCGTAGCCCTTGGCATGGGCGGTGCGGGCCAGCGCCGCGGCGTGCCCCCTGTAGCGCGTCTCCTCGACGGTCAGGTCGACGGCGGCACCCAGCGCGCGGATGAGCACGTCACGCGTGCGGCGATTCGTCGTCGTCGCCTTGGGGTTGACCAGGAGCATCGCGCGCATACGGCCAGCGTAGCCAATGATCCATGTCCGTCTTGTCCGTATAGCGGCTTAGAGGGGTGCGTGTCGCATTTTTGGGTCTTGGTCCGTCTTGGCCGCCCGGTGGAGAGGGCGAGGGCAGGGGCCGGGATGATGGGGGCGCCCTGACGTGACGGCGACCGGCCGGAGTCCTGCTGGAGTAGCGTGGAGGACGGTCGGTCACCGGTGAACGACGGTGGCCTTGAGCCCGCTTATGCCGTACAAGAGGAATGAAGAAGCATGCGCCCTTGGAGCTTGGTGGCCGCCGCCGCGATCGTGGCGGCAGAGGGACTGGTGGCGCTCGGGCTCGGGGTCTACGCCCTGGTCGGCACGCTGGCCGGTGAGGCCACGGAGACCACCGCCGCGCTCGCCGAGGCCGCGTTCGGGCTGCTCGTCGGGGCGGGGTTGATCTGGGTCGCCGTGGGCGGCCTGCTCAGGGCCGAACGGTGGGGCAGGGCGCCCGGCGTGCTGACCCAGATCTTCCTGATCCCCGTGTCGATCACGGTGATGCAGTCGGGCTGGCCCGCGATCGGCGTGCCACTGCTGGCGGCCGCGATCGCGGGCCTCGGCACGCTGCTGGCGCCGCCGACCACCAAGGCGTTGTACGGCGACTAGTCCTCGGCCGTCAGCCCCTCGCGCAGCTGCGCGAGCGTGCGGGCCAGCAGGCGTGAGACGTGCATCTGCGAGATGCCGAGCTCGGTGGCGATCTGCGACTGCGTCATGTTGCCGAAGAAGCGCAGCAGCAGGATGCGCTTCTCGCGCGGAGGCAGCCGTTCGAGCAGCGGCTTGAGCGACTCGCGGTACTCCACCCCCTCGAGCGACTCGTCGACGATGCCCAGCGAGTCGGACACGGCGGGCGCGTCGTCGTCGCCCGAGTCGGGGGCGTCGAGGGAGACCGTGGAGTAGGCGTTGGCCGACTCCAGACCCTCGAGCACCTCTTCCTCGGTCATCTTCAGGAACGCCGCCAGCTCGGCCACGGTCGGCGCGCGCCCCTCACGCTGCGACAGCTCGCTGATCGCCTTGGTCAGCGACAGCTTGAGCTCCTGCAGCCTGCGCGGCACGCGCACGGCCCAGCCCTTGTCACGGAAGTGCCGCTTGATCTCGCCGACGATGGTCGGCGTCGCGTAGGTGGAGAACTCCACCCCGCGCGCCAGGTCGAACCTGTCGATCGACTTGATCAGGCCGATGGTGGCGACCTGGGTCAGGTCGTCGAGCCACTCGCCCCTGTTGCGGAAGCGCCGGGCCAGGTATTCCACCAGGGGAAGATGAAGCTCGACCAGTTCGTCCCTGATGCGCTGCCTGCGCGGCTCTTCCGGGCCCAGCTCGGCCAGCTCGGCGAAGAGCATGCGGGCGCGCACCCTGTCGGGCACGGCGTGGTCGCTGGCGGCCATGGCTCCAGTCCTTTCCGTCACGCCGGCCTCGCCGCGCCTCGGCGCTTACGCAGGACGATCGCCATGCGGTCGGGGGAGTCGGTCACCGCGTCCACGTCGTCGGCCAAGGCCGTCAGCACCATCCACGCGAAGTCATCGCGTTTGGGCGCGGAGCTGCCCACGGTCGCGACCTCCACCCTGACCTGCATCTCCTGCCCTGTCAGCTCGAACTCGGCCGTCAGGTCGGTGCCGGGCACGGCTTCGTTCAGCAGCATGGCGCAGGCCTCGTCGACGGCGATGCGCAGGTCCTCGATCTCGTCGAGCGTGAAGTCAAGCCGTGCGGCCAGGCCGGCAGTAGCCGTACGGAGCACGGACAGATACGCGCTCGCGGCGGGCAGTCGGACGCTCACCACATCACGAATCACGCGCGCCTCGGTGTCCTCGGTCACGTTCCTCCTCGCGTATAGGACGCTCTCTGCAACTTACCGCCACCGGGACCCGATTGGCGGATTCAGACGCGCCAACCAACGAAAAAGGCCCCGCGACCGCGGGGCCCTTCCTTGACGGTTCAGGCCGCCTTCGTCTCCCAGAAGATCTTGGAGATCTCGTCGATCTTACCGAGCAGCTCGTCGGCCTTGTTCACGTCGACCGTGCCCTTGCCGCCGGCAGCGCCCGCGAGCTTGGTGGCCTCCCAGAACAGCTGGTGCAGCTGCGGGTAGGTCTCCAGGTGCGGGGGCTTGAAGTAGTCGGTCCAGAGCACCCACAGGTGGTGCTTGACCAGCTCGGCGCGCTCCTCCTTGATGGTGAGGGCGCGGGAGCGGAAGACCGGGTCCTCGTTGCCTGCGTACTTCTCCATGATCGCCTTGACCGACTCGGCCTCGATCCGCGCCTGGGCGGGGTCGTAGACACCGCAGGGCAGGTCGCAGTGCGCGGAAGCGACGTGCTTGGGTCGTAGCAGTCGTGCGAGCATCAGAAAGTCCTTCCTTGATGCTGTATCAGCTTGGTCCGGTTACCGACCTTACCGGAGTGGCTTTGAGCGTCCCCGGCCGCACGGGGCGGACGGGTCACGTGCCGCAGGTCGGCTCGAAGGCCTGGTCCATTCAGCCTCATGGTTAAGGGTGAGAGCGATATCGTGAGCCTGGGGTGATCAAGGGTGAGGCTGCGTTACAACTTCCGGCTCTACCCCGACGCCGCCCAATGTCAGATGCTGGCCAGGACGTTCGGCTGTGCCCGGGTGGTGTGGAACGACGCCCTGACCGCTCGCAGGACCGCGCGCAAAGCCGGTCTGCTATTCATCGGTGACGCCGAGATTCAGCGCTTGGTGCTCACCGCCGCCAAGAAGCGCCCTGAGCGTGTGTGGTTGCGAGAGGTGTCCTCCGTGGCGCTTCAGCAGGCGGTCCGTGATCTCAACGCTGCCTACCAGCACTTCTTCGACTCCCTCAGCGGCAGACGCAAAGGGCCGAAGATGGGTCTGCCCCGGTTCAAGTCGCGCCACGACCACCGGCAAGCCGTCCGATTCACGACCAACGCCTTCCGGCTTCATGCGGACGGCTCGCTGTACCTGGCGAAGATCGGGAATGTGGAGGTCCGCTGGTCTCGTGCGCTACCTGTCGCTCCGTCGTCGGTCACGGTCACCCTGGATGCCGCGGGGCGCTACTTCGCCTCATTCGTCGTCGAGGTGGAGGAGGGCTCCCAGAGCCTTCCGGAGATCGACGCCGAGAGCGGGATCGATCTCGGACTGACTCACTACGCGACCCTGAGCGACGGAACCAAGATCGTCAATCCGCGGTGGTTGCGGCGGCGGGAGAGGAAGCTCGCCCGCCTGCAGCGCTCGCTCGCTCGCAAGCGGAAGGGGTCGAAGAACCGAGACAGGGCCAGGGTGAAGGTGGCCCGCCAGCATGCCAGGGTGGCCGACGCGCGCCGCGACTTCCTCCACCAGACGAGCTCCTCGATCATCCGTGATAACCAAACGGTGCACGTCGAGACGCTGTCGGTGCGAGGCATGGCGCGCGGCCGCCACGCCAAGTCGGTGCACGACGCGGGCTGGGGCACATTCCTGGCCATGCTCGCGGACAAGTCCACCAGGCGTGGACGCGTCCTCGTCCAGATCGGCCGCTGGCATCCCTCTTCCCAGTTGTGCCCGTGTTGCGGCTGGAAGATCGGAAAACTTGCCCTTCACGTGCGGGAGTGGGACTGTCCGTCCTGCGGCGAGCACCATGATCGCGACGTCGCCGCGGCGATCACCATCCTGCTCGAAGGGCAGCGCATGACCCGTACGAGCGTGGCCGCCGGGCTGGCTGGACACGGCATAAACGACTGTGGAGGGCGGGTAAGCCCGGGTGAGGCAACTCCGAGCCCGGCACCGCCCGAAACCTACGACGCTTCAGCGGCGTAGCGGAAGCAGTAAGAACCTCACGGCGACGTGGGGTAGTCCTCGGCGCTTAAGCCGGGGAGGACGTCAATCGCGTGGGGAGATCAAGCCCATGAGGGTACGTGTCGAAGGCGACTCCATGCGTCCCGCACTCCTGCCGGGGGACTGGCTCCTGGTACGGCGTGGCGCAAGGGTTCAGCCGGGCGACCTCGTCGTGGCCAGGCTGCCCGGCGACCCGGCCCAGCTGATCGTCAAGAGGGCCCGGTGGCACGGCGCCGAGGGCTGGTGGCTGGAGAGCGACAACCAGCGCGCCGCAGGACGCAGGGACAGCTGGGACTTCGGGCCCGTCGCCGACATCGTCGGCACGGTCGTGCTGCGCTACTGGCCGCTCCTGCGCCGGGCCCGGTAGGCGGCCACGTTCGCCCTGCTGGCGCAGCGCTCGGAGCAGTAGCGGCGCGAGCGGTTGGACGAGGTGTCGACGAACACCCGCGAGCATCGCGCGGCCTGGCAGACGCCCAGCCTGTCCACGCCGAGCTCGGTCACCACCGCGGCCAGGCCCATCACCACGCCGCCCTCCGCCAGGTGCAGGTGCCAGCGCTGCCCGTCGTGCCCCGAGATCTGCGGACTGACCGGATGGCGCGCGAGCAGGTCGTTGAGCAGCTCGACGGCCTCCCGCTCCCTGCCGGCCGCGGCGTGCGCGAAGACGGTCGTCAGCTCGGCGCGCAGGTCGCCCTCGTCCGGCAGCTCGCCGTTGACCAGCAGGACGGCCAACTCCGCGTATGAGGTCAGATCCAACCTGTTAACACTCCTTACACATGGCCGCGTCTCAGTATGTGGCAGAATCAAAAAACGGGTGACCCCCGTACCCCCTCACGAAGACGCCCTGCGTACGACACCTCTCGTGCCGCGTCTGGTTCGTGTCCGTTTCCGATGAACTACTGGGGTCGCTGTGGCTGTCACGCCCGCTTCTGCATCTCTCGAATCCCTCGATCTGGATCCGGCCTTCGCCCTCCACCGCGGTGGCAAGCTCGAAGTCCGCTCCACCATCCCCGTCCGCAACGCCGACGACCTCTCCCTCGCCTACACACCGGGGGTCGCCAAGGTCTGCTCGGCCATCGCCGAATCCCCCGAGCTGGCCAGGGACTACACCTGGGTCTCCAACGTGGTGGCCGTCGTCTCCGACGGCACCGCCGTCCTCGGCCTCGGCGACATCGGCCCCGCGGCGGCCATGCCCGTGATGGAGGGCAAGGCGCTGCTGTTCAAGGAGTTCGCCGGCGTCGACGCGGTGCCCCTCTGCATCGACTGCACCGACGTCGACGCGATCGTCGAGACGGTCGCCAGGCTCGCGCCGTCCTTCGGCGGCATCAACCTCGAGGACATCAGCGCGCCGCGCTGCTTCGAGGTCGAGGACAGGCTGCGCGCCCTCCTCGACATCCCCGTCTTCCACGACGACCAGCACGGCACGGCGATCGTCGTCCTCGCCGCGCTCAAGAACGCCGCGAGGCTCACGGGACGGCCGCTGTCCGCGCTGCGGGCGGTCGTCGCGGGGGCGGGCGCCTCGGGCGTCGCCGTCACCCGCATGCTGCTGAACGCGGGCATCGGCGACATCGCGGTGTCCGACTCCAAGGGCATGATCTATTCGGGGCGCTCAGGGCTCAACCTCTACAAGGAGGCCCTGGCGGCCGACACCAACAGGGCGGGCTTCACCGGCTCGACCGCCGCCGCGCTCGAGGGCGCCGATGTGTTCGTCGGGTTGTCGGGCTCGACGGTGCCCGAGGAGGCGATCGCCTCGATGGCGCCCGACTCGATCGTGTTCGCGCTGTCCAACCCCGACCCCGAGGTGCACCCGGCCGTGGCCGCCCGTTACGCGCGGGTCGTGGCCACGGGACGCTCCGACTTCCCCAACCAGATCAACAACGTGCTCGCCTTCCCCGGCGTCTTCAGAGGGGCGCTCGACGTCCGCGCCACGACCATCACCGAGAACATGAAGGTGGCCGCGGCCTCGGCGCTGGCCGACGTGGTCGGTGAGGCGCTGAGCGAGGACTACGTCATCCCCAGCCCGTTCGATCCCCGTGTCGCTCCCGCCGTCATCGCCGCGGTGTCGGAGCAGGCGCGGATGGACGGCGTCGCCAGGCTCTAGCCACCACCCGTGTGGCGATCTCTCAGCGGCGGAGTTTGCCCTTCCTTTGTGGAACGGCACCGCACGGGTTACCTTGCGTGCTAGAACTGGAACGCTCTGTAATGACGTGCGACTCTCCGCTGAGGGGGAGCCCATGGAACGTGAGGTCAACCGGCCGCTTCAGGCCCTCATCGCCGAGGCGGGCTTCTCCCACAAGGGGCTGGCCCGCAGGCTGAATGATCTGGGTGCCGCCCGCGGCACTCCGGGCCTGAAGTACGACCACAGTTCCGTGCTGCGCTGGATCGGTGGTCAGCGGCCCAGGGACCCGGTTCCCTGCCTACTCACGGAGATCTTCGCGCTCCGTCTCGGCCGCAGGGTTTCGCCGGAGGATCTCGGCATGCCGGCCATCACTACTCCCCTCCACCTCGGGCAGGAGTTCACTCACACGTGGCGGGAGGGAGTCGCGACAGTGACTGCACTGTGGCGGGCGGACGTGGAACGACGCAGGTTTCTGCTCGACTCCACCTTCGCGATAGGGGCAGGGTCGGTAGGGGCCATCCGCTGGCTGACGTTCCCCCAGGAGAGTGAGCCGACAGGGAAGGGCGGGCGCAGGGTCGGCTTGTCCGACATCGCCGCCATCCACGAGGTCACCCGCTCCTTCGGGGAGCTCGACAACAGGTTCGGCGGCGGCCGCGTGCGCTCCGCCGTCGTCAAGTACCTCGACACCGCGGTCACACCGCTGCTCAGAGACGGCTCGTACAGCGATGCCACCGGCAGGCGCCTGGCCTCAGCCGCCGCCGAGCTCACCAGGCTGGCCGGCTGGATGGCCTACGACCTCGAGCAGCACGGTCTGGCCCAGCGCTACCTCATCCAGGCGCTGCGCCTGGCCCGCGGCGGCGGCGACGACGGCCTGGGCGGCGAGATCCTGGCTGGGATGAGCCACCAGGCCCTCTACATGGGCCAGCCGGCCCACGCCCTCGATCTGGCGCGCGCGGCCCAGCAGTCGGCCCGCAGGTCGGGCATCGACACCCTCATGGCCTCCTGCCACGTCCTGGAGGCCCACGCCCACGCGGGGCTCGGCGACACGACCTCCTGCGCGAGCTCGCTCAACGCCGCCGAACGCGCCTTCGAGCGCAGGAGCGAGGGCAACGAGCCGAGCTGGCTGTCCTACTTCGACGAGGCGTACTTGTCGGCGAAGTTCGCCCACTGCTTCAGAGACCTGGGCGAGGGCGAGCGAACCGTCCGGCAGGCCCGCAGATCGCTGGAGATGGACGGGCGCTACGTGCGCGGGCGGATGTTCAACCTCTCGCTGCTGGCGGCCGGGCTGCTGCAGTGTGGGGAGCTGGAGGAGGCCTGCAGTACGGCCACGGAGGCGCTGGCGTTGGCGGGCGAGCTGCAGTCGGTCCGCACCCGCTCGTACGCCTCGGACCTACGCCGCAGGCTGGAGCCCTACCGCTCGGAGCCCTCGGTGATGGAGCTGAACGAACGCGCCAAGGACCTGATGCCGGTCTGAACGCGATCGAAGGCGTGGCAGAGATCGGTCTGTGAAGCCGTTGGTCCCCGAAGCGCATGCGGGTCCCACGACGCATGCGACCGGGTGGCTGTAGGCGCTTCTCCCCCAGGCCGCACCCGGATCGAGATGACAGCGGCCCGGCTCGTGACGAGCCGGGCCGGAGTCGCGCGTTTCTACTGCAGAATCTCGCCCTTGGGGCCGACGACGGCCTTGGTCTCCGCGTACTGCGCCTTGTTGTAGACGTCGGCGGTCTCACCGTCGAAGTACGCCGAGCTGATCATGTCCACGCGGTCGTTGCCGTCCTGGTCGTGGAAGAGGCTGGTCACGCCGTTGACGTAGCCGAGGCGCTTGCTGTTGTTGTACTTCAGCAGCCAGGGCCCGCCGTCCGAGCCGCCGGTCAGCGAGCACTTCAGGGCCTGGTGGGTCTCCACCCTGAACGAGTTGACCTGGTAGGTCTTCGTGCCCGTCTTGCCGTAGCAGTACTTGGGGGTGACCCCGGTGTACGGCTTGTCGCCGTCGGGGTGCGGGTCGGCGGGGTAGCCGAAGACGAAGACGGGCTGCCCGGTCGGCTGGTTCCACGCGATGCCCTGCCCACCCACGGCGTCACCGAGCTTCCCCGCGTCTTTGGCCATGCCGATGATGTAGTGGTCGCGGAAGTACCGGACGGTCTTGCCCGACTTCACCCACTGCTTGATGTAGTAGTGGCTCTCGTACCAGGCGATCTCGGCGCCGTTGCTGACCTCGGCGTGGAGCTTGCCGGGGAACTTGCCGTCGGCCTTGAGCTTGGTCAGCTCCTGGTACTTCTCCTTGCTGATGGGCGTCGGGCCGACCTTCTCGTACTGCTCGCCGTTGACGTTGGCCGTGGTGCTGGGGGCGGCGTCGCCGTACTCCTTCTCGGTCACCTCGACCTTGGTGAGGGTCTTCTCGCCCTTGTAGTCGTGGCCGACCTTCTCGGGGGTGACGTCGAAGTCCTTCGACCAGTACGGCCCCGCGGCGCCGTACTTCTCGAAGCCGGTCTTGTACTCGTCTTCCTTGATCTCCTCGTGCTCGACCCACTTGTCGCCGGCCCAGTCGGTGAACTCTCCCTTGGGGACCTCGCGGCTGCCGGTGAGGGAGAACCCGTTGTGGACCGCGACGAAGGCGAAGTCCCCGTCGTAGTCGTCGTAGGTGTCGAGATCGTAGGCGGTGAAGGCGTACGCGCCGGAGAAGACGCCGAAGGGCGCCTTGCCCTGGTAGTAGCCGGGGACGAAGACCCACTTGGCGAAGACGTCACGCCCGTGCTCGTAGACGCAGTGCCCGGCGGTGGCCACGAGGTTGCGGTGCCTCGACTGGATCGAGGTGGCCGAGCACCAGCGGTACTCGCCCTTGCGGTCGACGAAGAAGACCTTGCCGAGGGTTCTGGGCAGGTTGACGTTCTTCACCTTGCCGCCGGTCTTGGCAGCTCCGATGGGGGCGACGATGCCGGGCTTGCCGTCATCGGGCTGGTCGGCGCTGACCTTGACCAGCTTGGTTACGTCCTTGGAGTCCCAGTGGTACTGCGTGGCCTTCCTGAGCGCGGCGCCGTTGGCGTTCAGCCAGAACTTGGCGGTGCTGTAGGCGTCAGCGGGCTTGGGGGCCAGCGGGTCGGTGACCCAGCTGGGAGCGGCGGCGGCGGGTGCGGCCAGCGCGGCGGCGGTCAGACCGGCTGCGGCAAGGGGGATGAGCAGGCGCTTCAACGGGGGGCTCCACAAATCAGCAAAAGGGGTGTTAAGACCCTACCGACCCTCGTGTCTCTCCCGTAAGGGATCTTTCCTGAGGGTTTGCTCCAGGCATCGCGCTGTGTCCCCGGAAAAGGCCGAAGGGCCCGGCAGATGCCGAGCCCTTCGGATGAAGCAGATGAGTTGGGGTTTGGACCCCCAGCTCAACGTTGACGTGTTACGGCTTGGGGAACGGGAACATCGGGCCCGAAGCCGTGTTCGCAGCCGCCTTGTAAACGGTGTTGGTCTCACCGTCGAAGTACGGGCTGGAGATGTAGTCAACGCGGTCGTTGCTGTCCTGGTCGTTGAAGGTGCTGGTGACACCGTTCACGTAGCCGAGACGCTTGGCGTTGCTGTACTTCAGCAGCCACGGGCCACCGTCAGCACCGGGGGTCATGGCGCACTTCAGCGCCACGTGCTCCTCGATCTTCTTGGCGGCCGAGCCGACCAGCTTGGCGCTGGTCTTGCCGTAGCAGTTCTTCACCGTGACACCGGTGTACGGCTTGGAGCCGTCGGGGTGCTCGGCGTAGGGGTAGCCGAAGGTACGGACGTACTTGCCGGTGGGCTGGTTGTACGCGAAGCCCTGGCCACCGACGACGTCGCCGAGGCGGCCGTTGTCGACGAACTTGACGTCCACGACGTAGTAGGTCTCCACCCAGTAGCGGGTCTGAGCGGTGCTCTTGACCCACTTCTTGATGTAGAACTGCTGCTTGAACCAGGCAGTGACGTTGCCGTTGGCGTCCTTCGAGACCGTCAGATCGCCCAGGTACTTGCCGTCAGCCTTGTCGGCCGACAGCTTGTCGTACTCTTCCTTGCTGATCGCGACCGGCTGCGCATCGCTCATGCCAAGGAACTTGGCGTTGTTGTCCAGGCCGTCGGGGGCAGCGGTGTACTGACCCTTGG
Source organism: Nonomuraea recticatena (assembly GCF_039533245.1). Lineage (NCBI taxonomy): Bacteria > Bacillati > Actinomycetota > Actinomycetes > Streptosporangiales > Streptosporangiaceae > Nonomuraea > Nonomuraea recticatena. The sequence goes on along the minus strand of NZ_BAAATE010000008.1, from coordinate 307,971 downwards.
TGACCTCGACGCCGGTCAGCTTGACGCCGTTGTGGCCGTCCGCGTCCATGTACTTCTGGGCGTCGGCACCGGAGTTGACGTCGGCCGGCTTGGCGACGGTCTCGACCTTGGGGTCGACAGCCTTCGACTTGAACGGGCCGTTCTCGCCGTACTTGTCGCGACCCGCGGTGTACTCCGCAGCCGTGATGTCCTTCTCGTCAACCCACTTCGGACCGACGTGCTTGTCGAACTCGCTCTTGGTGACCTGAGCGGCCTTGCCGGCGCCGCCGCCAATGCCGTTGTAGACGGTCACGAACGCGTAGTCGCGGTCGAAGTCCTCGTAGATCGAGAAGTCGTAGTGCGTGAAGGCCTGCTTGCCGACGTAGATGCCGTAAGGAGCCTTGCCCTGGTAGTAAGCCGGGACGAAGACCCAACGAGAAACAACCTCGTTGTTGGCAGCCAGGTCGTAGACGCAGTGACCGGCGGTGGCGACCAGGTTCTTGTAGTTGCTCTGGATCGACGAACCGGTGCACCACTGCAGCTTGCCGTCGCGGGTCTCGAAGAAGACCTTGCCGATGGTCTTCGGCACGTTCACGTTGTGAACCTTGGCCGCGACCTTCTTCTCCTCGCCAATCGGGGCGACGACGCCCGGCTTGGTGTCGGCGACGTACCCGCCCTTCTGGACGAGCTTCTTAACTTCCTTGTAGTCCCAGTGGTAGGCCGTGGCCGACTTCAGGGCGGCGTTGTCGGACTTCGTCCAGAAGTCGATGATGTCCGCGACCTGCTGAGCGCTCTTGGCGAGGTACTCGTCAGTCGGAGCCGGGGTGGCCGAGGCGGTGCCAGCGAGGCCGGCAGCCAGCAGACCGGTGGCCAGAACGGCACCACCAGCGGGGAGGAGGATGCGCTTCAAGGTAACTCCTTGCGCTGTCGTGGGGCGCCTCTTGCGCCCCAGTCGTCAGTAAAGGGATAGCCAGGAACATACAGTGCCGATCTTGGAAACAGGAAGCCGCTTTGGAGGGAAAAGGCCGCCCAAGTCGGGCGTGATCGTTCTGTGATGTTTGAGTGGCTGAAGCGCAGGTACGGTGCCGGTGGGTTCCTTGGTGATGTTTCCGCAGATCACCATAAAGATGTTGTTAGTGTGGCGAATGAGGTTGGAGTGCTGGCGTCACGCGGCGTGAGTTGCTGATGTGACACAGATCACATTGTCCAGATGGCACCGTTTCGGGCTCCGGTGCGTCGAAGGGGCCAGCAAATTTCGATCAGACCGCTCGAAACGCAGAGGGGGCCCGACGATGTCGGGCCCCCTCTGGTGTTGCAACCGAGCGGAGAGTCACCTCTCAGCGCGGGTCGTGCAGCTCGGCCTTAGCCGACGATCTTGCCGGACCACACGTTCGCAGCGGCCTTGTAGACGGTGTTGGTCTCACCATCGAAGTAGGGGCTGGAGATGTAGTCGACGCGGTCGTTGCCGTCCTGGTCGTTGAAGGTGCTGGTGACACCGTTCACGTAGCCGAGACGCTTGGAGTTGCTGTACTTGAGCAGCCAGGGGCCACCGTCGGCGCCCTCGGTCATGGAGCACTTCAGCGCGATGTGCTCCTCGATCTTCTTGGCGGCAGAACCGACGGTCTTGGCCGTGGTCTTGCCGTAGCACCACTTGGGGGTGATGCCGGTGAAGTTCTTGTGACCGTCGGGGTGCGCTGCGGCCGGGTAACCGAACACGCGGACGTACTTGCCGGTGGGCTGGTTGTAGGCGAAGCCCTGACCGCCGACGGCGTCGCCGAGACGACCGGCGTCAGCCGCCTTCACGTCCTGCACGTAGTAGGTCTCGACCCAGTAGCGGAACTGCTCGCTGGTCTTGATCCACTTCTTGATGAAGAACTGCTGCTTGTACCAAGCCTTGGGCTGCTTGTTGTTGTCGAGGTCAACGGTCAGCTCGCCCAGGAACTTGCCGTCAGCCTTGGCCTTGTTCAGCTCCGCGTACTCCTCGGCGCTGATCGGCAGCTTCGTGCTGAGACGCTCGAACTGGTTGCCGTTGTCGAGACCCTTGCCGGCGTTGGTGTAGACCGACTTGACGACCTCGACACCCGTCAGCTGGACGCCGGCGGTCGGGCCCTTGCCGAGGATGTAGTCCTCGATGTGCTTGGCGGCGTCAGCCGGCTTGGCGACGGCCTCGACCTTAGGGTCGACGGCCTTCGACTGGAACGGGCCGTTGACGCCGTACTTCTCGACGCCGGCGGCCCACTCGTCGCGGGTGATGGTCTTCTCGTCGACCCACTTGGGGCCGACGTGCTTCTCGAACTCGCTCTTGGTGACCTGGCTGGCCTTCGAGGCGTCGATCTTGATGCCGTTGTAGACCGTCACGAACGCGTAGTCGCGGTCGAAGTCCTCGTAGACGTCGAAGTCGTAGTGCGTGAAGGCCTGCTTGCCGACGTAGATGCCGAACGGCGCCTTGCCCTGGTAGTAACCCGGGACGAAGACCCACTTCGACATCGTGTCAGCGTTGCCGGCCGTGTCGTACACGCAGTGACCGGCCGTCGAGACCAGGTTGCGGTAGCGCGACTGGATCGAGGTGGCCGAGCACCACTTGCGCTCGCCCTTGGAGTTGATGAAGAAGACCTTGCCGATGGTCTTCGGCATGTTGACGTTCTGCGACTTGGTCGCGGTCTTCTTCTCTTCGCCGATCGGGGCGACGACGCCCGGCTTGGTGTCGGCGCTGTAGCCGCCCGTGCTCTTGAGCTTGGCGACGTCCTTGCTGTCCCAGATGTTCGACTCGGTGGCGGCCCTGAGAGCGGCACCGTTCGACTCGGCCCAGTACTGGGCGATGGACTGGGCGACCGCGGCGTTCTTCGCCATCGGGTCGCTCGCGACGTCACTGGTCGCCTGGGCGGTACCGGCGAGACCGGCAGCCAGCAGACCGGTGGCCAGGACGGCGCCGCTGGCGGGAATGAGGATGCGCTTCAAGGGAACTGCTCCTTGCTCTGTCGTGAGACGCAACATGCGTCCCATGCGTCAGTAAAGGGATAGCAAGGACCATAACCCGGTGATCTTCGCAGGTGAAAGCCGTTGTGGGCCCTTCGTCGGGAGCCCCAACCTGCGTGACCTTTCCGTTATCTGTCAGACATGATCGCGCCCGGTATCCGGTAAGCCACGTTTCCGCAGGGCCCCAAGGGGTTGTGGCGAATGGGACAAAAGTGCAGTGAGTGAGGCAGCACTCTCTGTGATGTGCTGCGTGTGACGCAGATCACAGGAACTTGATGGCACCGAAATCGGTCTCACACCGTCTAATATCTCTCGATCTTGCCAGGAAACGTTCAGGAAAGCCCTGATTTCGCGTCCTGGAAGGTGCTCAGGAGAGCTTCGGCGACGGCTCGGGCGTGGTGTGCGGGCGCCGTCGAGCGCTCCCGTACGGCGGTGACGATGGCCCCGTCCATCAACAGCACGAAGGAGCCGGCCAGTTCGGCGCGGTCGTCCAGCAGGTCGGCGACGTAGTCCGTGACGCGTTCCTTGTGCTCGGCGGCGGCTCGGTGGGCGGCGCTGGCCGGGTCGGCGGTCTCGACCATGGTGTTGATGAAGGCGCAGCCGCGGAAGTCGGCGCGGGCGAAACGCTCGGCCAGGGCGTCGAAGACGTTGAGGGGCTGCCCGCCGAGCGCGTCCACCCTCTCGGTCAGCCATGCGCGCCACGCCTCGTCGCGTCGCCGCAGTACCGCGACGACCAGGTCGTCCTTGCTGGGGAAGTGGCGGTAGAAGGAGGCGCGGCCGACGCCGGAGACACTCAGGATGCGTTCGACGCCGACGGCGCGGATGCCTTCGGCGTAGAAGAGGTCGTCGGCGGTGGTCAGCAGGCGCTCGCGGGCGTTCGTGGGCATGGTGCCAGGTTATGCGGGTCTTGCCACAAATGGAACCGATCGGTACCGTCCTAACGGAACCGATCAGTACCGTTTGGAGATGACATGCCACGCCTGCCGCAACTCGCCGAGGATCCTGACGGCCTGCTGGAGGAGACCCGCCGCCAGCTCGGACGGGTGCCGAACCTGTATGCCACCCTCGCCAACAGCTCCGCCGCCCTGTCGGGCTACCTGGCCATGCGCGACCAGCTGTCCAAGGGGGTGTTGAGCGCCAGGCTCAGGGAGCAGATCGCGCTGCTGGTGGCGCAGGAGAACGGCTGCACGTACTGCGTGAGCGCCCACACCCTGCGCGGCAGCCGCATGGGGCTGACGGACGAGGAACTCCTCTCCACCCGCGCCGCCCATGACGCCGACCCTCACGCCGGCGCCGTCCTGGCGCTCACTCAGGCCGTCGTCCGTACGGCGGGCCGCATCGACTCCACGGAACTGACCGCCGCCAGAGCGGCAGGGGTGACGGACGCGGCGATCGCCGAGATCGTCGCGCACGTCGGGCTCAACACGCTGTCCAACTACTTCAACCACGTGGCCGAGCCCGAGCTCGACTTCCCGGAGGTGAGCGCGTGAACCGCGAGTGGAGGACAGGCTCCGTCGAGCTGGTGGACGGCTACAGCCTCGAGGGCGATCTCAGCGACGTGCTGTTCGCGATCGAGGGCGGCTTCATGAACATCAGGGTGCCGGGCGTCGACCACACCCAGATCGTCTCGGCCCCGGCGGTGCGCGCCATCACCTGCCGCTCGTCTCCGACCTGAAGTCGTGAGGACGAACCGGCCTCGAGTAGCCGAGGGTGCGGAACGACATCACTCGCTGTCGAACAACTCTTCAACGCTGTCAGCTGTGATCGACTTCGGGAACCACGCACTCAGCTGGTCGGCGTCGGAGCAGTCGAGGATGCGCCTCTCCGCCTCGGGTGAGACGTCGATGCCTCGGGTGCGGAAAGCGAGGATAATGTCCTCCGCCTTGCCCTCCGCCTTGCCCTGGGCGACCCATTGGCGGACGTAGTCGCTCTTGTACTCGTGGGTTCCGAGCGCCATGAGTCCCTCCACGAATTTCCGCGCGGCTACCTTGGGTAGCAGTGCCAGTACGACATCAGCATATGTCTTGCCCAGTCCGTCGGCCATGAGCGGCGCCGCCTTGTAGAAGACGTCCATGGCCTCCTGTCCCGCAGGTCCGGGGTCGCGCCCATGCGCGACCACGGACAGCGCGGCGAGCTCAGGCTCCGCGATGGCCTGCGCGACGTCCGTGATTCGCGGCAGGTGGTCAGGACCCATGACCAGAGGGGCGAGTGTCCATCCTGGGTGCCCCATGTCGATGGGGGTGGCGCATTCCCTGGCCGTCTTGCTGCTCAGACACATCACCAGCAGCGCGGTGTCGCACTGCAGGCGGGCGCGAAGGGTGGCCAGGTAGACCGGCCAGCTCCATCGCTTGTCCTCGTCGGGCCGCAGCTGCACCTCCACGATCACGCCGAGGACCGGTTTGCTCTCGGCCCTGTGCACGATCACGGCGTCGGCTCGATACTCGGCGGGCTTGCAGTCGGCGAGGCTCTCCGACTCCAGACGCACCTCGTCGTGGGTGGCCAGAGCCACGCCCTGCTCGCGGATCAGGGTCGCCGCGAGTGTGGGCCGCTTTCGGAAGAGATCGATCACGGTCTCGTGAACTATTGACGGCACGCGACGACTTTACCGAGAGTTGTCGTTTGATGACGCACAGTTCGTGATCTGAGTGAACATGGCTGTGGGCCGTCCCAAAGGACGGCCCACGGTCATTCAGGCAGGGGCGCTGCCGGGCATCTTCAGGAAGTCCGGTTTCGACTGCTCCCACCCCGGATCCTTCAGCGCGTTGAGCGCCTCCACGATCTGTCTCTCCTCGAAGGAGAAGTGCGACTCCACGATGGCGGACAGGCCGTCGAGCTCCCGGCGCACCCGCTCCGCCTCGGTCTCGTCGAGGTCGGCGTCGAGGTCGCCGACCAGGGCCTCGATCCTGCGCAGGATGCCCGCCACCAGGTGGTGATCCTCCTGCAGCTTTTCCAGCGTGGGCCGCAGGGCGGGGAACTCCTCGGCCAGGGTGGGGAAGGCGTTCTGGTCCTCGCCCGTGTGGTGCCGTTCGAGCGCCGCGCAGAAGGTCAGGCAGTGGGCCCGCAGTTCGCGTGGGCGCCCGCCCTCCCCGTCGAGGAAGGCGTCGACGTTGTCGCGAAGCCGGGACAGCTCCTCGCGGAGCCAGTGGTGTACTTCGAAGAGCTGGGTGCCGAACGCGGCGAGGCGTCCGGTCGGTTCAATGCGTGGTTGCACAGGTTTCCCGTGTTTTCGACGCCTCCGCGCCCACGACGGTCTCTTTGCCGGGTGCACTGCGACGCTGACGCGGGATCTCATCACCATCCGGGCGATACGTCAAGCGCCCCGGGCCCGAAAACGAAGCAGCCACAGTGGGGGGCGCGAAGCCTCCCACTGTGGCACTGGCCGAGCCCCGAAGCGCGTGAACGCCTACCGGGGGGAGGGCCTACTTGTAGAGCTCGCCGTCCTTGCCGACGATCTTGCCCGACCAGCGGTTCTTGGCGGCGTTGTACACGGCGGCCGTCTCGCTGTCGAAGTACGGGCTGGAGATGTAGTCGACGCGGTCGTTGCCGTCCTGGTCGTTGAAGGTGCTGGTGACACCGTTCACGTAGCCGAGACGCTTGGCGTTGCTGTACTGCAGCAGCCAGGGGCCGCCGTCGTAACCGGGGGTCACCGGGCACTTCAGCGCCACGTGCTCCTCGATCTTCTTCGCGGCCGAGCCGACCGTCTTGGCCGAGGTCCTGCCGTAGCAGTTCTTCGGGGTGACGCCGGTGTACGGCTTGCTGCCGTCCGGGTGCGGCGCGTACGGGTAGCCGAAGGTGCGCACGTACTTGCCGGTGGGCTGGTTGTAGGCGAAGCCCTGACCGCCGACGTTGTCGCCCAGGCGGCCCGCGTCCTCGGACAGCAGGATGTACTTGCCGCCCCACTTCGGGCCGACGAAGCGGTTGTAGTCGCGGCTGTCGACCTGCTTCACGCCGGTGAAGCGGATGCCGTTGTAGACGGTGACGAACGCGTAGTCGCGGTCGTAGTCCTCGTAGACGTCGAAGTCGTAGTGCGTGAAGGCCTGCTTGCCGACGTAGATGCCGAACGGCGCCTTGCCCTGGTAGTAGCCGGGGACGAAGACCCACTTGGACATGGTGTCGGCGTTGCCGTCGGTGTCGTACACGCAGTGGCCCGCGGTGGCGACCAGGTTCTTGTAGTTGGCCTGGATCGAGGTGGCCGTGCACCAGCGGGGCTGGCCGCTGGCGTCGAGGAAGAACACCTTGCCGACGGTCCTGGGGATGTTGATGTTCTGGCCGGTGCCGGAGCTCACGGCGTTGCCGGTGGGAGCGACCATGCCGGGGCTGCCGTCGGGGGTGTAACCACCCTTGCTGACGAGCTTCTTGACCTCGCTCGAGTCCCAGTGGTAGGCGCTGGCCTGGCGAAGGGCGGCGCCGTTCGACTTCCACCAGAAGGTCGCGATGGAGGCGGCCTCGCCGGAGTTCCTGGCCATGGGGTCGGAGGCGATGTCGCTGGCGGCCTGGGCGGAGCCGGCGGAGAGGCCAGCGGCCAGGAGACCGGTGGCAAGGATCGCGCCACCAGCCGGGAGGAAGATGCGCTTCAAGGTATAACTCCTGGATTCCTTTGCGCTGACCGTGACGCCTCTTGCGCCCCAAGAGTCAGCAAACGGACAGGCAGGAACCTACAGGCAGGGGTTTGGTCCTGTGAATTTCCCGACGATCAGGCCAAGGGACAAGTCGGGCGTACCGCTCGCACTGTGACCTGTCCGAGATCAGCGGACGGCGGATGGTCTGTGCTGATCAGCATGCCTATGACGCGGGAGTGATCAAATGGTTGCCAGTGTTTCATGTGACATAAGTCACATTTCACTGATTCCATGATCGCACCGTGGCCGGGAGGGTGCGGGGAGTCAGGTGGTGGCGTCGTTGGCGGCCTGGTCGTAGACCTCGAACGTCGTCGGCGTGAAGTACGGCGAGGACACCGCATCGTACTTCGCCGCCGCGTCGAGGTTCCACGTGAGGCTGTTGATCCCGTTGAGGAAGCCGAGCCCCGTCGAGGCCCGGTAGCCGAGCATCCACGGGCCGCCGCTCGCGCCCGCGCTGAAGTCGCATCCCGACAACAGCACGCCGTACTGCAGGTTGCGGGTGGGGTTGACGGTCCGCTTGGTCTTGCCCTCGCACGACTTGAGCGTGCGGCCGTTGAAGGGCTGCGAGCCGTCGGGCTGGACGCCGGCCGGGTAGCCGAAGGCGGCGACCTGGTTGCCCGTCTTCTTGCCTACGGTGAGGCCCTGGCCGCCGACGTTGTCCTCCAGGCGGCCGACGTCCTTCATGACCGCCTTGCCGTCCTCGGTCACCCAGCGGAAGCCGTGGTGGACCGAGACGAAGGCGTAGTCGTAGTCGTAGTCGCCGATGGCCGCCCAGTCCTCGTGCATGTGGAGGGTGGAGCCGACGTAGATGCCGTGCGGCGCGTCGCCGTCCTTGCCGGGGCTGGGGACGAAGATCCAGTTGGCGCTCTTGCCGAGACGGGGGTCCCACGCGCAGTGGCCGGCGGTGGCGACCAGGCTGCGGTTCTTGGCGGCCACGGCGCTGGCCGAGCACCAGTACTCCTTGCCGCCGAGCTGGAAGAAGACCTTGCCGATGGTCTTGGCGGCGCCGCCCTTGGCCGGGGCGGTCGGCTGGATGTCACGCGCGGCCGCCCGTCTGGACACGCCGTTGGTCAGCACCGAGCCGGCGGAGGAGGAGGGCGAGGAGGAAGGGGCCGAGGACTTGGTGCCGGGGGTGGCGGGGGAGTAGCTGTCGGCGTCCTTCAGCCGCTCGGGCTTCCAGTACTCCGCGACCTTGCGCATCTCGGCGTCGGACTTGGCCAGCGGCTCGGCGTAGACGTAGTCGGGAGGGGCGGCGACGGCGTGGGAGGTCCCGGTGAACATGGGCAGCATCAGCAGAACGCCGCTGCTGGCGGCGATCGCGAGTTGCCTCATGCGGGGGATCATGAATTGCCTTCCTTGCGCCGTAACGGGTGATTTTTCCAGATCGTCGGCGTAATTGCAGCCTGGATAGGGGATCGTTATCTGATCAAGAAACCCAATAGGTACTGTATATCCAGCGTGTCGATCGTTGTCGCAGCTCAGAACGCCAAGACAGTCTTTTGATCATGAAGAGACTCGCATGTCTGGCCGTGCTGTGCGGTACGGCTTTCGCTGCCACTCCGGCCCTTGCGGCCACCGCTTCTTCGCCCGAGTCCGTGTCCGCCTCCGGGGTCGAGGCCGCACCGCCGAATGACCCCAGACTGCGGCGGATGCTGCTCCTCGTCGCCGACAAGCGTTTCACGGTCCTCATCTGCGACCCCGGCCAGGTCCACCGCTCCACGCACCCGAAGGCGAGGCAGGCCTGCGACGCCCTCGCCGCGGTCGACGGCGTGCCCGGCAGGCTCAAGCAGGCCGGCACGATCATGTGCACCATGGAGAGCGACCCCGTGCCCGTCTCCGCGATCGGCACGTGGGACGGAAGGCTGTCCATGCACATGCGCACCTACGGGAACCGCTGCGAGCTGGGCGTCTCGACCGGCCCTGTCTTCGACTTCTGAGCGGGAAGGACCGCGCTCAGGCCACCTGCTCGGGTGTCTTCTCCCGCAGGGGATCGACCTGCCTGAGCAGGACCGCGGTCAGGACGGCGACGCCGAGCAGCAGGACGGCGCTGATCCCCGCCACCGTGTGCATCCCGGTGGTGAACGCCGCGCGACCGGGCTCGAGCCGTACGGGGTCGAGCCCGGTCGCGACAGCCGCGGCCAGGCTCTCCCGGACGGCCTCGCCCGCGTCGGCCGGCAGCGCCGCGCGGTAGACGGCGGTGCCGATGCTGCCCAGGACGGCGATGCCGAGCGCGAAGCCGAACTCACCGCTGGTCTCGTTCAGCGCGGCGGCCGAGCCCGCCCTGCTCGGCGGGGCCGAGCCGACGACCAGGTCGGTGCCGAGCACGACCATCGGCCCCGCGCCCAGGTTGATGAGGGCGAAGCCGGCCGCCACCGCCACCAGTCCCTCGGCCTGCGAGATGAGCAGCAGGCCCGCGATCGAGACCATCATGCCGCCGGCGATGGCGTAGGCGGGGCGGACCCTGCGCGCCACGATCGGTGAGAGCAGGAAGGCCACGCCCGAGGCGGCCACGGCTGGCAGCATCCACAGCCCCGCGACGAACGGCGACAGCCCGCCGACGAGCTGAAAGTACTGCGTGATGAACATCATGAGAGCGCCCATGAGCAGCGTGCCCGACATCATCGCGCCGAGCGAGGCGGTGAAGGCGCGGCTGGCGAACAGGCGCAGGTCGAGCAGCGGGTCGGGCAGCAGGCGCTGGCGGCGGACGAAGGCGAGGCCGAAGGCCAGCCCCAGGCCGATCGCGAGGAGGGGCGCCGCGCGCAGTCCGTCCTTGGCCAGCTCCTTGAGCCCGTAGATGACCGGCAGGATCGCGGCGAGCGAGAGCGCGACGCTGGCCAGGTCGAGCCGTCCCGCGGCGGTGTCGCGGTATTCGGGCAGCAGGGCGGGGCCGAGCGCGAGCAGCAGCGCCATGACGGGCACGCCGAGCAGGAAGACCGCTCCCCACCAGAAGTGCTCCAGCAGCAGGCCGCCGACCAGCGGGCCGACCACCGCGCCCGACATGAAGCAGACCAGCCAGACGCTGATCGCCGTCGCGCGCTGCCTGGGATCGGTGAACATGTTGCTGATCAGCGCCAGCGTGGAGGGCGCGATCGTCGCCCCCGCCACGCCCAGCAGGGCGCGGGCCGCGATGAGCATCGCGGGGCTGGTGGAGAAGGCGGCCAGGACGGAGGCGAGGCCGAAGGCCGTGGCGCCGATGAGCAGCAGGCGCCTGCGGCCGATCCTGTCACCGAGCGTGCCCATCGTGATGAGGAAGCCCGCGAGCATGAACCCGTAGATGTCCATGATCCACAGCTGCTCGGTGCTGCCGGCGCCGAGCTCCGCGCTCAGATGGGGCAGCGCCAGCAGCAGGACGAAGACGTCGATCGAGATGAGAAGGGTGGGCAGGGCCAGTACGGCGAGGCCGATCCATTTCGTGTTCACGCTCCTGGGTCGGAGCCGGCTGACACGCCTCGACATGTAGCGTCGAATCCGTGAAATACATGTTGATGATCTACACGAACGCCGCCGCGTCGCAGGCCATCTCCAAGGACTTCGACCGGGTCGTCGCGCAGGTGGACGAGCTCATCGCCGAGCTCACCGCGAACGGCGAGTGGGTCGGCGGCGAGGCTCTGGCCGACCCCTCGGCGTCGCGGACGATCAGGGTGATCAACGGCGTCCCCGCGGTGACGGACGGCCCGTTCCTGGAGTCGAAGGAGTACCTGGCGGGCTACTGCATCATCGACTGCGCGACGCCGGAGCGGGCGGCCGAGATCGCCGAGCGCTGGCCTGACGCCTGTTACGGCGGCGCGCTCGAGCTGCGCCCGGTCGTCGGGTAATGAGCGAGGAGCTGCTGAGGGAGCTCGCTCCCCGGGTGCTCGGTGCGCTCGTCAGGCGCTACGGGCAGTTCGACGCCTGCGAGGACGCGGTGCAGGAGGCGCTGCTCGCCGCCGCGACGCAGTGGCCGAAGGAGGGGGTGCCGGACAACCCGAAGGGCTGGCTGGTCACGGTCGCTTCGCGCCGGATGATCGACGAGATCCGCAGCGAGGAGGCGCGGCGCCGCAGGGAGGCGGAGCAGGCGCTGGAGGAGCCGCCCGCCGTCCCCGACCAGGACGACACGCTCACGCTGCTGTTCATGTGCTGCCACCCCTCGCTGACGCCCGCCTCCCAGATCGCGCTGACGCTGCGCGCGGTCGGCGGACTGACCACCGCGGAGATCGCGGGAGCGTTCCTGGTGCCCGAGCCGACGATGGCTCAGCGCATCAGCAGGGCCAAGGCGACGATCAAGAAGGCGGGCGCCACCTTCGAGCTGACGCCCAACAGGCTCGACGTGGTCCTGCACGTGCTCTACCTGATCTTCAACGAGGGCTACACCGCCACCTCGGGCCCCGACCTGCAGCGCGCCGATCTGACCAGCGAGGCGATCAGGCTGACCAGGACGGTGCGCAGGCTGCTGCCCGACGACGGGGAGGTCGCGGGGCTGCTGGCGCTCATGCTGCTGACCGACGCCCGCCGTACGGCGCGCGCGGGGCCTGGCGGCTCGCTGGTGCCGCTGGCCGAGCAGGACAGGAGCCTGTGGGACAAGGACCTCATCGCCGAAGGCGTGGAGCTGGTGACGGGGGCGCTGTCGGCGGGGCCGCTGGGGGCCTACCAGCTCCAGGCGGCGATCGCGGCGGTGCACTCGGAGGAGGGCGAGACCGACTGGCCGCAGATCCTGGCCCTCTACGAGCTGCTGGCGCGCATCGCGCCAGGACCCATGGTGACGCTGAACCAGGCGGTGGCCGTGGCGATGGTGCGCGGGCCGCTGGAGGGCCTGGCGCTGCTCGGCACGCTCGAGGCCGAGCTGGCCGACCACCATCGGCTGCATGCCGTACGGGCTCATCTGCTGGAGATGGCGGGCAGGCACGAGGAGGCCGGCGCGGCCTACCTCAGGGCGGCCGAGCTGACCAGCAGCCTGCCCGAGCGGCGCTACCTGGAGGAAAGGGGAAGACCCCGGTCCTAGTGGACCGGGGTCTCGGGTCGGGCCGTCGGATCAGGAGGGCTGGTTGCCGCTCCAGCGGTTGGCGGCCACCTTGTAGACCTTGTAGGTGTCGCCGTTGAAGTACGGCGAGGAGATGCGGTCGTAGCGGTCGTTGCCGTCGGTGTCCCACGCGACGCTGTTGACGCCGATCAGGTAGCCGGTGCGGCTGGAGTTCTTGTAGTTGTAGAGGAACGGTCCACCGCTGGCGCCCGCGGTGAAGGCGCACCTGAATCCGATGTGCTCCTCGATGCGGAACTTCGGCGCGGGCGGCATGGCTGCCGTCGTGCCGTAGCACCACTTCATGGTCTTGCCGGTGTACGGCTTGTCGCCGTCAGGGTGATCGCCGGCCGGGTAGCCGAAGGAGAAGACGGTGGCCTTGGTGCTGCGGTTCCAGGTGAAGCCCTGGCCGCCGACGTTGTCGCCGAGCCTGCCGACGTTCTTCTTCTTGGCGTGCCAGTTGCCCTTGTCGTCCTTCTCCCACACCGGCTTGGTGCCGTTGTAGACGTTGACGAAGGCGTAGTCGTAGTCGTAGTCCTCCTTGACCACGAAGTCGTCGTGGGCGTTGAAGGTCTTGGCGGCGTACATGCCGTAGGGGGCCTTGCCGTCCCACTTGTTGTTGCCGTCCCAGTACGACGGGATGAAGACCCAGTTGTCGTAGAAGACGTTGTGCTTGACGTCGTAGACGCAGTGGGCGGACGTGGCGACCACGTTGCGGTACTTGCCCTGGACCGAGGTGCCTGAGCAGTACTTCCAGCTCTTCCTGTCGTTCTGGTTGGCGCCGGGCAGCGTGAAGAAGATGCGGCCGACCGTGTTGGGCAGGTTGACCTGCTTGGTCTTGATGGCCTTGGCCTTCTCCGCGCCGATCGGCGGGACCGATCCGGGCGGGCCGTCAGGGGCCGAGGCGCTGCCCTTGGCTCCCTTGACGTCCATGGCCAGGTCGTCGTTGATGTCGGTGGCCGCGCGGATCTTGTCCGGCGTCCAGAACGCGATGGCGTTGGCTGCTGAGGTTTCCGCGTTCTTCGAGACGACGTCGCCAGGGGCCGCGGCCTGGGCCGCGGTGGCGCTGATCAGACCCGCGGCCATTCCGAAGGCCGCGACGCCGACCGTGAGGCGCCTTGCTCGGGAAAACATAGTGCTCCTTCCGGTTCTCGGCGGCCCAGAGCGGGGAACTGTGCCCCGGTGGGCCAGGAAAACGTTGAGGACGCTACTGAATAGCCCGAGTCGGAAACCAGGAAACGACGTGAAAAAGTCTGGCCCGGTTCCATTCCGTTATTGAAATAACCATTCTGCATGTATTCAAGAAAGGTATCCGCGCAGGTCGGAGCGGGAATCAAATAACCACCGCAACACTATTAACAGCGGCCTCTCCCTTTACATACCGAACATTGCTCTGGTTATATCGCGTCATGGATCCACGCACCCCCTGCCTCGTCGGAGCCGCTCAGCTCACCGTCCGTGACCAGCCGGGCCCCGAGCCGCTGTCCCTCTGGGAGACGGTGGCGAGGCAGGCGCTGGCAGAGGCGCGGCTGCCCGCCGCGCGGCTCGACTCCGTCCAGATCGTCTACACCGACTCCTGGCAGTACGACGACCCGATCGGACGGCTGGCGGAGAGACTGGGCGCCGCCCCTCGCCACAGGACCTACTCCAGAGTCGGCGGCACAGCCCCGCAGCAGCTCATCGGGGCGGCGGCGGGCAGGATCGCGGCGGGGCAGATGGAGGCGGCGCTGATCGTGGGCGCCGAGGCGCTGGCGACCAGGCGGGCCTTGCGGAGGGCGGGCGAGCGCGTCGCGTGGAGCCATCCCGCCGACCCCAAGCCGCCCTACGGCTGGGAGCGGGAGCCCGACCCCGCCGCGCTGGCGCACGAACTCTTCCTGCCCGTGCACACCTACGCGATCATGGAGACCGCCCTGCGGCTCGGGATCGCCGAGGAGCGGGCCTCCAGGGGGGAGCTGTTCGCCCCCTTCACCGAGGTCGCGGCGGTCAACCCCCATGCCTGGCACCGGACGGCGCACACCCCGTCGGAGCTGGTGACGCCGGGGCCGGGCAACCGCTTCGTCGGCTGGCCGTACACCAAGAAGACGGTGGCGGTCATGGAGGTGGACCAGGCGGCGGCGCTGGCGCTGGTCTCCAGCGGGCTCGCCGACCGGCTCGGCATCCCCCTCGACCGGCGGATCTACCTGCGCGGCTGGGCCTACGCCGAGGACACGTGGGAGGTGGCGGCCAGGCCCTCGCTCGGCTCCTCCGCGGCCCTCGGCGCGGCGGCCTCCACCGCGTTCGAGCGGGCGGGCCTCGGTCTCGACGACATGGCGGCCATGGACATCTACAGCTGTTTCGCCGTCGCCGTCAGGATGGCCTGCGACGCGCTGGGGCTGGACCCGCTGGACCGGCGCGGGCTCACCGTCACGGGCGGCCTGCCGTACGCGGGCGGGCCGGCCAGCGGGTACGTGCTGCACTCGACGGCGACGATGGCGGGGCTGCTGAGGGACGGCGGGCACGGGCTGGTCAGCGGGGTGGGCATGCACCTGACCAAGCACACCTACGCGGTGTGGTCGAGCGAGCCAGGCGGCACGCTCGGAGACGGCCGGCCCGTCCACACCGCCGAGCCCGTGCCGATCGTCTCCTCCTGCGCGGGGCGGGCCACGGTGGCCGGCTACACCGTCGCGCACGAGCGTGACGGCTCGCCCTCGAAGGGCCTGCTCGTGCTGGACCTGCCCGAAGGCGGGCGCACCCACGCGTGGGTGCTGAGGCCGGAGCTCATGGCCGACGCGATGGAGAGAGAGCTGATCGGGGAGCGGGTGACGCTCACCACCGACGGCAAGGTCAACGTCGCGGTCTGGTGACGCACGGTTGTGAACTTGTGACCTGCGAGAGCCCCGCGGGTCTTGCATGGGGAAGGGCCCGGCAACTGAATTGAGGTGTGCACGACGTCATAGAGGCAGGCACCCCCCACCGCAGGCGCTGGATCGGCATCGCGGTCCTCGTCGGCGTGCTCGCCGTCCCCGCCGCGGGCCTGCTGATCAGCAGGAACCCCGACGAACCGCCGGGGCCCGCGCGGCCGGACATGGCGTTGTCCGGCACCCCGCGCCCCTCGACCTACCAGTACGAGAGCACGCCCAACGTGCTGCGCGCCGAGCCCAGGAGGGAGGGCGAGGAGGAGGCCATCGACGTGGTCTTCCCCGACGGCACGGAGGCCGAGGTGCGCTATCCCGCGCGGCTGCAACTGGGCAGGAAGGGCTCCAGGCCCACGCAGGGGGTGTGGAGCGAGGGCCCGGCCCTGAGGTTTCGCAAGCTCTACGCGCCGCTGGGCGGCCAGCCGCTGAACGGCAGGCGGATCAGGGGCCTGACCTCCAACGTGTCGCTGTGGACCTTCCCGAGCGGGCAGTTGCTGATCTACGAGTTCGGCGACTGGCGCATCGCGCTGCTCGACAGGCCCGACCCGCTCACCTTCGAGCAGCGCATGGAATGGGCGCGTGCGCTCAAGGGCAGGGTGACGTCCGGCGGCTACCTGGTGCTGTCGGCGAGCAAGCCCGTGCACCTGTCCGGGCCAGGCGACCGGCTGGGCGGCGAACCGGCGGGGCCTGGACTGCTGTTCGGCGGCGGGCTCAGTCAGATGGTCTCGCTGGTGCTGACGAAGAACTGCCCACGCAACGGCGGCATTCCCCCCGAGGTCCGGCAGAACGGCAGGGGAGCCGACGGCACGTGCAAGGGCGACGTCTTCGTCTCCGCCTCGGGAGAGGCGCCCTTCGTGAAGTCGGCGTTGAAGGGGATCAAGGTCAAGCTCAAGCAGTAAGGTGCGGCCATGTTCGCCGTAACCGCTACACAGACCGATCCCGACAACCCGCTCGCAGGGCTGACGCTGGGTGAGCACCCGGAGCCCGAGGCGCCCGACGGCTGGACCACGGTGTCCGTGAAGGCGGCCGCGCTCAACCACCACGACCTCTGGACGCTCAAGGGCGTCGGCATCCGCCAGGACCGGCTGCCCATCGTGCTCGGCTGCGACGCGGCAGGCGTCGACGAGGAGGGCAACGAGGTCATCGTCCACTCCGTGATCGGCTCCGGCGCCGACGAGACGCTCGACCCGAAGCGGTCGCTGTTGTCGGAGGTGCACGACGGCACCTTCGCCGAGCGGGTCGCGGTGCCGCGCCGCAACCTGGTGCCCAAGCCCGCCGCTCTGACGTTCGAGGAGGCGGCGTGCCTGCCCACGGCGTGGCTGACCGCCTACCGGATGCTGTTCGACAAGGCGGGTCTCGAGCCCGGCTCGACCGTCCTGGTGCAGGGGGCGGGCGGCGGCGTCGCGACGGCGGTGATAGCGCTCGGCAGGGCGGCGGGGTTCAGGGTGTGGGCCACCTCGAGGTCGCAGGACAAGCGCGACAGGGCGCTCGAACTCGGCGCCGACCAGGTCTTCGAGCCGGGGGCCAGGCTGCCGGAGCGGGTCGACGCGGTGATGGAGACGGTCGGCCAGGCCACGTGGGATCACTCGCTGAAGTCGCTGCGCCCCGGAGGGCGGATCGTCGTGTCGGGCGCGACCAGCGGCGCGGTGCCCCCCGCCGACCTGAACAGGGTCTTCTTCCTGCAACTCTCGATCGTCGGCTCGACGATGGGCACCCGCGACCAGCTCGGGCGCCTGGCGGTCTTCCTCGAGCAGACCGGGGTCAGGCCGCTCATCGACAGGACGATGCCCATGACGCAGGCGCGCGACGGGTTCGCCGCCATGCACGAGGGCGAGCTGTTCGGCAAGGTGGTCTTCACCCGCTGAATAAGTGTTGGGTTACTTCGCACCCTCCCGGGTGATACAAAGAGAAGGAAGATGTATCACTCGGGAGGTCATGACCCATGGAAGCGTTCCATCCGGGCACGATCCACTGGGACACCGCAGGCGAGTACCGCAACCTGCTCGTGGCCGGCAGCGCGCTGGTCCTGCAGACGATGCATCCCGCCGTCGGCGCGGCCGTCGCCGAGCACTCCACCTACAAGCAGGACCCGTGGGGGCGGCTCAACCGCACGCTCACCTCCGTCCAGAAATGGGTGTACGGCGGAGCCGAGGGCATCGAGGAGGGGCGCCGCCTGCGCGAGATCCACGCCCCGATCAGCGGCACCGACGAACAGGGCCGCTCGTACCACGCGCTGAACGGCGAAGCCTACGCGTGGGTGCACCTGACCCTGTTCGAGCGCTACATCACCCTGCACCGCTACTTCGGCACGCCCTACTCCGCCGAGCAGGAGCGCGCGCTCTACGCCGAGTCGCAGCAGCTGGGGGAGATCCTGCGGGTGCCCGGGCGGGAGGTGCCGCCCACGATCGAGGAGTTCTGGCCCTACTTCGACGAGATGATCGCCGAGCGGCTCGAGCCCCATCCGACCGCGCTCGAGGTGCTGGCCACCATGCGCGGCACCCCCGCCCCTCCCATGGTGCCCAGGGTGCTGCGCAGGCTGTGGGCCCCTGTGGGGATGGGGTCGGGGGAGTTCAACCACTTCGTCACCGTCGGGACGCTGCCGCCGGCCGTACGGGAGGTGCTGGGTCTGTCGTGGTCGGCGCGGGACGAGCGGCGGCTGCGCAGGCTCGGGCGGGCGGTGGCGGCGCTCACCCCGCACCTGCCCGAGCGGGCGCGCTACCTGCCGGTCGCCTACCGGGCCAGGCGGGCGGCGCGCCGGCGGCGGGAGCTGTCACCCGCGCAGTGAGTCGCGGATCCTGGCGGTCGCCTCGTCGAGCGCGGCGCGGCACTGCTCGAGCGTCTCGCGGGTGAGGCGGCTGTCGGAGGCCTGCTCGCGGACCGTGGCGACGAAGTCGGCCAGCAGCTCGCCCAGCTCGGCGTCGAGCTCGGCGCGGTTGTCGGTGGCCCCGCCCAGATCGCTCCAGACCTCGCTCCAGACGCTGCGCCACTGCCTGCTCAGGCGCTCGCCCTCGTCCTGCCAGTGCGCGGCGTGGTCCATCCACTGCCGCTTCTGCTGGTCCTTCAGCCGCTTGAGATCGGCGGCCTGCTGCTCGCGGCTGTTGCGCTTGACGTCCCTGGCCATCGCCGTCAGCTCCTCGCGCAGCGACTTGACCGTCTCGCGGACGTCCTCCTTGACCTCGCGGGCGATGTCGCGGACGGAGTCGGTGATCTCCTGCTCCAGGTCGGCCAGCTCGTCGAGGCGGGAGTTGAGCTCCTCGCGGCCCTTGTCTGTGATCGAGAAGACCTTCTTGCCGTCGACGACCTCGTGCGTGACCAGGCCCTCCTCCTCCAGGCGGGCCAGTCGCGGGTAGATCGTGCCGGGCGAGGGGGAGTAGACGCCCAGGAAGCGGTCCTGGAGCAGCCTGATCACCTCGTAGCCGTGGCGCGGACTCTCCTCCAGGAGCTTGAGCAGATACAGCCGGAGCCTGCCGTGGCCGAAGACCGGGCTCATTCCTTCTCCCCCTTGAGCAGCGTGACGTCGGCCGAGACGGTGTTGGCCGTGAGAGAGGCCATTCCACCACCCAGCCGCCCCGACAGCGACTTGACCGCTGGACGGTCACGTGGGCGCAGCTCGTCGAAGGCCGAGTCGAGGCGGCCCGAGGTCGAGCGGATCGTGACGTCGCTCTCCGCGTCGTGCGGCAGGCGGACCAGGATGTCGCCGGAGACGCTGGACAGCGTGACGTGCCCGGTGGGGCGCAGTGCCAGGTCGGCGGTGATCCTGCCGGAGATCGTGCCGGCTCTCAGCCGCCTCGGGACGCCTCCGGCGACGGCCAGGTCGCCCGATACGCTCTTGAACGCCAGGTCACCCTCCATCGCGCGGCTCTCTACGTCGCCGGAGACGGTCTCGGCGTTGACGTCGCCGCTCACACCGTCCAGGACGATCTCGCCCGAGACGCTGCGGACATTGGTGCGCCGCTCGAAGCCCGCGACCACGGCCGAGGCGGAGACGACGCCGACGCTGAGGCGGCAGTCCTTGGGGACGGTGATCGTCAGGGTGCTGGAGCGCTTGCCCGACCGCTTGAGCCAGCCGAGCAGGCCGTCCCAGGTGAGGTCCTTGTAGGCGATCGTGAGCGTGCCGTCGTCGTCGTGGGTGACGATGAGCGGGGTGGAGTCGATCTCGGTGACCTCAAGAGCCGGAGGCCCCTCGCTGGCCAGGACGGCCAGCCTGCCCGCGACGATGCGCACGTTGAGCGCGCTCACGGCGTCGAACGTGAGCTGCTGGGGCCGCTCGATCGTCCACTGCGACATGGTTCCGTCCTTCGTTCCCGACGCGTCCGACACAAGACACGATATGTCGCGTTGTCGGAAATCTCAAGATGTATCGTGTCTCACTCCTCGTCGTCGGAGTCGTGGCGGGCCAGCCAGGTCGCCAGCCGCTCGATCGGGGTCTCGAACTCGGGGTTGAGGTCCACGAACTCGCGCAGCCGCTCACCGAGCCACAGGAGGCTGACCTCCTCCTCCCCGCGCCGCTCGACGAGCTCCTCGATCCCCCTGTCGGTGAAGTACATCTCTCTCCTGTTCCTCGCGCCGATGCCGCTGCGTCACTCTAGTGCGCCGCACGTCGTGAACCTCGGGCGGGCGAGCCGGCGGGTACAGGCGTGCGGGATGTCCGCAGCGGAAAGATTCCTCGTTCCGCGGCCCCTGGGAGCGCCGCCGAGCCGACCGGCGCTCGTGTCAGGCGTCCGCTGTCGAGCCTACGCCCGCCCCCCTCCGGTGGAGATCACCGGACGGCCGGTCGAGCCCGATGAGGGCAGAGAACGCCGAACGCCCCGGCCCGCAGAGGACCGGGGCGTTCGTGGCTGTGTCAGCCGAACAGCGCGTGCTGGATCTCCTCCAGCTCCCTGTCGTGAGCGGCGTGCGAGCCGGTCGCGGGAGAGCTGTTGGGTGTGCGGGAGACCCTGCGCAGGCGGCGGCCGCCGAACATGTCGGGGTTCTCCGCCAGCTTCAGCGTGAGGTACGGCCACGGGCCCATGTTGACCGGCTCGTCCTGCGCCCAGACCAGCTCCGCCGTGGAGCCGTAGCGGGCGAGCTCGGCGTTGAGCTCGTCCTCGGGGAACGGGTAGAGCCGCTCGAGACGGATGACCGCGGTGTTCTCCGCCGCCGGAGACTTCTCGCGGGCCGCGACCAGGTCGTAGTAGACCTTGCCCGAGCACAGCACGACCTTGGTGACCTTGCCGGGGTCGACCGTGGTGTCGCCGATGACCGGCTGGAAGGTGCCCGAGGTGAACTCGGCCGCCTTCGACGTGGCCTTCTTGTGCCGAAGCAGCGACTTCGGCGTGAAGACCACCAGCGGCTTGTGCCTGCCCGACTGAACCTGCCAGCGCAGCAGGTGGAAGTAGTTGGCAGGGGTCGTCGGCTGGACGACGGTCATGTTGTCGAGCGCGCAGACCTGCAGGAAGCGCTCGATACGGGCCGAGGAGTGGTCGGGGCCCTGCCCCTCGTAGCCGTGCGGCAGCAGCAGCACGACGCCGGACTTCTGGCCCCACTTCTGCTCACCGGACGAGATGAACTCGTCGATGATCGTCTGTGCGCCGTTGACGAAGTCGCCGAACTGGGCCTCCCACGCCACCAGCGCGTCGGGCCTGACCACGCTGTAGCCGTACTCGAAGCCCAGCGCCGCGTACTCGCTCAGCAGCGAGTCGTAGACGTAGAACTTCGTGGTGCCCTGGTTGAAGGCCTTGAGCGGGGTGTGGTCCTCACCGGTGAGCCTGTCGACCAGCACCGCGTGGCGCTGGACGAAGGTGCCTCGGCGGGAGTCCTGACCGACGAGGCGGACAGGGTGACCGTCGATCAGCAGCGAGCCGAAGGCGATGGTCTCGCCCATGCCCCAGTCGATGGCGTCCTGCTCGACCATCTGGCCGCGGCGCTGGATGATCGGCGCCAGCCGCGGGTGCGCGGTGAAGCCGTCGGGCAGGTTGAGCTGGGTGTCGACGACGCGCTTGAGCGTCTCGTCGGTGATCGCCGTCGGCGTGTCGGCGTGCGACCACTTGACCACCTCGGTGGCGGGCACCTGCAGCTCGCCGGAGTCGGCGGGGCGCTTGGCCGCCTCGCGGACCTCGGTGAAGGCCTGCTCCAGCTTGGCCTGGTAGTCGCGCAGCGCCGACTCGGCCTCCTCGACCGTGATGTCGCCGCGGCCGATCAGGGCCTCGGTGTAGAGCTTCCTGGTCGAACGCTTGGCGTCGATGATGTCGTACATCAGCGGCTGCGTGTAGGCCGGGTTGTCGCCCTCGTTGTGGCCGCGACGGCGGTAGCAGACCATGTCGATGACGACGTCCTTGCGGAAGGTCTGGCGGTACTCGTAGGCCAGCCTGCCGACGCGGACGACGGCCTCGGGGTCGTCGCCGTTGACGTGGAAGATCGGCGCCTGGATCATCCGCGCCACGTCGGTCGCGTAGACCGAGCTCCTGGAGGAGGCGGGCGAGGTGGTGAAGCCGACCTGGTTGTTGACCACGATGTGCACGGTTCCGCCGGTGCGGTAGCCGCGCAGCTGCGACAGGTTGAGCGTCTCGGCCACCACGCCCTGGCCCGCGAAGGCCGCGTCGCCGTGGACGAGCACGGGCAGGACCGAGAAGCCCTCCTCGCCGCGCTCCAGAAGGTCCTGCTTGGCGCGCACGACGCCTTCGAGGACCGGGTCGACCGCCTCGAGGTGCGAGGGGTTGGCGACCACGGAGGAGACGATGGTCTTGCCCGTCGGCGCGGTGAAGGTGCCGGTGGCGCCCAGGTGGTACTTCACGTCACCGGAGCCGTGCGCCGTGCGCGGGTCGATGTTGCCCTCGAACTCGCCGAAGATCTGGCCGTAGGACTTGCCCACGATGTTGGCCAGCACGTTGAGCCTGCCGCGGTGGGCCATGCCGATGACGACCTCGTCGAGGCCCTCGCCTGCCGCCTCGCTGATGACCGAGTCGAGCAGCGGGATGAGGGACTCGCCGCCCTCCAGGGAGAACCTCTTCTGGCCGACGAACTTCGTCTGCAGGAAGGTCTCGAACGCCTCCGCCGTGTTGAGGCGCGCGAGGAC
Source organism: Nonomuraea recticatena (assembly GCF_039533245.1). Lineage (NCBI taxonomy): Bacteria > Bacillati > Actinomycetota > Actinomycetes > Streptosporangiales > Streptosporangiaceae > Nonomuraea > Nonomuraea recticatena. The sequence goes on along the minus strand of NZ_BAAATE010000008.1, from coordinate 285,456 downwards.
GTGCAACTGCTCCTCGCGGTCGGGCTTGGCGTGCGCCTTCTCCACCCGCTCCTGAATCCAGGCCCGCTCCTCGGGGTTCTGGATGTGCATGTACTCGATGCCGACCGTGCGGCAGTAGGAGTCGCGCAGCACGCCCAGGATCTCGCGCAGCTTCATCAGGGGGCGGCCGCCGAAGCCGCCGGTGGCGAACTCGCGCTCCAGGTCCCACAGCGTGAGGCCGTGCGACTGGATGTCGAGGTCGGGGTGCTTGCGCTGCTTGTACTCCAGCGGGTCGGTCTCGGCCATGAGGTGGCCACGGACGCGGTAGGCGTGGATCAGCTCGATCACGCGAGCGGACTTGGCCACGTCGTCGTCGTGGGAGGCCGAGACGTCCTGCGTCCAGCGAACCGGCTCGTAGGGGATCCTCAGCGCCTCGAAGATCTCGTCGTAGAAGCCGTCCTCGCCCAGCAGCAGCCGGTGGATCGTGCGCAGGAAGTCGCCCGACTGGGCGCCCTGGATGATCCGGTGGTCGTAGGTGCTGGTGAGCGTCATGACCTTGGAGACGGCCAGGCGCGAGAGCGTGTCGGGCGAGGCGCCCTGGTACTCGGCCGGGTACTCCATCGCGCCGACGCCGATAATCGTGCCCTGCCCCGGCATGAGACGCGGCACGGAGTGGACCGTGCCGATCGTGCCCGGGTTGGTCAGCGAGATCGTGGTGCCGGAGAAGTCGTCGACCCCGAGCTTGCCGGAGCGGGCCTTGCGGACGATGTCCTCGTAGGCCATCCAGAACTGCCGGAAGTCCATGCCTTCGGCGGCCTTGATGGAGGGCACGAGCAGCTGGCGCTCGCCGCTGCTCTTCTGCACGTCGATCGCCAGGCCGAAGCCGATGTGCTCGGGCTTGACCAGCGTCGGCTTGCCCTCGACCTCGGTGTAGGAGTAGTTCATCTCCGGCATGGCCTTCAGCGCCTTGACGATCGCGTAGCCGATCAGGTGCGTGAAGGAGACCTTGCCGCCACGACCGCGCGCGAGGTGATTGTTGATCACGATGCGGTTGTCGATGAGCAGCTTGGCGGGGATGGCCCTGACGCTGGTGGCGGTGGGCACGGTGAGCGAGGAATCCATGTTGGCCGCCGTGCGCGCTGCGGCGCCGCGCAGCTTGACCTCTTCGGCGCCTGCGGGCACGGGGGTGGAGACCTTGGGCTTCTCGGTGGGCTTCTCGGTTGCGGTGGTAGTCACGGCGGCCTTCGGAGCGGTGGGGGCGGGCGCGGTCGCTGTGCCGTTCGCCGCCTCCCTGGCCGGGGTTCGGCCCGGTCCATAGTCAGGGTTGTAGTCAGCGAAGAAGTTCCACCAGGCCTTGTCCACAGACTCGGGATCCTGGAGGTATTTCTGGTACAGCTCGTCGACAAGCCATTCGTTCTGACCGAAGCTTGCCAGCGGGTTTGTCCGCGACGACTCAGACGACACGGCGGAAATCGCCCTCTTCCGCAGATCGGCGTTGATGATAGAGAACCTGTCCAAGGCTACTCGCCCAGACCGGCAACGTGCGCCCTTGAGGCGAGGCCACTCCGTCTGATCCTCTCAGGACTGTCCAAAGTGGTCACGCCTCCCTAGTCAATCCTGGGGGTGCAGTCATTGTTACCATTCGGTATCAACACTTCGGCGGGGGTTTTACGTCCCGCTAACGATGAGTCTCGTCGCGATGCGCACTCCAGGAGTGATCTCCGACAGCAGTTCGGCCAGCTCCTCGCCGGCCACCTTGAGCTCGTCGAGCGAGAACGGCTCGAGGCGCTCCAGGAGGAACAGCGCGTCCGTGGTCTCCTCCGTGATCCTGGTGCGCGCCACCTGACGCCAGTTCCACCTGCGGCAGGTGACGCCGAGGTCGTCGCGCCAGACGACCTCGCCGGGCTCGGGCACGCCGAGCGCCTCCTCCGACGGCTCGTCGCCCACAGCCCGCACCAGGCGCGCGGGGCCCTGGTAGCGGGTGAGGTCCTCGCCGCCGATGGGCAGCACGTGCTTCACGCTGATGGCGTTGTAGCCGTCGACGACCTGGTTGATCTCGGGAAGCGGCAGCCTGCGCGAGAGCGCGTCCACCGAGGGCCTGGTGCGCGACGGCTTCGCGCCGAACGCCCGGTAGGCCTCCCTCCACGACTCGAGCTTCTCGTGGTCGTTCGGCACCGGCCTCGCCTCGGCCAGCCAGCCGCGTGACCTGTCGTCGGTGGGGCCGTTGCGCAGCCCGTGCGCGGTGATGGCGAGGACGGCGAAGTCGGGCCGCAGCGCGGTGACCGCAGGGTCAACGGTGATGTCGTCAAGCATGTGACCAGCGTAGGACCAACGCGCGGGCCCTGGAGGAGGCAGGGCCCGCGCCGCTTCATGGCCTCAGGCGCAACGGGCGCCGTCGAGCAGGAACACCTCGGGGGAGGCGCCCTTCGCCCTGTCGCTCAGGAACCCGAAGACCACCGACCCGCCCGGTCTGACGGCCGGGCCGCGGGCCGTCACCACGGGACCTGACTGCGAGAGCTCCGCTCCCCAGTCACGTGCCACGCGCCGGCCGTCGGGGAACCACCAGCGCAGGCTCCAGCCCTCGATGGTCTTCTTCCCCGTGTTGGTCAGCCTGATCTGCCCTGCGGGCCCGTGCGCGGCGTACGACACCGTGCACGAGGCCCGCTTCCCCCTGTCGGCGAGGAACGAGGCGATCCAGGCCAGCGGGGAGTTCCAGTTGATGGTCAGCTCGTTGGTCGACCACGACTCGATGTCGTCGATGTAACAGAACTGCGGCGCGCACCCCTTCAGCAGCCGCTGGGCGACGGGGTCCTGGATGGCGGAGTTGGGGCCACCGGCCAGCGTCCCCCTGGGCGGGTTCGGCAGCGAGGCGTCGAGCTGGCGGGCGTACCAGCGGCTGTGCTGGTTCTTGGCGGCGACCTCGCCGTAGCCGGTGACGTACGACTGGTTGAGCGCGTTGCGGCCGAGGACGTAGTCCATGCCCTCGCGCACACCCGCTCTGTACTTCTCCTTTCCGCTGAGGTCGTGGGCGACGGCCATGACGACCATGTTGTTGAGGATCAGATTGTTGGAGCCCCAGTCGTAGTCGGGCGGCCCGTACGGCACGCCGTACGGGTGCGACCTGAGCGTGGCGAGGTAGGTGTCGGCCCCCTTGAGCACCGACGCGCGCACCCTGGCGCGGTCGGGCAGCGCGTTCGGCACCGCCGCGAGCTGCAGGCGGCCGAGCTGGGCGGTGTGGCCCCAGTCGAAGCCGCGCTCGAGCCAGACATCGCCCCTGTGATGCGGCGAGGCCATGACGAAGTCGGCGAACGGCTTGTCTCCCGTCGTGATGAACAGCTCGGCGGCGGCCCAGTAGAACTCGTCCGAGACGTCCTTGTCGTCGTACGGTCCGCCGCCGACGTTGTCGGCGGGATCGGCCAGGACGGAGGGGTTGGCCACGGCCGCCGCCCACGCCTTGCGCGCGGCGGTCATGGCCCGGGCGGCGAAGGCCGCGTCGTAGGGGGCGAAGATCCGTGCGGCCTGCGCGGCGGTGGCGGCCAGGTTGAGCGTGGCAGCCGTGGACGGCGGGTGCAGGGTGCGCTGCTGCGGGTCGAGATGGGGCAGCAGGGGCAGGCCGGTCCAGGCGACGTCGTGGATCTTGTGATGCGCCATCCCCGCCTGCTGCCTGCCGTCGGGCACCTGCATGGACAGCAGGAACTCCAGCTCCCACCTGGCCTCGTCGAGGATGTCGGGCACCCCGTTCCCGCTCTCCGGGATGGTGAGCCGGCCGTCGGCGAAGGCGGTCTTGTCCCGTTCGTAGGCCGACATGAGCTGGTGGACCGAGATGCCGCCGTTGACGACGTACTTGCCGTGGTCGCCGGCGTCGTACCAGCCGCCGCGCACGTCGAGGGTGTAGGCGTCGCCGTAGGGGACCTCGGTGTCGCCCTTGTTGGGGGCGACGTCCAGGTGGCCCGCCGGTCTGCCGTAGCCGGGCCGCAGGTCGTCGCGGATCTCGATGCCGCTGCGCTGGGTGTAGTAGAACTTCAGCGCGTCCACGCGGAGCTCGTCGTAGAGGTCGTCGCCGATGTCGAAGGGGCGGCTGGTCTCGCCGTCGGCGGTCAGGGTGTAGCCCTGGCCGGGCCTGGCGTAGGAGCCGAAGTCGATGGAGTGGACGTTCTGGCCCGAGCTGGCGTCGAGGCCGCGCGGCCTGCTGGAGCCCTCGGCCACCGTGTCGCCCCCTGCGTTCCTGAGCTGCCAGGCGAAGGGCGTGGTCAGGTCGGTGACCACGGTGGCGTTCTTCGGGCCCTTGGTGAGGTATCCGACCATGTTGACGCGAACCCTGGGCCCTGTGTCGGGCTGGTGGACGTCGGGGTCGGCGCCGCCCTTGAGTGACACGTCGTCCAAGCAGAACCTCCATGGGTCGGCGCTTCCCCCGAGCTGGAAGGCCACCTGGGCGTTCGGCAGGCTCACGGGCGCGGTGAAGACGTGGTGGTGGGCCCCTGGCTCGGGTCCGAGCTCGGGGGAGGCCGACAGGTACTGCGTCCAGGGGTCGACGGGGAGTTGGATCAGCGCCCTCGCGACCCTGGCGGGTCCGGCTGAGGCGGAGTACCTGTAGGCGTAGGTCTCGCCCGCGACGAGCGGCACGCCGTCGAGGCCGATGATCACATCCCAGGGGTTGGCGGTACCGCCGGGGATGTCGGCGCACAGCCGCCCTTCGGACACCGCGATGCTGGTGTTGGCCGTGCTCCACCACGGGGCGGTGCCGGTCTCGAAGGTGCCGTTGACGATCTGCTCGGGGCCCTCGTCGGCGTGCGCCGTGGCGGGACCGAGCGCGACCGCGGTGAGCAGGGATAAGGCCGCAGCCCAATGTCGCATCATCGCATTCCTCGGGAGGGACTTGTGGGAGCGCTCCCAGCCTGTCGCCCGCTCACCGGGCCGTCAACGGGCCATGAAACTTTCACGCGCCCTCGCCGGGAGGTTTTTCCTACAGCCAGCCGTGCTCGCGGGCCAGCCTGAACGCCTCGCCCCTGCTCGAGACGCCGAGCTTGGCGACCGCGGCAGCCAGGTAGTTGCGGACGGTCCCGCCCGACAGGTGGGTACGGCGGGCGATCACCGCCACCGGCGTGTCGGACTCGGCCAGCCGCAGCACCTCGAGCTCGCGCGGCGTCAGCGGGCACTCGGGCGCGGTCAGCGCGTCGGCGGCCAGCGCGGGGTCGACGTAGCGCCCACCCGCGTGGACACGCCTGATCACCTCGGCCAGCGCGCCGCCGGGGGAGCCCTTGGGCAGGAAGCCCTTCGCCCCCGCGTCGAGGGCCCGCTTGAGCAGCGGCGGCTTGCCGTACCCGGTGAGGATGACCACCTTGCAGGAAGGGAGCGCGGCGGCCAGCGCGGCGCTGACCTCCAGCCCGTCGAGGGCGGGCATCTCCAGGTCGACCACGGCCACGTCCGGCCTGTGGGCCAGCGCGGTGTCGACGGCCGCTCTGCCGTCGGCGGCCTGGGCGACGACCTGGAGGTCGGGCTCCAGGCCGAGCAGCGCGGCCAGTGCCGTCCTGATGAGCTCCTCGTCGTCGGCGAGCAGCACCTTGATCACAGCGTCACCTCCAGGTGGAACACGTCGCCCTCGACCGAGGTGCGCAGCGCGCCGCCGACCTCGGCCAGGCGTTCACGCAGGCCGTGCAGGCCCGAGCTGTGGCGGTCGGGGGCGGCCTGCCCCGCGCCGTCGTTGGTCACGGTCATCCTGGTGCCGCTGATCGCGATCTCGCACCAGCCGGCCGTACTGTGCCTGAGGATGTTGGTGGTGGCCTCCCGCAGCACCGTGGCGAGCTGGACGGCGACCTCGCGCGGCAGCTCGCGGTCGGGGCCCGTGACCGTGCAGCGCACGCCCGAGGAGCGCAGCACCTGCGCGACGGCGGTGAGCTGGGCGGCCAGGTCGACCTCGCGATAGCCGTGGACGGCCGCGCGCAGGTTCGTGAGCGCGTCGGCGGCCACGCGGCGCAGGTCGGCGGCCTCCTGCGCGGCCTTGTCCGGCGCGAGGAAGACCAGCCGTTCGGCCAGCTCGGCCTTGAGCGCGATCACCGAGAGATCGTGGCCCAGGACGTCGTGCACGTCACGCGCGAAGCGCAGCCGCTCCTCCACCGCCGCCAGCCCGGCCTGGGCGGCGCGGCCCTCCTGCGCCTCGATCAGCAGGTTCCACAGCCAGACCTGCAGGCCGCTGATCGTGAGCGTGGACAGCCCGAGGATGACCGTGATCGCGACATACGGGCGGACCTGGTCGCCCGCCCACAGCGCGACGCCCGCGGAGGCGGCGGTGGCCGCCGCCATGACGGCGAGCGCGGGCCACCGCCGTGTGGTCAGCATCGGCGCGGTCGCGAAGACCGAGCCGCCGATCCACGCCCAGGTCTGCCAGTCGGGTACGGCCAGCGGCCCCGCCAGCGGGATCGAGGCCACGGTCGCGGCCGTGAAGACGCGGCGCCGGACACCGGGGTCCACCGAAGGGGTGACCGCGGCGTGCAGCACGCCCGCCAGGGCGGCGGCGAACAGGACGATGCCGAGCGCGCCCAGGACGACCAGCAGGGGATCGGGCTCGCGCAGCAGGCCGACGCCGGGCATGACGAGGCTCGTCAGCACGGTCATGCCCAGGGTCGCCAGGGTCGCGAGCCTGGCCCAGCGCAGCACGCGCGCAATTCTAGGCGGGCGCGCTCCGGCCGGTGAGGCCGACAGAATATGGTTCTGGAACAATGGCGAAATGTCGAAGTTTGTGGTGACGGCGGCGAACGAGGCCCAGCGGGCCGCCTGGCTCGGTGGAACGCTCCCCGAGGTCGAGAAGGTCAGGCCGGGCCTGTGGTCCATCCCGGTGCCCATTCCGATCAACCCCCTGCGTTACGTCCTCGTCTACGCCCTCGAACTGCCTGACGGGGTGGCGATCGTCGACGCGGGATGGAACACCGACGAGGCCTACGACGCGCTCGTGGCGGGGCTGGCCGTCGCGGGTTACTCGATCACCGACGTCAGGGCCGTGCTGGTCACCCACATCCACCCCGACCACTACGGCCTCGCGGGGCGGGTCAGGGAGGTCTCGGGCGCGTGGATCGCCCTCCATCCCGCCGACGCCCGCCTGCTGCGCGACCGGTACGACGACGACTACGTCGAGACGCTGGTGGAGCAGGAGAAGGCGCTCCTTGTCAGGTCGGGCGTGCCGCAGACCGTGCTCGACACCCTGGCGGGCGCGTCGATGATGATCAGGCACATGGTGACCATGGCCAGGCCCGACCGCCTGGTCGAGGACGGCGACCGCCTGGACCTGCGGGGCTGGGACCTGCGCGCGGTGTGGACGCCGGGGCACTCGCCAGGGCACCTGTGCTTCCTCTCGGAGTCGCGCAGGGTGCTGTTCTCTGGCGACCACGTGCTCGCCAAGATCACTCCGATGGTGGCCGTGCACCCGCAGTCCACGCCCAACCCGCTGGCCGACTATCTCGAGGCGCTGGTCGCGGTGCGCAAGTTCGAGGTGGACGAGGTGCTGCCCGCGCACGAGTACCGCTTCAAGGAGCTGGCCGAGCGCGTCGACTACGTGATCGGCCACCACGAGGACAGGCTCGAGGAGATCGCCGAGGTGATCGGCGCGCACGACGGCATCACCTGCTGGGACATCGCCACCAGGCTCACCTGGTCACGGCCGTGGGAGTCGATCCAGCCGTTCATGCGGCGCGCGGCCAACAATGAGACCCTCGCCCACCTGGCCTGGCTGGAGGCCAAGGGGCGGGTGCGCAGGACCCCCGGAGAGGCGGATCTCTGGCATTCCATGCAAAACTAGTAGGAAAAGTTGACTTTAATGGGGGGCCTGCGTAGCGTCGGCGACGAGAGGAGAGCGATGAACATCGTCACCGTCGTCGGAAACCCGAGAACCGGATCCAGAACTCTCGCAGCGGCGGTGGCGGCCACCGAGGCCGTCGCCGCGAGACTCGGCCAGGACTGTCAGACAGACGTCGTCGACCTGTCCGCCCTCGGGTCCGTCCTCCTCGACACGAGAGCCCACGCGGGCCTGGAAGTGGCGCTGGAGCTGGTGCGAGGGGCCCACCTGGCGGTCATCGCCAGCCCCACCTACAAGGCCACCTACACCGGCCTGCTCAAGGCCTTCCTCGACAGGCTCCCGCCCGGGGCGCTCGCGGGCAGGACGGCGCTGCCCGTGCTGGTCATGGGCGACCCCAGGCACGCCCTCGCCGTGGAGGTCCACTTCAGGCCGCTTCTGCTGGAACTCGGCGCGTCCGTGCCGACCCCGGGGCTCGCGCTGCTGGAGTCCGACCTTCCCGGCGGGCCGGCCCTGTCGGCGTGGGCCGACCTCGTCGTCCCGCAGATCCCTCTGGGCGAGGAGGCCCTGCGATGACGATCACGGACGAGACAGGAGTGGACGGCGAGCGCTTCCGCAGCGCGCTGGCCAGACACGCGGCGGGCGTCGTGGTCGTCACCGCCAACTCGCGGGGCGTTCCCGTGGGGCTCACCGCGACCTCGTTCTCCTCGGTCAGCCTCGCCCCTCCGCTGGTGTCCTTCTACGTCGCCCAGTCGTCGGCCACCTGGCCGCGGCTGCGGCTGGCCGGCACGTTCGCCGTCAACGTGCTGGCAGGCGACCAGCACGACGTGGCGGGGCGCTTCGCCCGCAAGGACGTCGACCGCTTCGCCGAGCCCACCCGCTGGCGTCCAGGGCCCTCGGGGACGCCGCTGCTGGAGGACGTCGCCGCCCACCTGATCTGCGCGCCGCACTCCACGATGGCGATCGGCGACCACATCCTCGTGGTCGGCCTGGTGACCTCCGCCTCCACCACCCGCGCGGCCCCTCTGCTCTACCACCACGGCCGCTACGGCCGTTTCCAGCCCCATCCGTGAGGACGCGGCGCCGGGATCAGTGGCGGGTGACGGTGTGACGGCCGGTGGCGACGGGCAGGTCGAGCATGGTACGGATGCCGGGAGGGGCCGCGCACAGCGCGGGGACGTTGTTGACCACGCGGGCGGCCGCCGCGGCCAGCCCGTGCGAGACCTCGTCCACGGTCACGGTCATCTGCGGCACGCCCTCGATGTGGATGGCGAAGCCGGGATCGGGCCAGCGTCGCACCCTGGTGGAGTCGGCCTTGTAGACGCACTCGACGGTCATGAAGGGGCGTCCGCGCACCAGTCCTGAGAAGACCCAGCGCGAGGCGCAGACCGTGCCCTCGCGCACCAGCCCGGCCGAGATCTCGAACTCCTCCGTCGCCAGTTCGAACTCGTCGCTCTCCTCCACCTCGTCGAGACGCACGTCGAGGGCGTCGGCCACCAGCTGCACGCTCTCGGCGAAGAGCGAACGCTGGAAGGCTCTGTACGGCCTGATCGCCGCGGTGTAGTCCTTGGCCGAGCGGGTGAAGCCGACCAGGTCGACCACGATCTGCCTGGAGGGATGGCCGCGGAAGTCGGACGACTCGCGCACGTAGATGTGGTCGACCCTGCTCGACAGCCCGGTCAGCGCCAGGGGCAGGAAGTCGCTCATGAAGCCGGGGTTGATGCCGGTGCCGTGGAGGGAGCTGCCACCCTTCTTGCAGGCCTGTTCGAGCCGCTCGACGACGCCGGGGCCGTAGGAGCGCGGGTAGACGAAGCCCGTCGTGGTGATCACGTTCTTGCCCGAGGCGAGCAGCGCGCAGATCGTCTCGACGTCGGAGGTCTGGTCGCGCCCGAAGTAGGAGGCGGGCAGCGGCATGTGCAGCACGCAGTCGGCGTCGAGCGCCATGATCCGCTCGACGTCGTCGGTGCAGCAGACGCCCGCGGGCGGCATGCCGACCAGCTCGCCCGCGTCCATGCCCACCTTGTCGGGGTCGTAGACCAGGACGCCCGCGAGCTCGAACTCCGCTCTACTCAGCACGCTGCGCAACGCGTAGCGGCCGACGGCGCCAGTGGCCCACTGGACCACGCGGAGGGGCGGCTGTGTGGGCATGCAGAGCCTCCAGCCCGGATGGTGGGCGGGGCCGTTACAGGGAGGGGTGTCGTCGTTGACCGCCGCCCTAGCGGGGTCAAGAACTCTAGCAGAAATCCGTCCGACTGATCACTGTCCGCAACAGCATCATCGGGATATTGTGCCCTTACTAGAATGTTGTTCTCCTAGCGTGGAGGGTTCGCATGCTCCGGTTCGACGGCAAGGTCGCCATCATCACGGGCGCCGGGCACGGTCTCGGTCGCTCGCACGCGCTTCTCCTGGCCGAGCGCGGCGCCCACGTCCTGGTCAACGACCTCGGCGGGGCGCTGGACGGCACGGGCGCGTCGACGGGCCCCGCGGCCGAGGTCGTCGAGCTGATCACCAAGAACGGCGGCCAGGCGGTCGCGAACACCGACAACGTCGCCACCCCCGAGGGCGCCAAGGCCATCGTGCGCTCCGCCGTCGACGCGTTCGGCAAGGTCGACATCGTCGTCAACAACGCGGGCATCCTGCGCGACAAGTCGTTCGGGAAGATGACGGTCGAGGAGTTCGACACGGTGCTCGCGGTGCACGTACGCGGGTCCTACCTGGTCAGCCAGGCCGCCTACCCCTATCTCAAGGAGCAGGGCTACGGCAGGATCGTCAACACCTCCTCACCCGCCGGCCTGTTCGGCAACTTCGGCCAGGCGAACTACTCCACGGCCAAGATGGGCCTGGTCGGGCTGACCAAGACCCTGGCCATCGAGGGCGCGCGCAGCGGGATCAAGGCCAACGCCATCGCGCCCATCGCCTGGACGCGCATGACCGAGGCGCTGCTTCCCGCCGAGTTCGAGGCGAAGTTCACCGCCGAGCGCGTCAGCGCGCTGGTGGCCTTCCTGACGCACGAGTCGTGCGAGGTCACGGGCGAGGTGTTCAGCGTCGGCGGCGGGAAGGTGGCGAGGGTGTTCGTGGCCGAGGGCCCCGGCTGGAAGACCGACGACCTGTCACCCGAGACGATCGCCGCCAACTGGGACTCGATCATGGCCGAGCAGCCCTACGTGCTGTCGGCCGCCGACTCGATGAAGGCCATGCTCTGACGGAGCCCCGCGAGGCCGCCTCCGCGTGGGCGGCCTCCGGCGTGCTCGTTGTGCCGGTCAAGACCGCACTTTGTTCGATGATCGTCCGAAGGGGCTCACGTATCAGTCCAATTACGTGACGATGATCTCTTGATTTCGGCATAAGTACGCTCTTATGGTCGCGGCATGACGGGTGACGTCCCCGGCTCGCCGGGCGATGTTCTGACGCTGATCGGCAGCGGGTCGGCCACCACACGGTCCGACCTCGCGAGGATCACTGGCCTGGCCAGGTCCACGATCTCCCAGCGGGTCGACGCGCTCATCGAGCGCGGGCTCGTCGAGGAGACCCAGGGCGGCGACTCCACGGGCGGCCGACCGGCGCGGCAGCTGCGCCTGCACGCCGAGGACCACGCGGTGGCGGGCGTCGACCTGGGCGCGACCCACTGCAGGATCGCGCTCATGGACCTCACGGGGCGCCTCCTGGCAGCGGCCGAGGACCCGATGCGCATCTCCGAGGGGCCCGAAACCGTCCTCGACCACGTGGAACGGCGCATCCACGCGCTGCTCGAAGACGCGGGCCGTCCGCCGACCGCGCTGAGGGCGATGGGGCTCGGCGTGCCGGGGCCCGTGGAGTTCGCCACCGGCAGGCCGAACAATCCGCCGATCATGCCGGGCTGGAACGGCTACCCCATCCCCGACCGCTTCACCACCATGATCCTGGTCGACAACGACGTCAACGTGATGGCGCTGGGCGAGCACAGGAACGCCTTCCCCGAGGTGGCGCACCTGCTGTTCGTCAAGGTGGGCACCGGCATCGGCTGCGGGATCGTCGCCGGGGGCGCGCTGCACAGGGGCGCGCAGGGCTCGGCGGGCGACATCGGGCACATCAGGGTGAGCGGCCACGACCAGGCCTTCTGCCACTGCGGCAACACCGCGTGCCTGGAGGCGGTGGCCGGAGGAGAGGCCCTCGCGCGCAGGCTCACCGACCTGGGCTTCTCCGCCGAGACCGGCTCCGACGTGGTCACCCTCGTCCAGAACGGCAACACCCAGGCGCTCCGCCTGGTCAGGGAGGCGGGCCGGCTCATCGGCGAGGTGCTCGCCGGGCTGGTCAACTTCTTCAACCCCGAGGTCATCGTGATCGGCGGGGTGCTGGCCAGGGTGCACGAGCACCTCCTGGCGGGCGTCCGCGAGACCGTCTACCGGCGCTCGCTCCCGCTGGCCACCCACGACCTGGTCATCGTGCCCAGCCGTACAGGGGTCAACGCCGCCGCGCTGGGTGCGGGGACGCTGGCCATCGAGCACTACCTCGCTCCCGACAACATCAATCGGATCGTCACATGCTGATCATGAGTGGCATCGTCAAGCAGTTCCCCGGCGTACGGGCGTTGGACGGGGTGGACCTCGACGTGCGCGCGGGCGAGGTGCACTGCCTGCTCGGCCAGAACGGCGCGGGCAAGTCCACGCTCATCAAGGTGCTCGCCGGCGTCCACCAGCCCGACGAGGGGACCATCGAACTCAACGGCGAGGCCATCAGGCCGAGCAGCCCCGTCGACGCCATCAGGCTCGGCGTGGCCACCATGTACCAGGAGCTCGACCTCGTCGACGGGCTCAGCGTGGCCGAGAACATCCTGCTCGGGCACGAGCCCACCCGCCTCGGCTTCACCCGCCGCAGGGCGTTGAAGAGCACCGCCACCGAGATCCTCACCAGGCTCGGGCACGGGGAGATCAAGCCGTCCACCGAGGTCGGCAGGCTCTCACCGGCCGCCAAGCAGGTGGTCTCGATGGCCAGGGCCCTCTCCCACGAGGCCCGCGTGATCGTCATGGACGAGCCGTCCGCGGCGCTGGCCCACGACGAGGTGGCCAACCTGTTCCGCATCATCAGGGAGCTCACCTCCCAGGACGTGGCCGTCGTCTACATCTCCCACCGCCTCGAGGAGATCAGGGAGATCGGCGACAGGGTCACCGTCCTCAAGGACGGCAGGACGGTCGCGGTCGGCCTGCCCGCCCGCGACACCCCCACCTCGCAGGTCGTCTCGCTCATGACCGGCCGCAACGTGGAGTACGTCTTCCCTCCCCGCTCGGGCGTCGCGCCCGGGGCGGAGGTCCTGCGCGTGGAGAACCTCACCGCCCCCGGCGTCTTCACCGACATCTCCTTCGCGGTGCGGGCGGGGGAGATCGTCGGGCTGGCAGGTCTGGTCGGCTCGGGCAGGTCCGAGATCCTCGAAGCGGTGTACGGCGCGCGCCGCGCCTCAGGCCAGGTCCTGCTGGAAGGCGCGTCCGTGTCCAGATCCACCACCAAGGCGGTACGGCACGGCATGGGCCTGGCTCCCGAGGAGCGCAAGGCCCAGGCGCTCCTGCTGGACCAGAGCGTGACGGCCAACATCACGCTGGGCAGCCTCAGCCGCTACGCCAGGTACGGCTGGCTCGACAGGGCCCGCGAGGACGTCGAGGCCAGGCAGCTCGTCGAGACCCTCGACATCAGGCCGCCCGACCCGCAGCGGCCGATCAAGACCCTCTCGGGCGGCAACCAGCAGAAGGCGGTGCTGGCCCGCTGGCTGCTGAACGGGCGCAAGCTGCTCCTGCTCGACGAACCCACCCGAGGGGTGGACGTCGGCGCGAGGGCCGAGCTCTACGCGGTCATCAGGAAGCTGGCCGACGACGGGATCGGGGTGCTGCTGGTCTCCAGCGAGGTGCCCGAGGTGCTCGGCCTGGCCGACAGGGTGCTGGTGATCCGCGAGGGCCGCGTCATCCACGAGGGCGCCGCCACAGACCTGGACGAGCACGCCGTCCTGGACATGATCATGGAAGGTAGTGCGGCCTGATGAACGGGGTCCTTTCGCTGACAGGGCGGCGCTTCGGCGAGGCCAGGCATCTCGGGCTGGTGATCGCTCTGGTGCTGCTGGCCGTCGTCGGGCTGGTGACCGTACCTGAGAACTTCGCCACCGCCTCGAACCTGGTCAGCATCCTGTCGCTGGCCGCCACCATCGGCGTGATCACGGTCGGCATGACCTTCGTGATCATCGGTGGTGGCATCGACCTGTCCGTCGGCGCGATCATGGCGCTGGCCTCGGTGTGGGCGACCACGCTCGCCACCCAGGCGTTCGGCCCCTTCATCATGGCGGTCTGCGCGATCCTCGTCGGCACCGGCGCCGGCCTGGTCAACGGCCTGCTGATCGCCTACGGGCGGATGGTGCCGTTCATCGCCACGCTCGCCATGCTGGTCGCCGCGCGCGGCCTCGCGCAACGGATGTCGGACCGCAAGACCCAGCTCATCCAGCAGGGCAACGAGGCGATCGTCGCCCTGTCGACCACCAGGGTGCTCGGCATCCCGCTGCTGGTCTACATCTTCGCGCTGGTCGTCGCGGTCGGCTGGATCGTGCTCAACCGCACGACCTTCGGCCGCCGCACCTACGCGGTCGGCGGCAACCCGGAGGCCGCGAGGCTCGCGGGGATCGACGTGCGCAGGCACACGATGCTGCTGTACGCCCTGTCCGGCTTCTGCTGCGGGGTCGCCGCCATCCTGATCATGGCGAGGACCACCACGGGCTCCTCCACCCATGGAGACCTCTACGAGCTGGACGCGATCGCCGCGGTCATCATCGGCGGCACCCTGCTCACCGGGGGAAGGGGCACGATCATCGGCTCCATCCTCGGCCTGCTCATCTTCACGCTGATCACCAACCTGTTCATCCTCAACGGGCTCAACACCAGCGACCAGCTGGTCGCCAAGGGCCTGATCATCGTCGTCGCCGTCCTTCTCCAGCGGCGGAATCTCAAGGAGAGAGCCACTTGACCGCCTCTCCACGGACGAAGCCGAGGAGATCCGGCCCTCACAAGCCGGGGTTCCTGCTTCACGGCCAGTTGCCCACCAGGCTTGCGCCCTCGGGGTCTCACACCGGCTCCACAGGCGTTTCATCTCTCCACCAGCCCGGCGGCGAGAATGTTCTTCGCGGCGTTGATGTCCCTGTCATGACGAATGCCGCAGACGCACTGCCAGGTGCGGACGTTCAACGACATGGACGGCTCGAGCGCACCGCACGCCGAGCACAGTTTCGAGGACGGGTGCCAGCGGTCGATCACGACCAGTTTCCTGCCGTACCAGGCCGTCTTGTACTCCAGCATCGAGCGGAGTTCCCGCCAGGCCGCGTCGGAGATGGCCCGCGCCAGCGAGTGGTTCTTCGCCATGTTGTGGACGACGAGGTCCTCGATCACGACCGTTTGGTTCTCACGGACGAGACGAGTGGTGAGCTGGTGCAGGTGATCGCGCCTACGGTCAGAAATGCGTGCGTAGACCCTAGCCACGCGAAGTCGGGCTTTGTCCCGGTTACTGCTGCCCTTGGCTTTACGGGCGAGCGCCCGCTGTGCCTTGGCCAGCTTGCGACGATCGGTCCGCTCGTGGCGGGGGTTGGCGATCTTCTCTCCGGTGGAGAGGGTCGCCAGGGCAATGAGGCCCACGTCCACGCCGATCGTGGACTGCACCGGCGGCAGAGGAGCGATCTCCTCCTCCACTTGGAGCGAGACGAACCAGCGGCCCGCCGCGTCTCTGCTCACCGTTACGGTCGACGGTCTCGCACCCTCGGGCAGGGGTCGCGACCACACAATCTCGAGCGGCGTCGTCATCTTCGCCAGGATGAGCCGCCCGTCCTTCCATCGGAAGGCGGAGCGGGTGTATTCCGCCGACGCTCTCGACTTCTTGCGGGACTTGAAGGTCGGGTACATCGCCCGTTTGGCGAAGAAATTCGCGAACGCCGCCTGCAGATGGCGAAGCGCCTGCTGCAACGGGACCGAGGAGACCTCGTTCAGGAACTCCGTCTCCTTGGTTCGCTTCCAGCGGGTGAGCGCGGCGGAGGACTCCCCATAGGAAACTCGGTGGCCCTCGGCGTAAGCGCGGGACCGCTCCTCCAACGCTTTGTTGTAGACCAGGCGGACGCACCCGAATGTCCGGGCGAGCTCGGTCGCCTGCTCCGGGGTAGGCCGAAAGCGGTACTTGTAGGCCCGCTTCACGCTCATTGCCATGACTCAAACACTATCGAGTGCTCACACAGTGTTCATGTCTTCGTTCGATTCCCTTGTGCGGCATCGTGCCGCGTATCCTCCCCACGCCGGAAGGCGGGGGTCTCCACGGTTGAGGAGATTCAATGACCGAGAACGTCGCGCGCAGAGGGTTCCTTGCCGGCGGAGTGGGCGGAGCCGTCCTGCTGGCCACCGCCGCCTGCACCAGCAACCAGCCCGCAGCCGAGCCTTCCGCGCAGGGTTCGGCCCCCGCGCCCGCCCCTGCCGCCAGCGGCAACGACCAGCCGGGCGAGAAGGTCGTCATCGGCTTCTCCGCGCCCGCCGCCGACCACGGCTGGATCGCGGCCATCGCCAAGAACGCCGAGGCCGCCGCGAAGCAGTACTCCGACGTGGAGTTCAAGCCCGTCGAGCCGACCAACGACATCAACGCGCAGATCTCGGCCGTCGAGTCGCTGATCGCGGCGAAGGTGAACGCCCTGGTCATCCTGCCCAACGACGGCCAGCAGCTGAACCAGATCGCGCTGCAGGCCACCGCCGCGGGCATCCCCGTGGTCAACCTCGACAGGGTCTTCCCCGACAAGCTCGCCTACAGGACCTGGATCGGCGGCGACAACTACGGCATGGGCGTGGCCGCGGGCCACTACGTCGGCAAGAAGCTCAAGGACAAGGGCGTGGCCAACCCGGTGATCGTCGAGATCCAGGGCATCGCGACGCTGCCGCTGACCCAGGACCGCAGCAAGGGCTTCGCCGACGCGCTCAAGACCTACGGCTTCAGCGTCACGGCCAAGCAGGACGCGCAGTTCACCGTCGAGACGGGCAACAAGGTCGCGGCCAACCTGCTGCAGGCGCACAAGAAGATCGACGCCATGTGGAACCACGACGACGACCAGGGCGTGGGCGTGCTCGCCGCGATCAACGAGGCGGGCCGCAAGGAGTTCTTCATGGTCGGCGGCGCGGGCTCGGCCAACGCCATGCGTGAGATCCAGTCGGGCGGCTCGGTGCTGGAGGCGACCGTCACCTACAGCCCGACGATGGCCTCCTCGGCCATCAAGCTGGCACGGTTGATCGCCCAGGGAAAGGGCATGAGCGACCTCGTGGAGAACCAGGTTCCGCAGTCGATCACGCTCGCTTCGGAGACCATCACGAAGGAGAACGTGCAGACCTATCTACCTCTGGGGTTCGAATCCTGATGACACAGACGACCATCGGCGTCGGCCTGGTGGGCTACGCGTTCATGGGACGCGTCCACTCTCAGGCCTGGCGCAACGTGGCGGCCTTCTTCGACCTGCCGGTGACGCCAGTGATGGCGGCGCTGTCCGGCAGGTCGCGCTCGGCCGCCACCGACGCGGCGGCCAGGATGGGGTGGGCCGCGGTCGAGACCGACTGGAAGGAGCTGGTCAACCGCGACGACGTGCAGATCGTGGACATCTGCACGCCGGGCGACTCCCACGCCGAGATCGCGATCGCGGCGCTCCAGGCGGGCAAGCACGTCATCTGCGAGAAGCCGCTGGCCAACACCGTGGCCGAGGCCGAGGCGATGGTCGCGGCGGCAGCCGCCTCGCAGGGCAGGTCGATGGTCGCCTTCAACTACCGGCGCGTGCCCGCCGTCGCGCTGGCGCAGCGCATGGTGGCGGCAGGCGAGCTCGGGCAGATCAGGCACGTCAGGGCGCAGTACCTGCAGGACTGGATCGTCGATCCCGACTTCCCCCTAGTGTGGCGGCTGCAGAAGGACAAGGCGGGCTCGGGGGCGCTCGGCGACATCGGGGCGCACATCATCGACACCGCTCAGTTCGTCACGGGGCAGACGATCGTGGGCGTCTCGGCGCTGACCGAGACCTTCGTCAAGGAACGGCCGCTGGCGTCGGCCTCCTCGGGGCTCGGCGGCAGCCGTACCTCGGAGAAGGGGACGGTCACCGTCGACGACGCGGCGCTGTTCATCGGGCGGATGTCGGCGGGGGCGCTGGCCTCCTTCGAGGCCACCAGGTTCGCCACCGGGCGCAAGAACGCGCTGCGCCTGGAGATCAACGGCTCGCTCGGCAGCCTGGCCTTCGACTTCGAGGCCATGAACGAGCTGTGGGTGTCGTCGGGCGGCTCGGGCTTTCGGCGGGTGCTCGTCACCGAGCCCGACCACCCCTACGTGGGCGCGTGGTGGCCGCCGGGGCACGGCCTCGGGTACGAGCACACCTTCACGCACGAGATCAAGGACTTCCTGGAGGCCGTCGGAACGGGGAGCGACCCTTCGCCCTCGTTCGCCGACGGCCTCAGGGTGCAGCGGGTGCTGGCGGCCGTCGAGGAGAGCGCCGCCTCCGGCAGTTACAAGGAGATCGCATGAGACCCATCACGCTGTTCACCGGGCAGTGGGCCGACCTGCCCTTCGACGAGGTGTGCAGGCTGGCGGCCGAATGGGGCTACGACGGCCTCGAGATCGCCTGCTGGGGCGACCACTTCGACGTCGAGCAGGCGGTCTCCGACCCCTCCTACGTCCAGGGCAAGAGGGCGCAGCTGGACAAGCACGGCCTCAAGGTGTGGGCCATCTCCAACCACCTCGTCGGCCAGGCCGTCTGCGACCACCCCATCGACGCCAGGCACCAGGCGATCCTGCCCGCGCGCATCTGGGGCTCGGGCGACCCCGAGTCGGTACGGCAGGCGGCGGCCGAGGAGCTGAAGAACACCGCCCGTGCCGCCGCCCTGCTGGGCGTCGACACCGTCGTCGGGTTCACGGGATCGTCCATCTGGCACACGGTGGCGATGTTCCCGCCGGTTCCCGCGTCGATGATCGAGGCCGGTTACCAGGACTTCGCCGACCGCTGGAACCCCATCCTCGACGTCTTCGACGAGGTGGGGGTCCGCTTCGCGCACGAGGTCCACCCCTCGGAGATCGCCTACGACTACGTGACCACCCAGAAGACGCTGGAGGCGATCGGGCACCGTCCGGCCTTCGGCCTCAACTGGGACCCCTCGCACATGGTGTGGCAGGACCTCGACCCCGTCGGGTTCATCCTCGACTTCGCCGACCGCATCTACCACGTCGACTGCAAGGACACCCGCGTGCGCGTCGGCGACGGCCGCCGCGGCCGTCTGTCGTCCCACCTGGCGTGGGCCGACATGCGACGCGGCTGGGACTTCGTCTCGACGGGGCGCGGCGACGTGCCGTGGGAGGAGTGCTTCAGGGCGCTCAACTCGATCGGCTACACGGGCCCCATCTCGATCGAGTGGGAGGACGCGGGCATGGACAGGCTCGACGGCGCTCCCGAGGCGCTCGACTACATCCGCAGGATGAACGCCATCACGCCGCCCACCGCCGCCTTCGACGCCGCCTTCTCCTCGGAGTAGCCGAAGCGGTCACGGCCGCCTCGACCTGAACGGGAGAGGCGGCCCCGCTCGTCCTGCACATCATCCGCGAGTGGCTCCACCACGGCGCGGAGATCGCCCTTCTCCGCGAGATCCGGGCGCGGCGCCGGAGCTGACCCCGAGCCGGCGGATGGCTCGGGGCCGCGCGGGTGCCGCGGCTCAGCGCAGGGTGGCGGCGAAGTGGGAGGCCGTCGTGTCGGCCGCCAGCGTCACCTGGGGTTCCTGGTCGTAGAAGTCGAACTGCGTGCCCTGCGTCCAGAGGATGCTCTTGGCGCCCGCCAGACCCCCGTGGAAGCGGCGCGCCCCCTCAGGGATGGCCGCGTCCTCGCTGTGGACGATCAGCGTGGGCTGGGTGATGCGCGGGGCGAGGACGATGGAGTCGTAGGTCAGCCAGTCCCGCCAGGCCATGACCGCGAACCTGTTGGGCCAGGCCGGGATCCCGCCGCGCTCGGGGTTGAGATAGAAGTCGATGTCGTACGGCATCGCCGCCCGAGGGTCGGTCGTGCTGACCACGGGGACGTAGTCGACCTCGCCCGTCGCCTCGAACGCCGCGCGCGCCTCCTCTCCCGCCTTGATCTTCTGGGCGACGGCCTCGGCGCCGCCGTACGCGCTCTCGCAGATGGCGGCGTCGTGCAGCCACGGAGCCACCAGCGCGAGCGACTTCACGCGGGGGTCGTCGGCGGCGTTGGCCGACATGTACATCGCCGCCGCGCAGATCCCGAGCGCGCCGAGACGGCCGCCGTCGACGGCCGGATGGCCCTCGAGGAAGGTCAGGGCGTCGTGGATGTCGCGCACCTTCCTGGCGGGCGACTCGACGTCGCGCGGCTGTCCCTCGGACTCGCCGAAGCCGGTGAAGTCGAACGAGAGCGCCGCGTAGCCGCGCTCGGCGAGCCTTTCTGCGTAGCGGTCGGCCATGAGTTCCTTGACGCTGGTCCAGGTGCCTGCCACGACGACGCCGGGCGCGGGAGCGGCACCGCCGGGAAGGAACAGGTTGCCGGTCAGCGTCCCGTCCTGGCCGGAGAAGGTGACCTTTTCACGATGTGTCATTGCAGTCCTTCGATGACTGGTCGATTCAGGCGTACTGGAGGGTGGCCCTGGTGATCAGGCCACCGGAGATGTCGAAGCTGTAGGAGGCGCGGAAGCCGCCCGTGCCGCCGGGGGCGAAGGTGACCAGCATGGTGGTGCCGCCCCGTCTCGGCGTGTTGCCGAGCACGGTG
Source organism: Nonomuraea recticatena (assembly GCF_039533245.1). Lineage (NCBI taxonomy): Bacteria > Bacillati > Actinomycetota > Actinomycetes > Streptosporangiales > Streptosporangiaceae > Nonomuraea > Nonomuraea recticatena. Next base: position 264,931 of record NZ_BAAATE010000008.1, on the reverse strand, counting down.
AGGCGGCCGCCGATGACCTCGGTGTCGGCCCAGTGGCGGATGGCGTCGTGACCGCGGATCTCCCGGCCGACGTCGACGATGAGGGCGTCCGGCGTGAAGGAGGCGACGAGGGCGTCGAGGTCCTCCGCGGCGACCGCGTCGACGTAGCGCCGGGCGGCGGGATCCAGGTCGGCCGGCGCCTGCGCGGTTGTGGCGGCCTGGGGCTGAGCGGTGGTCGCGGCCTGGGGCTGCGCGGTGGTGGCCTGGGTCGGCGCGGTCGTGGTGGCCAGGGTCTGCGCGGCGGGTCCCTGCCGGTCGACGGCCGCCATGGACACGCCACCCGCGATCACCAGGACGGCGGCGCCGCCCAGCAGAAGGGCCGTTCGGCGTCTCATTGCGAACCGGCCAGGTTCATGAGGTCCCTGTTCCCTTCGGCCCAGGTCGCGGTCATCACCACTCCGGAGATCCGCCAGCCGTCCTGGGTGCGGACGAGGTCGAAGCGGTAGGTGCCGCCCAGCGTCCACAGCGGCGAGCCGAACGGGTTGGCCAGCCGGTGCGTGGCCTGGAAGGAGGCGGTGCACACCGCGGTGCCCTCGCCGAAGGAGACCAGGTGGTTGCCGAGCAGGTGCTGCGTGGCGTCGAAGGCCCCGAGCAGCTGCGACCAGGCACCCACGATCTGGTCGGGAGTGAGCGTCACGGCTTCGCCGCCGTTGAGGCTGGTGTAGTCGAGCGTCACCTTCTCGGCGAAGACCGAGGCCAGGCTCTGCCACTCACGCTGGTCGGCGTGCCATGCCATCCGCGTGCACGTGTCGATGATCTCAAACCGGTCGTCAAGGGTCCCCACGGACAACTCCTTCGATCGTGCCTTCGGAACTGAAGGATGTCGGAGGGACAGACGGTAATGAAGCGAACAACATGCAGCGATGGTGCATGAAGCTGCACGGCGGCGCATGGAGCAGACCTCGCGTGAGCTCAACCAACTCGCCGGGCTCACCGCCAGGACATGCTTCGGGTCACATGGTTCGAGCGAGCCGGAAGCCGAGGTCGTCGATGGCGAACGTGGGGTGACTGCGGCGGCGCACGGAGGCTCCGCAGCCCCGCGCGGGCTCGGCCCAGCTCCCACCCCTGAAGATGCGGTAGGAGCCGTAGACCTCCTCGTCGTAGAGGTCCCAGCACCACTCCCAGACGTTGCCCAGCATGTCGAACAGCCCCCACGGGTTGGGCGCCTTGCCGCCGACGTCGTGGACGCGGCCATCCGAGTTGTCGGCGAACCAGGCGATGTCGTCGATCTCCCCGTACCGGTAGCCGGTGGTGTCCGCCTTGCAGGCGTACTGCCACTCCGCCTCGGTCGGCAGGCGGTAGCCGTTGGAGGCCCAGTCGCAGGTCACCTCCCCGCTGCGCGCGTCGACGGCGTAGGCCTCCTCCAGCCCGGACAGCACCGAGAGCCGGTTGCACGCGTCGATCGCGTCGAGCCAGCTGACGTTCGTCACGGGGGAGCCGGCGCTCGCGGAGGGGTCGGGGTCCGCCCCTGTCGCGGCGCGGTGGAGGCTCGCCGTCACGGGATACCTGCCGAGCAGGAAGGGCGCGATCTCGACCCGCCAGCGGGTGCCGCGTCTGTCGTCCCGAAGATCCACGGCTCCACCGGGGACGTGGACCATCTGGGGGAGCGCCGGGTCGTCGGTCGGTGGATGCACGTGGCGCGCCTCTCGGTCCGGGGCGGCCGCGAGGTCGGTCGCGCGCCCTGATGCGGGTGCTGTGTTCAGGGGCGCGGCGCCGGTCCGAACTCGTCCGCCGGGCTTCGCCTGGATGACCGGAGACCGTGGACGCCGCGGTCTCAGGCTAGGGGTGCCGTCTCGGCGATCGGTCGCCGGGCCGCGACGAGACGGCGGCAGGCCGGACGGGCGGGCGGGAAGGGCGACGGGGAAGTACGAACGGTCACGGCTGAGAGCGTCCGGTTGGAAGACGATCGGACATGTTTCCGAGACGGCAGACCATTACGCCGCTCATCGGACCTCCCTAACGTTGGGGGCGTCAACCTGAACGACAAGGAGAGCTCCCATGCGTGCTGTAGTCCAGAAGTCCTTTGGCGGTCCTGAGGTCCTGGAGACCGTCGACATCGCCCGGCCTGAACCCCTCGGCGGTGAGGTGCTCATCAGGGTCATGGCGAGTGGCGTGAACCCCGTGGACGTCGCCGTCAGGTCGGGGGCCTATCCGCTGCTGGGCGAGCCCCCTTTCGGGGTGGGGTGGGACATCTCCGGCGTCGTGGAGGAGGCCGGTCCAGGCGCCCGGTTCAAGGTGGGCGACGAGGTCTTCGGCATGCCGTTCTTCCCCCGTGCCGCGACAGGGTACGCCGAGTACGTCGCCGCACCCTCGAGGCAGGTCGCTCGTAAGCCCGCCTCGATCGGCCACGTGGAGGCCGCCGCTGTGCCGCTGGCCGCGCTGACGGCCTGGCAGGGGCTGGTGGACGCGGCTCGGGTGAAGGCCGGCGACCGGGTGCTGATCCACCGCGCCGCCGGTGGCGTCGGGCACTTCGCGGTGCAGATCGCCAAGGCGCGTGGGGCGCACGTGATCGCGTTGGCGAGCGAGGCGCGGCACGAGTTCGTGCGGAGCCTCGGGGCGGACGAGGTGATCGACTACCGGGTCACCGACTACGCGGACGTGGTGCGTGATCTGGACGTCGTCCTCGACTCGAACGCCCATGGCTCACGTTCGCTGCGCGTGCTGCGAAGGGGCGGCACGCTCGTGACCATCATGGAGCACTGGAACCGGGAGCTGGAGGCCGAGGCCGAGGCGGCGGGCCGGCACTTCGCGGGGGTGTCGGTCGAGCCTGACTACGCGTCGCTGGAGGCGATCGCCGAGCTGATCGACGCCGGACGGATCCGGCCTCACGTGCAGGAGACGTTCCCGCTCGAAGAGGCGGGCAAGGCTCACGAACTGGTCGGTTCCGGGCAGGTTCAGGGCAAGGTCGTCCTGATCGTAGGGTGAGTGCGTGGACATCCTGACCGAGGCTCTGAGCTCGATGCGGACCGGGCGGCCGACGTCCGTCCGCACCGACGGCCGCGCCCCCTGGGGCCTCCGGCTTCCGCCCGTCGCGGGGGCGGGCTTCCACGTGGTGCTGTACGGCACGTGCTGGCTGGTGCCCCTGGAGGACGCCGGCGACCAGGTGGAGCCGATCGCGCTGAGCCCGGGGGACGTGGTCTTCCTGCGCGACGGTCGTGGCCACATCCTCGCCGACCATCCGTCCACACCGGCCGAGGTGGAAAGGCCCGAGCAGTTCCAGCCAGGCTCGCCGATCGGCACGGTGAGGCTGGGCGGCGACGGCGCGCTGACCAGCCTGTTGTGCGGCAACTACCACCTGGACCAGGGGCGGCCGCATCCGCTGGTACGGCAGCTGCCCGAGGTGATCCATCTGCGGACGCGGCACGGTCACCACCCCGAGTTGAGCGCCGCGGTCCAACTGCTCGGCGCGGAGCTGGAGAACCCACGGATCGGGTCGGACGGCATCGTCCCCACGCTGATCGACTCGCTGCTGCTCTACGTCCTGCGGGCCTGGCTGGAGGCCCAGCCCCCGGCGGCGGCGAAGGGCTGGGCCGCCGCGCTCGGTGACTCGGCGGTCGCACCGGCGCTGGCGGCCATCCATGACAACCCGTCGGCCCCGTGGACCGTCGAGTCGCTGGCCGAGCGGGCAGGGCTCTCGCGCGCGGCCTTCGCCCGGCGGTTCACGGCTCTGGTCGGGGAGCCGCCCATGGCCTATCTGACCCGCTGGCGCATGACGACCGCGGCGCGGCTGCTGCGTGAGTCCGACACCCCGCTGACCGCGGTCGCCGCGCAGGCGGGATACGGCTCGGAGTTCGCCTTCGCGAAGGCCTTCAAACGCGAGTACAGCATGGCCCCCGGCGGCTACCGCCGCCAGACCCGGACGGCCTGACGACGGAACGGGCCACCGGCGGCCTGCCGTCTTCCCGTGCGTAGCGCCCCCGACGGGGGACGACGCCGTCAGTCGATGAGGACGATCTGGCGGAGGGCCTCGCCGCTGCGCAGGGCGGCGACCGCCTCGTTCAGGTCGGTCAGCTTGATGCGGGCGCTGATCATCGAGTCGAGGTCGAGCTGCCCCGCCTTGTACAGCTCGGCGAAGTACGGGAAGTCGTGCCGCACGTCCGCCTCGCCGTACAGCGAGGAGAGCAGGTTCTTGCCCTCGAACAGCAGGCTGAACGCGGAGATCTGCACCATGTCGTCCATGGCGCCCGCGCCGACCACGATCACGTCGCCGCCCTGGCGGGTGAGCTGCCAGGCGGACTGGATGGTGGCGGACTTGCCGACCACCTCGAAGCCGTAGTCGAAGCCCGCGCCGCCGGTGAGCTCCTGCAGGGCCCCCGGCAGGTCGTCGGGGGTGACGGCGTGGGTGGCGCCGACCTTGAGCGCGAGCTCGTGCTTGGCGGCGAGCGGGTCGACGGCGAGGATGGTGCGGGCGCCTGAGATGCGCGCGCCCTGGATGACCGACAGGCCGACGCCGCCGCAGCCGATGACGGCGACGGTGCTGCCGGGCCTGACGCGGGCGGTGTTGATGGCCGCGCCGACGCCGGTGGTGATGCCGCAGCCGATCAGGGCGGCCGCCTCCCACGGGAGGGAGGGGTCGACCTTGATGGCGCCCTGCCACGGCACGACGATCTCCTCGGCCCAGGTGCCGCACCCGGCCATGCCGTACGCCATGGTGTCGCCGATCCTGAAGTTGCCGGTCGTGAAGGACTCGACGATGTACTTCATGCACAGGTACGGCTGGCCGCCCACGCACAGCGCGCACTCCTGGCAGGAGGGCCGCCAGTTGATGATGACGTGGTCGCCGAGCTGGACCGAGGTGACGTGGTCGCCCACCTCGACGACCTCGCCGGCTCCCTCGTGACCCAGGACCAGCGGCACCGGCTGGGGCACCACGCCGCTCATCGCCGACAGGTCGGAGTGGCAGACGCCGGTCGCCCTGATCTTCACGCGCACCTGCGTCGGGCCGACCGGAGCCAGCGTGACGTCGTCGCGGATGTCGAGCTTGTCGTCTCCTACGGTGTGGAGCAGCGCAGCGCGCATGGGGGTTACTCCTCGAGAGAGAGGGCGGCTTTCGGACATGACCGCACCGCGTGGCGGACGCGGTCCACCATCTCGGGCGGCGGCTCGGGCAGCAGGACGTGCAGCTGGTCCTCGTCGTCCACTTCGAACACCTCGGGGGCGAGTCCCATGCACACCGCGTTGGCCTCGCACACCAGATAGTCAACCTTGATTTTCATGACAGCCTCCTGTGGTCCCATGACACCACTTTGGTGGGCTCCACGACGAAGGCGACTCGCTTTCTCCCCGTGTGCTCCACGTACTCGCGAAGCAGCTCGTCGGGCACTCCGGGGGTCATCCTCCTGGCGATCTCCATGCCGATGTCGAGCGTCCTCTCGACCTGCTCGGCCACGCCGTACAGCAGGATGCCGCGCAGTTCGGCGTAGTCGTCGCCGGTCTCGATCAGGCAGCTGACGCGGGGGTCGCGCTCGAGGTTGCGTGTCTTCTGGGCCTTGCCGTAGGTCCAGAAGGCGACTCTGCCCTCGCTGTCGAGCGCGTAGAACATGGTGACCAGGTGCGGCGTGCCGTCCGGGTTGATGGTCGCGAGCTGCAGCTTGCGCGACTCCCTGAGGAGGGCGCTGACGTCGTCGTCGGACATCGTGATGCTGGCGCGCTGATTCACGTGCCAAGTAGAACAGGTTCCAGAATACGGTTCAAGAGGAATGTTCGGTTCGACGTCCTCCAGTAGGGTGCTCGTCATGGAGATGCCGCCCGAACTGCTGCAGGCCGCCGAGCGCGCCAAGGGCTTCATGCCCCGGGACGAGGGGCGGGCGCTCTACGAGGCGGCCCTCCAGTACGGCAGGCAGGGCCCCATCTGCGAGATCGGCACCTACTGCGGCAAGTCGGCCGTCTACCTCGGCGCCGCCGCCAGGCAGATCGGCTCGGTCGTGGTGACGGTCGACCACCACAGGGGCTCGGAGGAGATCCAGCCGGGCTGGGAGCACCACGACCCGACGCTGGTCGACCCGCGCTTCGGCAAGATGGACTCCCTTCCCGCCTTCCGCGAGACGATCGCCGCCGCGGGGCTCGAGGACGAGGTCATCGCGATCGTCGGCAGGTCCGAGCAGGTGGCGCGGCTGTGGAACACGCCGCTCGGCATGCTGTTCATCGACGGCGGCCACTCCGAGGAGCCGGTGACCCGCGACTACGAGGGCTGGGCCCCGCACGTCGCCCCCGGCGGCGCGCTGGTCTTCCACGACATCTATCCCGACCCCGCCGACGGCGGCCAGGCGCCCTACCGCGTCTATCTGCGCGCGCTGGAGTCCGGGGCCTTCAAGGAGGTCTCGGTGACGGGCTCCCTCAGGGTCCTCGCGCGCCTCTAGCGGCGGCGGGTCAGCGCGCGGCGGGTGTGGGCGTGCCAGGCCTGGAAGTCCTCATGGGTGTGGGGATCGTGGCCGAGCGCGATCAGCGCCGTGTCCGTCCACGCCGCCGCCTGCTCGGGCTCGGCCCCCGTCAGCAGCTGGACGGCGTGCGCCGCCTGCTCGGACACGTGTCCCTCCTGCAGCCGCGTGGCGATCGCGAAGGCCGCGCCCTGCGACACATGGGCCCTGAAGCCGTCGGCCGAGGCGTGCGCCGCCAGCCCGCACAGCTCGTCGGGCTCCGCGCCGCCCACGTAGGTGGCCGCGAACGCCACCCCGCTCCACAGGTCGGCTCTGCGCCCCGCGGGGAACTCCGCGACGCGGGCCGCGACGTCCTCGGGGCAGGCGCAGTCGTGGAACCACAGCAGGCGGCCCAGCCCCTGGTCGAAGATGGCCCGATGCGCCCTGGTCAGCAGGTCGGGCATGGACCGCTCGCCCACCATGCGGTCGGCGTGGGTGAGCGAGCGCTGGAAGCCGAACCCGTCGACCGCCAGCCACCGCAGCAGCGGATGGCAGGCGCCGAACCCCCAGAGCGGTCGCAGGCGCAGCCTGGCGTAGGCGCGGCCGATGCCGAGGTGCGCGGCGTGCTGATGGCGTACGGCGAGGCCGGCCAGCAGCTCGTGCGCCCGTCTGCCCCTGCTCATGGTCAGCAGGTCGAGCGTGGCGCACGCCATGGCCGCGCCCTCGTAGGCGAACCCGCGCTGCTCGGCGGGCAGATCGTCGATCTTGCCCGTCTCGTGGGACAGGACGGCGTTGTAGCCGAAGATGTGGGAACGCTCGGCGCGTTCCAGCGTGGCGCGGGCCTGTCCTGCTCTGAGCCGGAAGCGCCGCCTGCCCAGATCGGCCTCGGCCGGATCCTTGCTCAGGAGGCGGCGCAGACCCTGCGCGGGGGAGTTGATCGGCTCGATCCTGAGCTGGTTCAAGAACGGCAATGTGCCCGTGTCGCCCACTCTTCCCCCGAAGACGCATCGTACGGCCAGCCACGAACCTAGTGACGGCCTTGCGTCGCTCCTCGACGGCGCTCCGCTTTTCGTGGCAAAGAACCGGCAAAACGGCTTGCTTCGGGGGTGATGTGACGGCGATCAGCCGAAGTCGCGCTGGAGTGGCGTGCTTGGACGGACCTCAGCCACGCGGGCGCGGTGGCGTCAGACCCGCCTGCCGTACGGGGGAGGGGATGTCACGGAAGAGGGCCGCGCCAGGGGTGAGCCCCAGCAGGGCGTCGGCGGCGAGCACCACGGCGGCGGCCGTGTAGCCCGACCGCTCGTGCGGGAAGTGCTTGCGGTTGGCGAACTGCCAGCCCGTCCAGTACGAGCCGTCCTCGTGGCGCAGGTGCTGCATGTCGGTGAACAGCCGCTCGGCGCGCCTGCGGTCGCCCAGGGCGTCGAGGGCCAGGACCAGCTCGCAGGTCTCCGCGCCCGTCACCCACGGCTGGTCGGAGACGCAGCGGATGCCGAGGCCCTCCACCACGAAGGTGTCCCACTCCTTGTCCAGCAGTTCGAGCCCCTGGTCGCCGCGGACGGCGCCGCCGAGGACCGGGTAGTACCAGTCCATCGAGAAGCGGCTCTTGTCGGCGAACGCGTCGGGGAGGTTCTGCAGCGCGTTGGCCAGGCGGTCGGCGGCCAGCTCCCAGTGCGGCTGCGGGTCGTCGAGGCGGTCGGCGAGCAGGACGCCGCTGCGCAGCGCCTGGTGGATGGAGGAGCAGCCGGTCAGCAGGGCGTACCCCGCGGCGCGGCCGTGGGCGTCGCGCTCCCAGACGATCTCGCCGCGCGGGGTCTGGAGGTCGACGACGTAGTCGAGGGCCCTCTTGACCATGGGCCAGCGCTCGCGCGCCGTGTCGAGCTCGCCGGTGATCAGGAGGTCGTGCCACACGCCGACGGCGACGTACGCGGCGTGGTTGGACTCGCCGCCCAGCTCGGTGGGCTCGCCCCTGACCAGCTTCATGGGCCAGGAGCCGTCGTCGCGCTGGTGGCGCTCCAGCCAGGCGTAGCCGCGCTCGACGTTGCCGGTGAGGCCCGCCACCGACATGGCCATCAGGCACTCGACGTGGTTCCACGCGTCGACGTGACCTTCGGGCCACGGCACGCCGCCGTCGTCCTCCTGGATGTCGGCGATGCTCTGCGCCGTCTGGAGGACCTGGCCGCTGGAGATCACGCGGGTTTCCTGAGGTAGACCACCACGCTCTTGCCGATGAGCTGGTTCAGCACCGCCTCGGCGATCCTGGTCGTCCTGGGGCGCTTCATGATGTCCCAGACAAGGAGCTGGTGGTAGGCCTTGACCAGCGGGTGCTCGTCGTTGTCGACGCCGACGGCGCACTTGATCCACCAGTACGGGGCGTGCAGGCCGTGCGCGAAGTGGTGCGGCCCGACCTTGAAGCCGGTGGCCTTCAGCTTGGCCTTGAGCTCGGCCAGCGTGTAGATGCGGATGTGCCCGCCTGGAGCGGTGTGGTAGTCCTCGCTCAGCGCCCACGAGATGCGCTCGGGCAGGAAGGCCGGCACGGTGACCGCGGCCAGCCCACCGGGCTTGAGCACCCGCAGGATCTCCCGCATGGCGGTGGTGTCCTCGTGGATGTGCTCCAGCACCTCGGCGGCGATGACCCGGTCGAAGCTGTTGTCCTCGAACGGCATGTCCAGCGCGGTGCCCTGCACCGTCTCGCCGGTGCCCGCGGCCTCGCCGGTCTCCTCCATCGCCGCGAACATCGACTTGACGCCGTCGAGCTCGGACTGGTCCATGTCGAAGGCGACCACGTCCGCGCCCCTGCGCAGCGCCTCGAAGGCGTGGCGGCCTCCGCCGCACCCGAGGTCGAGCACACGAATGCCCGGCCCGACAGGCAGCCGGGCGAAGTCGACGGTCAGCACGTGCCGAACTCCTCAATGGCCTCTCGGTAGGCCTCAACGGTCTTCTTGGCGACGACGTTCCAGGTGTAGCGCTCCATCACGCGGTCGTAGCCCGCCCTGCCGACCCGCTCGCGCTCCTCGGGGTCGTCGTGCAGGCGGCGCAGCACTGCGGCCAGTTCCTCGGCGTCGCCCGGCGTCACCTGCACCGCGGCGTCCCCGACCACCTCGGGCAGCGCGCCCGTACGGCTGGCGACCAGCGGGGTGGCGCAGGCCATGTGCTCGACGGCGGGCAGCGAGAAGCCCTCGTAGAGGCTCGGGACCACGGAGATCTCCGAGGTGGCGATCAGCTCGCCGAGCTCGTCGTCGGAGATGCCGTGCACGAACCTGACCCTGTCGTGCAGGGAGAGCTCCTGGACCAGCTGCTCGGTCGGGCCGCCGGGGGTGGGCTTGCTGACCACGGTGAGGTTCACGTCGCGCTCGGTGGCCAGCTTGGCGACCGCCCTCAGCAGCGTGGAGACGCCCTTCATGGGGGAGTCCGCGCTCGCCACCGCGACGATCGAGCCCTTCCTGCGGGGCTTGTCGGGACGCGGGTGGAAGTAGCGGGTGTCCACGCCCAGCGGGATCAGGCGCATGTTGGCCTGGGGCACGTTGAAGTCGCGGTGGATGTCGGCCAGGCTCGACTCGCTCACCGTGAGGATCGGGCTCAGCCTCGGGGCGACCTTGGCCTGCATCTTCACGAAGCCGTACCACCTGCGCATGGTGAGCTTCTTGACGCCCTTGGCCGCCTCCAGCTCGATGCGCCTGTCGACGCTGATCGGGTGGTGGATCGTGCCGACCACGGGCAGCAGCTTCTGGATGCCGAGCAGGCCGTAGCCGAGGGTCTGGTTGTCCTGGACGACGTCGAAGTCCTTGCGGCGCCTCTTCATCTCACGGTAGGCGCGCAGCGTGAAGGTCAGCGGCTCGGGGAAGCCCGCCGTCCACATCGTGCCGACCTCGAGCAGGTCGATCCAGTCGCGGTACTCGTGGAGCTTCGGCGTGCGGAAGGGGTCCTCGTCGCGGTAGAGGTCGAGGCTCGGGACCTTGTTGAGGATCACGCCCTCGTCGAGCTCGGGGTACGGCTGGCCGGAGAAGACCTCGACGTGGTGGCCGAGGGCGACCAGTTCCCTGCTCAGGTGGCGGAGGTAGACGCCTTGACCCCCGCAGGTGGGCTTACTCCGGTAGGACAGCAGTGCGATCCGCAGAGAGTCGCCCACTGGCACCCCTTTCTCCGCCCGGTACCGTGAAAGATGACCTTAGTCTGCGCACCTTACCATTGGGTAGGTATGGGGATCCTCTTGTGGAATTGTTCCTCGTATGGCTTTCACAGGGCGCGAACTGGGAAGTTAGCCGTACCGAACGTCATTCGGTGGAACGCGTTCTACGGGGGCTGATGCTTCATTGACGGGCGTAGCTGTACATTCCCGTCCCAAGGACTATTGATGGAGGGCCTCGTTGGCCAGGCGCGCACTGATCACCGGCATCACCGGGCAGGACGGTTCCTATCTGGCCGAGCACCTGCTCGCTTCGGGGTACGAGGTGTGGGGGCTGGCAAGGGGGCAGGCCAACCCGCGGGTGTCGAGGATGCGCAAGCTGCTGGCCGACGTCCAGGTCGTCAGAGGCGATCTGCTCGACCAGGGGTCGCTGATCTCCGCCGTGGAGAAGGTCCAGCCCGACGAGGTCTACAACCTGGGGGCGATCTCCTTCGTCCCGATGTCGTGGGAGCAGGCCGAGCTGACGGCCGAGGTCACGGGCATGGGCGTGCTGCGCATGCTCGAGGCGATCAGGGTGTGCTCCTCGCGCGGCGCCTCCATCCGCTTCTACCAGGCCTCCTCCTCGGAGATGTTCGGGCAGGTCAGCGAGACGCCGCAGAACGAGCGCACGTCCTTCCACCCCCGCTCGCCCTACGGCGTGGCCAAGGCCTACGGTCACTTCCTCACCCAGAACTACCGCGAGTCCTACGGGATGTTCGCGGTGTCGGGGATCCTGTTCAACCACGAGTCGCCCAGGCGCGGAGCCGAGTTCGTGACGCGCAAGGTGTCGCTCGGCGTGGCGAGGATCAAGCTCGGGCTCGCCTCGGAGCTGAAGCTGGGCAACCTGGAGGCGCGCCGCGACTGGGGCTTCGCCGGTGACTACGTGCGGGCCATGCACCTCATGCTCCAGGCCGACACGCCCGAGGACTACGTGATCGGCACGGGACGCACGCACTCGGTCAGGGAGCTGGTCGAGGCGGCCTTCGTGGCGGCGGGGCTCGACTGGGAGCAGTACGTCGTCGACGACCAGAGCCTGCACAGGCCCGCCGAGGTGGACCTGCTGTGCGCCGACCCCAAGAAGGCGCGCACCCAGCTGGGTTGGGAGCCCACGGTGGCCTTCGAGGAGCTCGTGGCGATGATGGTGGAGTCGGACCTGCGGCTGCTCACCGACGGTGGAGACCCCGACCAGGACTCCTCCTGGCCCTGAGGTTCAGCTGTTCTGTGGACAGCGCTCGCGCGTCCACAGAACCCCGTTCGGACGGCCACGGCCGCGCGCCCCCTGGCCAGGCTGGCCCGGTGCACGCCTCCCTCCTCGACAGGGCCCGCCTGTTCACCGCCGCGGTCCCCGGCGCCATCGCCTGTCTGCGCACGGCCGCTCATGTCTGGGGCCTCAACGCCCTGAGCGAGAGCGAGGACGGCTGGCCCGTCGAGCTCGCCGTCCCGCATCCTGTGGAGGTTCCCGGCTGCGACGTCCACGTCGCCGCGCTGCCGTCGGCCGACGTGACCCGCCACAGGTCCGTCCGCGTGACCACGCCCGAACGCACCGCCTTCGACTGCGCGCGGCGGCTGCCCCGTCCCGAGGGTGTCGCCATCGTCGACCAGTTCCTGCGCCGCGGCGTCGACCACGATCGCCTCCTGCGCAGGGCCACGGGCTCGCGCGGCCTCCGGGAGACGTTCGCGATGGCCGACAGGGGCGCCGCCTCCCCTCGGGAGAGCTGGCTCAGGGTCATCCTCGTCGAGGGCGGGCTGCGCGCCCCGCCACCCAGATCCGCGTAGACCTGGCCGGCGGCAGGCTCGCCTACCTCGATCTCGGCTGGCCCGCGTTCCTGCTCGCCGTCGAGTATGACGGGCACGAGCACCACACCTCTGCCGCCGACCACCGCCGCGATCTCGGCCGCCGCGCCGCCCTGCGCACCGCGGGATGGCGCGTCATCGCCGTGCGCCGCGACGTGATCCCTGGGCGCGGCGCCGACGTCCTCGAGCAGGTGGCCAACGCCCTGATCGAGTGCGGATGGCAGCCCACGTCGGGCCAGGTCACCCGCATCCTCGGCAGGCTGCGCGCCGCCCGACGCCGGAGGCGGTGATCACGGATGGAGCGGCAACCCCTTCGTCGTCTTGTCGACCGCGTTGCGCGGGCCGTAGAGGGCCAGCCCGACCAGACGCAGGTCCTCCTCCATCACGGCCCGCACCGCGGCCCTGTTGTCGTCGTCGTTGCCGGTCTTGAACAGCTCCTCGGTGTAGACGGCCACCCGCAGCCCGCGGGCCACGGCCCGCTCCCTCACTCCGGCCAGCCCCTCGCCGTCGGTGGCGTAGACGAGCACCGGCTGCCTGAACATCGGCAGGTACTCGTTCCCCGAGCCGTCCTCGTACGGCCGGCCGACCGTCTCGGGCTCCCCGCCCGCGACGGCGGAGGCCAGGAAGGCGGTGACGTTCAGCTTCTGCCAGGTGGCGAGGTCCTCACGGACCACGATGCCTATCTTCGTATCGAACCGCATGCCGTCCACCCTGCCCGCCCCTCCGCTCCCCGTCTTGAACGCTGGTGCGGGGTTCAGCCGTCGAGCAGCCTCAGCCCGACGACCCCGAGCACGATGAGGGCCAGGCAGGCCAGCCTGGCCGGGGCCGCGCTCTCCCCGAGGGCGACGATGCCCGCCACGGCGACCCCCACGGCGCCGAGGCCCACCCAGACGGCGTACGCCGTGCCCATCGGCAGCGATCTGAGCGCGAAGGTGAGCAGCACGAGGCTCAGCGCCGCCGCCGACACCCCGAGGAGGGCGGGCCATGGCCTGGTGAACCCGTCCGAACGCTCGAGCGCGGTGGCCCAGACGAGTTCCAGCCCTGCGGCGACGACGAGCAGCAGCCATGCCATGACGTCAGGCCGTGGTGCCCGCGTCGACGGTGACGGCGGCGCCGGTGATGTGCCTGCCGCCCTCACCGGCCAGATGGGCGACGGTGGCCGCGATGTCCTCGGGGCTGCAGTAGGTGTCGAGGGCGGTGTAGCGCCGCTCCTCCGCCGCGTCCTGGCTGTCGGCAGGGTTCATCTCGGTGTCGGTCGAGCCGGGATGCACCAGGTTGGCGGTGATGCCCCTCGGGCCGAGATCCCTGGCCAGCCCCTTGGTCAGCCCGATCAGCGCGGACTTGCTCATCGAGTAGAGGGTCCAGCCCGGATACGGCACCCGCTCGGCGAGGCTGCTGCCGATGCAGATGATCCTGCCGCCCCTGCCCATGTGCGCGGCGGCCGCCTGGGCCAGCACGAACGAGGCGCGCGCGTGGATCGCCAGCGTGCTGTCGACCTCCTCGAGTGTCACGTCCTCCAGCGGCCCGTATGGCGCGACGCCCGCGTTGCTGACCACCACGTCGATCCGGCCGAACTCGGCGACCGTCCTTTCGACCGCCGCGACGACCTGGCTCGCGTCGGACGCCTCCGCCGCCACGGCCAGCCCGCGAACGCCCGCGGCCTCGATCTCCTTGACGACCGTCGCGGCACGGTCGGCCGCACGCGCATAGGTGATCACCACATCGGCGCCCTCGGCGGCCAGCCTGAGGGCGATGGCGGCCCCGATGCCGCGGCTTCCTCCGGTGACCAGCGCGACTCTGCGTGTCATGACGTCCTCCATATACGGAATAGGTTCCGCTTGCACGATAACCGGAACGCGTTCCGGTTGCAAGGCTTTCAGTAGGCTGTCTCCGTGGAGGCTGTGACCAACCCGCGACGCGAGCGCGTCGACGCCGCGCGCAACCGGGCGAAGATCCTGGCCGCGGCGGCCGAAATCGTCTCCGTCCACGGCGTGGAGGGACTGGCGATGGCCGAGGTCGCCGCCGCTGCGGGGGTGGGCGTCGGCACGCTGTACCGCAGGTTCGGCGACCGCTCGGGGCTGGCGTACGCGCTGATCGACGAGAGGGAGCGCGAGTTCCAGTCGGCCTTCATCCAGGGCCCGCCACCGCTCGGCCCGGGAGCCGACCCGGTGACCAGGATCCGCGCCTTCCTGCACGCGCTGACGGACCGCACGGTCGAGCAGCTCGACCTGCTGCTGATGGCCGAGACGGCGAGCCCTTTCGCCCGGTTCGGCGGCGCGTACGACGGCTACCACGCGCACCTGTCGATGCTCATCGGCCAGGCGGATCCGACGGCCGACGCCTATGTCCTGGCCGACCAACTGCTGGCGCCGCTGGCGGCTTCCCTTCTGGCCCACCGCCTGCGCACCTGCGGGGTGACCGTCGACCGCGTCAAATCCGCCCTCGACCAACTCCTCCCGCTCCGCTGACACCTCTCCCGGCGTGCGGGTTCGACCACCTGGCCTGGCTGTCTTTCGGCTGCACTGCCCGTGCGAAGCGCTGACCGGTTGCCGGGATGGTGAGAATGGGAGGGTGACGCATGACTGGTCCCGCTACTGGCGCTCTCCCGACAGGCCGTTGGAAGCCATGCACGCCCACTTCGTGCGCCACGTCTACCACCGCCACAGCCACGACACCTACAGCTTCGGCGTCACCGAGGACGGCGCCCAGGCCTTCAAGTGCAGGGGCTCGGCGCACACCAGCGCCGCGGGCATGGTCATGGCGTTCAACCCCGACGACCCGCACGACGGACACGCCGCCGACCAGCTCGGGTTCACCTACCGGATCCTCCACATCGGCACGGAGCTGGTGGCCGACGCGTTGGAGGACACCACGGGCCGCCGTACCGGGCTTCCCCTCTTCGCCGAGCCCGTCCTGGACGATCCGCTGCTCGCCCGGTCACTGCACGCCCTCCATCTCGCCCTGCTCGGCGGCGCCTCGGCCCTCCGCCGCGACGAGCTGCTCAGGGCGACGCTCGCGGCGATGGCACGCAGGGGCAGCAGGTCTTCCGGCACCGTGGACGCCCGCCGTCCGGCTGCCGGCGGCACCGCGCTGATCGCCGAACGGGTAAGGAGCCGCCTGAACGACTCCCACCTCGACGACCTCACCGCCACCGACCTGGCGGAGTCGGCGGGATGCAGCCGTTTCACCGTCTACAGGGCCTTCCACGCCGTGTACGGGATGGCCCCGAGCGACTACCAACGCCAGCTCAGACTCCGTACGGCCCGCCGCCTGATCGCCGAGGGTCTCCCGTTGGGGGAGGTCGCGGCGCAGGCGGGTTTCGCCGACCAGAGCCACCTGACCCGCTGGTTCACGCGAACGTACGGCGTCACTCCCGGCGCCTACCGAGAAGCCGCCCATCCGGAACCCTTTCGCGAGGTCACCGGAGGCGGATGATGCCGCAGGCGAGCCCCGGCCGACCCTGGTGGAGGCCGGCTTCGTGGCCGTCCTCCACCAGGGCAGGAGAGTTCGACGGCGCCCCGCGACGCCGAGGGCCGGCCGGGCGCCAGGGCGGCTCCCGCTGGAGCCGGGCCGTCACGGCTTCGGCTGGTCGGCCTCCCGGACGTCGTGGAGGTGGATGAGGACGTCGAAGGAGCGGGCGATCGCGAGGTTGGCGTGCGGGAAGGGGTACTGCGTGCCGATATTGCGCGTGGGGCGGGTGACGTCCAGCCAGGTGCGCGCCGCGGCCGGAGCGTCGCGGATGTCGAGGTAGTAGTCCCGGTAACGGACCTTGTCGAGGGTGTACTCGTTCATGCCGGGCTCGGCCGCGCCCACGGTGAACTTCTTCCAGTCGCCGCTGAGCGCGGCGTCCTTCGACAGGAAGGAGCCCTGGTTGAAAGTGAAGCCGATGGGGAGGTACTTCCTGCCCAGTGTGTCGCGCAGGTACGACCCTTGCGTCTTGGGGTACAGCGTGGGCTCGCCGGCGGCGTACCCGACGTGGTCGTTCTGCGCCGACAGCAGCATCTTGTCGCCGGTGCGCCGCTGCCACCAGGCGGTGTTCTCGGCCATCACCTGGTCGCGGTAGCGCTGCGCGACGGGCAGCGTGGCCTTGTCGGTGAGGTCGAAGGCGAGGAACGTGGCCGTCTGGGCGATGGATCGGGCGTTCTGGACCGCGAGCTCGAACTCGCGCTCGTCCGGGCCCTTCTGGCTGCTGATCAGATCCAGGGCCTGCCGTGCCTTGGTGGCGAGCCGTTGCCGTTCCGCGAGGGGCTTGCCCAGATAGGCGAACACGTCGTCGATCGGGCGCAGACCCGCGTAGAGCTGCGTGAGGTGCGGCAGCGACTCCGGGTGGGTCCGCTGCACGTAGCTGGTCACCCGGTTGAAGAAGTCGTCGCTCAGCTTGGGGGCGCCGATGTCGTCACCCATGAAATGGACCGTGCGGCCAGGGTGGCGGCGGTTGTGCTCCCGCATCCACTCGATGAGGCTCACGAACTCCTCTCGGTCCCACGGCGAGCCGGCCAGCGCCGCTTTCGCGATCTTGCGTGCGTCGCCCTTGCCGGTCTGGAGGTACTCGTCGATCTCGAGCCCCGCAGACCAGCTCAGCTCCAGGGCGAAGGTGGTGAAGCCCTTCTCCTCGACGAGGTAGCGGAAGACCCGCTCCTTCATGGTGAAGAACTCGTGCGAGCCGTGGGTGGCCTCACCGAGGCCGACCACCTTGGCGTCGCCGATCATCGCACCCAGAGCTCGCAGGTCGGCCGTGTTCCTCCCTGGCTCGGTCGAGCGCAGCTGGTGCGCCGCCTGCTCCAGTGCGCGGACCGGGTTCTGCCTCCCGCCGACCGTGTCGGACAGGGCCGCCTGAGCCGCCACGGGGGCGAGGACCGCTCCCATCGCGATCACAGCCGTCGCCACCAGTCCCCGACGGCTGATGTGCTTCCGGTCCCTAGCCATGCTGATTACCTCTTCACTTGCCTATTGTCATTCGAGAAGGACTCAGACCTCGCGGTCAGATCCATGCATCGACGACAGTACGGCGACGCGACCGCGCCTCCCATGGCACTGACTAGCATCTTTGGGGTGACGTGCGCCGGTGCGTCACGGTAGGGCAGGCCCTACCACCGGCCGCTGCGAGCCGGCGAGCCTCATGGGCGGCGACGAGATCCACATCGGCTTCCGCGCCGGCCTTCGTTCGGCGAGTTCGGCCAGATCAACCAGTGACCCGACGACGAATGCCCTGGCGGATCCGAGCCGCGAGTGGGTGATCCCCCCTCGAACGCTGGTCGCAGGCGGCGTTCGAGTTGCGAGGACGGGGGATGCTGCCGGCTGGGCCCCGACCGAGCCCGAGGGAGGGGTCGGCCGGGGTGAGGGTTCAGCCGAGGGTGACGGGGAGGGTCTTGATGCCGTTGATGAAGTTCGAGCGCAACCGGCGGGCCTCGCAGGTCTGCCGCATCCGCGGGAACCTTCTGGCCAGCTGCTCGAAGAGCACGCGCAGCTCGAGCTTGGCCAGATGGTTGCCCAGGCAGAAGTGCGCGCCTCCGCCTCCGAACCCGATGTGCGGGTTGGGAGACCGTCCGATGTCGAAGACCTCCGGGTCGGAGAAGACCGACGCGTCCCTGTTGGCAGAGGAGTAGAAGACCACGACCTTGTCGTCGGCCTTGACCTGCTGTCCGCCCAGGGTGAGGTCGGCTGTCGCCGTACGGCGGAAGAGGTTCACCGGCGAGACCCAGCGGACGATCTCGTCGGCGGCCGTGGCGGCGAGGGAGGGGTCGGCGACCAGCCTGTCCCACTGGTCCGGATGCTCGAAGAGGGTGAGCATGCCGCCGGAGGCGGCGTTGCGGGTGGTCTCGTTGCCCGCGACCACGAGGAGCAGCACGAAGAGCTCGAACTCGTTCTCCGTCAGGCTCTCGCCGTTCTCGTCGGACTGCAGGAGCTTGGTGACGATGTCGTCGCGCGGGGCGGCGCGACGCTGGGCGGCCAGTTCGGAGGCGTAGGCGTAGACCTCCATGGCCGCGGCGCCGCCCTCCTCCGGTGAGGCGGCGTAGTCGGGGTCCTGGGCGCCGATCATGCGGTTGGACCAGGCGAAGATCTTGTCGCGGTCGGCGACGGGCGCGCCGAGCAGCTCGCAGATCACGTAGAGCGGGAGGGGCGCGGCGAGGTCGGTGACGAAGTCTCCTTCGCCTGAGCACTGGTCGAGCAGGTCGTCGCAGATGTCGCGGATGTGCTGCTCCAGCGCGCGGATGGTGCGCGGGGTGAAGCCGCGGTTGACCAGGGAGCGCCTTCTGGTGTGCTCGGGCGGGTCCTGGTTGAGCATCATCATCCGCTGCAGCTCCCGCTGCTCCTCCGGCATCTCGTTGAACAGGGCGAGCCTGCGCGCGGAGGAGAACAGGTCGGAGTGGCGGGAGACGTGGACGACGTCCTCGTGGCGGGTGACGGCCCAGAATCCCGGCTCGCCCTCGTGCCAGTAGACGGGAGCGTGCTCTCTCAGCCAGCGCATCTGCTCGTGCGGGGGGCCGAAGGTCGCGTAGTGGTCCTGATCGACGAGGTCGATGTTCACGAGCCGTCACCTCGGGCTTGGTCAAGCGCTTGGTAGGTGCCAGGGTATGAAACCAGCGCGAGGAGGGCAAGCCCTCCGCCGTGGTGCGGGGCGCCCACGCTGGTGGTGATGATCCGCGGCAAGCGTGCTCCTCGTGGGGACGGGTTCTCTCGGGTGGCCCGGCGTGGCCACCGGTTCCGGTGTCGGCTCTCGCGGGGTCTACCCCGACCCTCGTATGGCACGCCGCGCTCGTGGGCGGCCGGGTCGTAAAGCTCGATCATGCGCGACTCCTGACTCGCTCAAGCGCTGGCGGTCCCTGCCTTTGTATGCGAGTCCTGTACGGCCGTCAAGTAGTGCGGCGCTTCTAGCTAGGTTGCATTCCTAACTAGCTTGTTCTACCGTCTAGCTCGTACCGGAACTCAGGAGGTTCACCCCATGTCGCTCGTCCTGTTCGTCGCCCTTGTGGTCCACCTCGCGGTGGTGAGCCCGCTGCTCGGCCGCCGGACCTATGCCGCTCTCCAGGCCGACCGGAGCCGCTACACGCGGACCTTCCTCGCCTGGATCGCCGAGCTGTGGGGCATGGCCGCGGTTGCGCTGCTGATCGTCGGTCTGTCGCCCGACCTCGACCTCGTCGACCTGGGCCTGACGGTTCCCACCGACTTGTCCACGTTCCTCGGCATGATCACCGGCCTGGTCATCGCCTCCGTGGTGGTCGCCCTCGTCATGCGGAAGTCGGGCGCGGCGATGCCGGGTCAGGCGGCGTTCGAGGCGCTCGTCCCCAGGAGCGGCGGCGAGAGGTGGATGGCGGTCGCCATGTCCGTCAGCGCGGGCGTCTGCGAGGAGATCGTCTTCAGGGGGCTGCTGATCGCGATGTTCACCTCGATGGGCGCCCCCAGGCCCGTGGCCGCCGGCCTCGCGCTGGCGCTGTTCGTGGCGGGCCACCTCTATCAGGGGTGGAAGGGCATGATCATGGTCACGCTCGCCGGCTTCTCGCTCACCATGGTCTACTTCTCCAGCGGCTCGCTGGTGCTGCCCATCGTGATCCACATCCTCGTCGACATCCGCTCCCTGCTGATGGCCAGGCCCGCCGCGCGCCCGCAGCCTCCGGTGCGCGAGGTCGTAGGTGGGGGAGCGGCGTAGGTAGCATCGCTACTATGGAAAGAGGTACGGCATGAGCGCCGACCGCCGGGCGAGCTGGCTCAAGGGCGTGCTCGACCTGCTCGTCCTGGCCAGTCTCACCGAGGGTGAGAACTACGGCTACGAGATCGCCAAGAGCCTGGCCGAGTCAGGCCTCGGCCAGATCAAGGGCGGCACGCTCTACCCGGTGCTCAACCGCCTGGAAGAGGCGGGGCTGGTCGCGGCCGAGTTCAGGGTCAC
Source organism: Nonomuraea recticatena (assembly GCF_039533245.1). Taxonomy (NCBI): domain Bacteria; kingdom Bacillati; phylum Actinomycetota; class Actinomycetes; order Streptosporangiales; family Streptosporangiaceae; genus Nonomuraea; species Nonomuraea recticatena. The sequence continues at coordinate 244,695 of NZ_BAAATE010000008.1, read as the reverse complement.
CGAGCGGGGGCCGGGCAGGCGCTACTACCGGCTGACCGAGCAGGGCAGAAGCACCCTGGCCGAACAGGGCGACCTGTGGGTCGCCTTCGACAGGTCGGTGCGGTCGGTGCTGGCCAAGGGAGGCATCCAGTGAGCACCTACTTCGACGAGCTGGCCGTACGGCTGCGCGAGCGCGGCGTGCCCGAGGAGACGGTGACGGCCACCGTCGCCGACCTCACCGCGTACCTGGCGGAGAGCGGGGGCGACCCCGAGGAGGAGTTCGGCCCCGCCGCCGACTTCGCGCAGCAGCTCGGGGCCGCGCCTGCGAGTGAGAGTGCCGCCGAGTCGAGCACCTGGCGCTGGACGGCCGACATCTTCGTGGACGAGCGCCACCTGAACGAGTTCGGCGACCAGGGCTGGGAGGTCGACAGGGTCGACGCGACAGGCCGGTTCGTCAGCCACCGCGACGAGGACAACCCCCAGCGCTGGGAGTACCGCCGCGAGGTGGTCACCAGGAAGGGCAGGAAGGCCCTCGTCGAGGAGCTCGCCCCCGACGGCTGGGAGCCGTGCGGCACCTGGTTCTACTACGAGTACTTCAAGCGGCCGAAGGCGGCGAGCCTCGGGCCGGAGGCGCAGCTGGGAGCCCCTCCCCGCGCGCCGGGGAAGGGCGTCTTCCTCAGCAGGCGGTTCTTCCTGCTGGTCGGGTTCGCGGCGGTGTGCCTGGTGGGTTCGCTGACGCTGATGATCAATGTGTCCGGCGGAGGCGCCGGGTTCGTGGTCGGTCTGCTCGCGGGGGCGGCCGGCGGCGCGCTGGTCGCCCTCGGATCGCTCTGGTTCCAGGCCCGAAGGCGCGACAGGTCCGGATGAGGGCGACGGGTCCCGATTCGCGTGCCTGGCCCGGATGAAGGTGACAGATCCGGATGCGCGTACGGGTTCCGGACGAACGCGTCGGGTCCCGATGCGCCCGGCGCGGCGCCTGAGCATGTGCGGGCAGCGCGCCCATCATGGCGAGCGCGAGGGCGCCCGCCGTCCCGCCGAGCACGGCCCGGCGGGACGGGTGGAACGAGTCGTCCACGGGGGATTCTTCAGAAGGCGAGCCGCTGCCAGGTGGGGACTTCGGCGGGGGTCAGCGCGCGGGCGAAGATCGCGACGCGGTCCACGGCGCCGCTGAGACGCTGGCCGCCGCCCTGGTCGGCCGCGAAGCGCAGCGGCCTGGTGGCGCAGCCGGTGATCCCGTCGGCAGGAACCTTCGCGCCGCCGATGCGCGCCCCGTCGGCGTAGACGGTGACCGTGCCGTCGCGGCCCATGGTGACGACCAGGTCGACGTAGCGGCCGGTGGGCACCCTGGCGTCGGTGGTGACGTTGAGGCCCGCGCCGATGAAGCGGACCCTGTTGTCGGGTGTCAGGTCGATCAGCACCCCGTCGTTGCCGGGGTCGCCCGAGGGCTGGGAGTCGAACAGGCGGCGGTAGCCGCTGCCCGCGACCTTGACCTCGGCCGCGAAGGAGGCCTCCTTCAGGAAGCCGAGGGTGGTGGGCGCGGTGGTCAGGTAGGTGGCGCCGTCGAGCACCAGACCGCCGTCGCCGTCGTAGGCCGCCGTGCCCGTGACGGTCGCGTCCCTGCCGTTGCCCGAGCCGTCGGCGACGGTCGTGCCGGCGGAGGGGTCCCATGCGACCAGCGGTTCGGCGGCCGATGGGACCGCGCAGGGGGCGACGGCGAGCGAGGCGGAGGCGCGGCCCGACCATGCGTCACCCTTCACGGTCGCGGTGATCCGGGCGCTGCGCGAGCCGTCGGCGGGACCCGAGGCGACGGTGAAAGCCGCGCTGCTCGTCCTGCCCTGCGTCGTGGCGGGCAGGTGGACCGAGCCCGGCGTGGCCGTCCAGCCCTGGGGCAGCTGAAGCGTCACGTCGCCCGCGGGGACCGCGCGGCCGCCCGTGGCGGTGACGGTGACCTTGACGGGGAACGACTGTCCCGCGCCCGTCTCTGCGGGCGCCTCCAGGGCGACGCGGACCTCTCCCTTGGCGCGGTAGGTCTTCCCCGCCTCGGCGGTGAAGGTGACCGTGTCGCCGTTTCTGGTCAGAGGGACGGCCCTGCCGGCGGGGTCGAGAAGCCTGAACCGTCCGGCGAAGATCTGGTTGCGCACGGTCAGCGGCCCCGCCGACCCCGCGTGCAGCGCGATCTCGCTGGTCGCGCCGTTCTTCCAGGTGGCGTCCACGGTCACGTCGCCACGAGCGCGCAGTCCCTGGACGGAGCCCGTGGCCCATGCCGACGGCAGCGCGGGCAGCACGTCGACCACGCCCGACTGCGACTGCAGCAGCATCTCGGACATGCCGGAGGTGGCGCCGAAGTTGCCGTCGATCTGGAAGGGCGGGTGGGTGTCCCAGAGGTTGTCCAGGGTGCTGCCCTTGAGCTGCTCGCCCAGCATCTTGTGCGCGTGGTCGCCGTCGAGCAGGCGCGCCCAGAAGTTGATCTTCCAGGCCTTGGACCAGCCGGTGCCGCCGTCGCCGCGCGCGGTCAGCGAGACCTCGGCCGCCTTCGCCTCCTTGGAGCCAGGGGCGATCTGGCGGCCGGGGTGCAGGGCGAACAGGTGGGAGACGTGCCTGTGGGTGTTGTTCGGGTCGTCCCAGTCGGACTTCCACTCCTGGAGCTGGCCCCAGCGGCCGATGCGCAGGCCGGGGTCGAGCCGCTCCATCGCCTGCCGTACCTCGGGCTCGTCGGTGCCGAGTGCGGCGGCGGCCTCCAGCACGTTGCCGAACAGGTCGCGGACGATCTGCTGCGACATGGACGCGCCGGCCGAGAAGTCGCCGTGCTCGGGGGAGTAGCTGGGGGAGACGACGAGCTTGCCGTCCCTCGGGTCGGTGTGCAGGTTGTCCACCCAGAACAGCGCGGCCTCGCGCATGACCGGGTAGACCGAGCGCAGGTAGTCGAGGTCCTTGCCGAACAGGTAGTGGTCGTACATCTGCTGGGTGGTCCAGGCCGCGGCCTCGGGGAACCAGAAGGCGGTCGACCAGTCGTGCACGCCGGTGAAGCCGAACGGGTTGGTCTCGTTGTGGACCACCCAGCCGCGCGAGCCGAACATCTCCTTGGCGGTCCGCTGCCCCGGGGCGACCAGCGCCTTGATGTAGTCGTCGTAGGACGTGGTGGTCTCCGCCAGGTTGGTCTGCTCGGCCAGCCAGTAGTTCATCTGCAGGTTGATGTTGACGTGGTAGTCGGCCGACCACGGCGGATTGGTGGAGTTGTTCCACACGCCCTGCAGGTTGGCGGGCAGCGAGCCGTCCCGCGAGGAGGCGATGAGCAGGTAGCGGCCGTAGGCGAAGAACAACGCCTCCAGCGCCCTGTCGTCGGCGGAGGAGCCGCCCGTGTAGCCGGCGCGCAGCCTGTCGGTCGGCACGGAGGGTGCCTTCTGCCCGATGTCGAGCTTCACGCGGTCGAAGAGATCGGTGTAGTCCTCGAGGTGCGCCCGCCTGAGCCCGTCGTAGCCCTTCGCGACGGCGGCGTCGACCGTGGCGGTGACCTTCGCGTGCGGGTCCTCGCCCCGGTAGGTGGGGTAGGAGCTGGCGTAGTTGGTGCCCGCCGACAGCACGAAGACGGCGCTGTCGGCGCCCGTGACGGTGATCTGGTCGGCGCCGTCGGTACGGCTGCCGCCGGTCGTGATGACCTGGACCTGCGACTCGAACACCATGCCGTTGTCGGCCAGCGCGCCGCGAACGGTCAGCCTGCCGTCCTTGACGGAGACCGTCTTGTCGTCGCGCGGCGACGAGGTCCGCAGCGTGAAGGAGACCTTGCCCGCCTCCGACGCGCTGAGCCTGCCGACGATCACGTTGCCGGGATGGCTGGCGAAGTACTCGCGGGCGTAGGTGACGCCGCCCGAGGTGTAACCGACCCTGGCGACGGCCTCGCGCAGGCTCAGCTCCCTCCGATAGCCGGTGGCGGCCGTGTGGCCGGTGTCCAGCCAGAGGTCGCCGAAGGTCTGGTAGGCGCCGAAACCGCTCTTGGGCTGGCCGAGCTTCCTGGCCACCGCGTCGGGCGACATCCTGCCGTCGCGGTCGATCTGCGCCTGGACCTCGGCGATCGCGCCCGGCCTCGGGCTGGTCCAGTTGCCGAAGTCGTAGCCGCCCTTGGAGCCGGGGCCGCCGGTCCACAGGGTCTTCTCGTTGAACTGCAGCTGCTCGCCTGCCACGCCGCCGAACACCGTCGCGCCGAGCGCGCCGTTGCCGATGGGCAGCGACTGCCTCTCCCAGTCGGTGGCCGGTTGGTCGTACCAGAGGGTCAGGTCGTCGGGTGGGCCGGCGGCGGCGGCCTGGGCGGCTGGCACGGGGAAGGCTCCGATCAGGAGGGCGGAGAGCAGAACTAAGGCGCGGGGTACGGCCAACGAATCCTCCGGTGAATCGGGGGTGTCCGCCAACTAGGTAGCACCTGAAACGCGGTGGTAACAAGGGTTCAGCTCCGATGTTTGGCCTGGGTGATCGTTCACATACGACAAAGAACACCATCTGGCCAGGTCACGGATCGGATGTATCTGCAGAGGACTACTTGACAGCGACTCGACGGCGCACGAGCATCAGGAAGCGAGACATCCGATGTATAGCCGAGGGATGCGGTGTGAAGCTGCTGCGAGTAGGACATGTCGGTCAGGAACGCCCGGCGGTGATGGACGCCGCAGGAAACCTGTACGACATCGGAGAGCCCGAGATCGACGGGGCTTTCCTCGCTTCAGGGGGAGTGGCGCGCGTCCGCGACGCGCTGGAGCGCGGCGACCTGCCCGTGATCGACGCCGAGGGCCTGCGGGTCGGCCCGCCGATCGCCAGGCCCGGCAAGATCGTGTGCATTGGCCTCAACTACAGCGACCACGCGGCGGAGACGGGCGCGACCCCGCCCACCGAGCCCGTCGTCTTCATGAAGGCGCCCAACACGGTGATCGGGCCCGACGACGAGGTCCTGATCCCGCGTGACAGCGTAAAGACCGACTGGGAGGTCGAGCTCGCCGTGGTCATCGGCGAGACCTGCCGCTACCTGGAGTCGAGGGAGGAGGCGCTGACGAAGATCGCCGGCTACGCGATCTCCAACGACGTCTCTGAGCGGGAGTTCCAGCTCGAGCGCGGCGGCCAGTGGGACAAGGGCAAGTCGTGCGAGACCTTCAACCCGCTGGGCCCCTGGCTGGTCACCGCCGACGAGGTCGGCGATCCGCAGGACCTCGGCATGCGGCTGTGGGTCAACGGGGAGCTCCGCCAGGACGGCAACAGCAAGAACATGATCTTCGACGTGGCAGAGGTCGTCCGCTACCTCAGCAGGTTCATGGTCCTGGAGCCCGGTGACGTCATCAACACGGGCACGCCCGCGGGCGTGGCGCTGGGCCTGCCGGGACAGCCGTACCTGAAGAGCGGCGACGTGATCGAGCTGGAAATCGACGGCCTCGGGCGCCAGCGGCAGACGGTGGGTCAGGCATGAGTGACTACCGCATCGTGGCGGTGGAGACCCACGACATCCGCTTCCCCACCTCGCTGGAGCTCGACGGCTCCGACGCGATGAACCCCGACCCCGACTACTCCGCCGCCTACGTCGTGCTCAGGACCGACGACGGCTTCGAGGGGCACGGCTTCGCCTTCACGATCGGGCGCGGCAACGACGTGCAGACCGCCGCGATCAAGGCGCTGGAGCCGTACGTGATCGGCAGGGACGCCGAGGACCTCGGCGCGCTGTACAAGGAGATGGTCTGGGACTCCCAGCTGCGCTGGCTCGGCCCCGAGAAGGGCGTCATGCACATGGCGGTCTCCGCCGTGGTCAACGCCCTCTGGGATCTCAAGGCCAAGCGCGAGGGCAAGCCGCTGTGGCTGCTGCTGGGCGAGATGTCCCCCGAGGAGATCGTCGAGCTGGTCGACTTCAGCTACCTGAGCGACGCGCTGACGCGTGACGAGGCGCTGGCCATCCTGCGCAGGGGCGCCGTCGGCAAGGCCGAGCGCATCGCCAGGCTGAAGGAGAGCGGCTACCCCGCCTACACCACCTCGCCTGGCTGGCTCGGCTACGACGACGACAAGCTGCGCCGCCTGTGCAAGGAGGCGCTCGACGACGGCTTCACCCAGATCAAGCTGAAGGTCGGCGCCGACCTCGCGGACGACGTCCGCCGCTTCAAGGTCGCCCGAGAGGTCTGCGGCCCCGACTTCCCCATCGCGATCGACGCCAACCAGCGCTGGGACGTCGGCGCCGCCATCCGCTGGATCCACGCGCTGTCGGAGTTCGGCCCCCACTGGGTGGAGGAGCCGACCAGCCCCGACGACGTGCTCGGGCACGCCACGATCGCCAGGGCCATCGCCCCGATCAAGGTGGCCACCGGCGAGCACGTGCAGAACCGCATGATCTTCAAGCAGATGCTCCAGGCGGGCTCGCTGTCGTACCTGCAGCTCGACTCCGCCAGGGTCGGCGGCGTCAACGAGAACATCGCGATCCTGCTGCTGGCCGCCAGGTTCGGCGTGCCCGTCTGCCCGCACGCGGGCGGCGTCGGCCTCTGCGAGCTGGTCCAGCACCTGTCCATGTTCGACTTCGTCGCGGTCGCGGGAACGATGGAGGGCAGGGTCATCGAGTACGTGGACCATCTCCACGAGCACTTCGTCGACCCCGTGGTGATCGAGCAGGGCCGCTACGTCGCCCCGAGCAGGCCGGGCTTCAGCGCGGAGATGCGTCCCGAGTCGATCGCCGCCCATTCCTTCCCCGACGGAGAGGTCTGGAGGAACTCATGACCGTCATCAGAGCTCTGGTCACCGGCGGCGGGTCCGGCATCGGGCTGGCCACCGCGGAGGCGTTCGCCGCGCGCGGCTGGCAGGTCGCCTGCCTGGACGTCAACCCGCCCGGCGAGCCGTTCGTCGGCGTCAAGGCCGACGTCACGGACGACGACCAGGTCCGTGCGGCCGTCGCCGAGGCCGTCGACCGCATCGGCGGGCTCGACGTCCTGGTGAACAACGCCGGCATCGGCGCCCAGGGCACGATCGAGGCCAACCCCGACGAGGAGTGGCGCCGGGTCTACGACGTCAACGTCCTCGGCCTGGTGAGGGTGTCGAGGGCGGCGCTGCCGTACCTCAGGCAGTCGGAGCACGCCTCGATCGTGAACACCTGCTCCATCGCGGCCACCGCGGGACTGCCCAACAGGGCCCTGTACAGCGCCACCAAGGGCGCGGTCCTGTCGCTGACACTGGCGATGGCGGCCGACCACGTCCGCGAGGGCATCAGGGTCAACTGCGTCAACCCCGGCACCGCCGACACCCCATGGGTCGGCAGGCTCCTCGACGCGGCCGACGACCCCGAGGCCGAGCGGGCGGCGCTCAACGCCCGCCAGCCGATGGGCCGCCTGGTCTCGGCGCAGGAGGTGGCGGCGGCCATCAGCTATCTGGCGGGGCCCGAGGCCGGCGCCACCACCGGCACGTCACTCGCCGTCGACGGCGGCATGCAGGGTCTGCGCCTGCGTCCGAGCAACTAGGAATCCACCCCCCATAAAGAGGCGAAATCATGAAGTTCGGCCCCGTGGTCGCGAGCGCGGCCCTTCTGGCTCTCATCACCGCGTGCGGCTCCACAGAGAGCGGCAGCAGCCCGAGCGCCGCCGCGAGCGGCGCGACCGGCGGAAAGATCGGTATCGACCACCCGCGGGCCGACTCCGACTTCTGGAACTCCTACATCAAGTACATCCCGCAGATGGCGACCGAGCTCAAGGTCGACCTGATGAACTCGACCAACTCGCAGAACGACGTCGCCAAGCTGGTGGCCAACACGCAGGCGCTGGTCAGCCAGGGCGCCAAGGTCATGGTCATGGCCCCGCAGGACACCGGCGCGATCGCCTCCACGCTCCAGCAGCTGGAGAACAAGAAGATCCCGGTCGTGACCGTGGACACCAGGCCCGACAAGGGCAAGGTCTACATGGTCGTGCGCGCCGACAACCGCGCCTACGGCACCAAGGCCTGCGAGTTCCTCGGCGAGAAGCTGGGCGGCAAGGGCAAGGTCGTCGAGCTGATGGGCGCGCTGTCGTCGGTCAACGGCCGTGACAGGGCCGAGGCCTTCCGCGAGTGCATGAAGACCAAGTTCCCCGGGATCACCGTCTTCGAGGAGCCGACCGAGTGGGACGGCGGCAAGGCCGCCTCGATGCTGCAGACCCGTCTGGAGCAGAACCCCGACGTCAAGGGCATCTACATGCACGCGGGCGGGGTCCACCTGGCCCCCACGCTGCAGGTGCTGAAGGCCAAGAACATGCTCGTCGCCCCCGAGGACGCCAAGCACGTCTTCGTGGTGTCCAACGACGGCATCCCGCAGGAGTTCGAGGCGATCCGCAAGGGCGAGATCGACGCCACGGTCTCCCAGCCGGCCGACCTGTACGCCAAGTACGCGCTCTACTACGCCAAGGCCGCCGCGGAGGGCAAGACCTTCAAGCCGGGCCCGACCGACCACGACTCCACGATCATCCAGCTGCCGAACGGTCTCGAGGACCAGCTTCCCGCCCCGCTGGTGACCAAGGAGAACGTGGACGACCCGAATCTCTGGGGTAACCAGGTCAAGTAATGAAAAATCACGTTGAAGCCCGGAACATCGTCAAGCGCTTCGGCCCGACCGTGGCGCTCAACGGAGCCGGCATCTCCATCAAAGAGGGCGACACCCACGCCCTCGTCGGCAGGAACGGCGCGGGCAAGTCCACGCTCGTGTCGATCCTGACCGGGCTCCAGCGTCCCGACGAGGGCGAGGTGCTGTTCTCGGGAGAGGCGGCGCCCCCTCTCGCCGACAGGGACGCCTGGCGCCGGCGGGTCGCCTGCGTCTACCAGAAGTCGACGATCATCCCCGAGCTGTCCGTCGCGGAGAACCTCTTCCTCAACAGGCAGACCGCCGGCGGCCCGATCAAGTGGAAGGCGTTGCGCGCCCGCGCCCGCGAGGTGCTCGAGACCTACCAGGTCGACATCGACGCCGACGTGCTCGCCGGCGACCTCGGCGTCGAGCAGCGCCAGCTCGTCGAGATCGCCCGCGCCCTCTCCTTCGGCGCGACGTTCATCATCCTGGACGAGCCCACCGCCCAGCTCGACGGCCCCGCCATCGAGCGGCTCTTCGAGCGGATGCGCGCGCTGCGCGAGCAGGGCGTCACGATGATGTTCATCTCGCACCACCTCGACGAGGTCTACGAGATCTGCCAGAGCGTGTCGGTCTTCCGCGACGCCAGGCACATCAGGACCGCCGAGATCGACGACCTGCCGCACGACGAGCTGGTCTCCGCCATGACAGGCGAGGCCACCGCCACCTACACCTACCGATCGCGTACGGCAGGCACCGGCGTCGTGCTCGCCGCGAAGGGCCTGTCGCTGACCGGCCGCTACGAGGCGGTCGACCTCACCGTGCGCTCCGGCGAGATCGTCGGCCTGGCGGGCTCGGGCAGCAGCGGCAAGGTCGGGCTGGCCGAGACGCTGGTGGGCCTGCGCAGGCCCGACAAGGGCGTGGTGAGCGTGAACGGCACCCCGATCAAGGACGTGCCGTCCGCGCTGAAGGCGGGGCTCGGCTTCGTGCCGCAGGACCGTCACCACGAGGGCTTCGTCCCGTTGCTGTCGATCGCGGAGAACGCCACGATCCCGATCGCGCACAAGCTCGGCAGGTTCGGCTTCGTGTCCCCCGCGAGCAGGCGCGCGCGGGCCGTAGAGATGATCAAGGACCTCGACATCAAGACCGAGGGGCCCGACCAGCCCGTCGGCGACCTGTCGGGGGGCAACGCGCAGAAGGTCGTGCTGGCCAGAGCGCTGGCCGACGACCCCAAGGCGCTGGTGGTGATCAACCCGACCGCCGGGGTGGACGTCAAGGCCAAGCAGTCGCTGCTCGGCGCCGTCGAGGACGCCGTCGAGAGGGGAGCGGGAGCCGTCCTGGTCTCCGACGAACTGGACGACCTGCGCGTCTGCGACAGGGTGCTGGTGATGTTCCACGGCAGGGTCGTGAAGGACGTGCCGCGTGGCTGGAGTGACCACGAGCTCGTGGCCGTGATGGAAGGTATCGAACAGTGACCACATCGACCACCCCGTCCGCGCCCACCGCGGTGAGCGCGGCGGGACCCAGGCTGAGGCTGACCAGGTTCAGGGACCTGACGCTGGTGCCGGTGATCGTCCTGCTGCTGGTCGTGGGCGCGTTCGTCGATCCGGTGTTCCTCACCCCCGGCAACCTGACCAACGTGCTGCAGCAGCAGTCGGCGCTCGCGCTGGTCGTGCTGGCCGAGGCGCTGATCCTGATCGCCGGCAAGTTCGACCTGTCGCTGGAGTCGACGGTCGGCATGGCGCCGGCGATCACGGTGCTGCTGATCCCCGCCGCCTCGGGCGGCATGGGCCTGCTGGCGATCCCGATCTGCCTGCTCATCGGCGCGGCGATCGGGGCGTTCAACGGCTTCCTGATCCTGAAGTTCCAGCTGTCGGCGTTCGTCGTGACGCTGGCCATGCTGATCGTCGTGCACGGCCTGCACCTGGGCCTGACCGGCGGCAAGAGCCTGTTCGAGCTGCCCGAGTCCCTGCTCTACCTGGGCAGCGCCACCTGGCTCGGCCTGCCGGCCGCGATCTGGATCGCGGGCGTGCTGTTCGCGGTCGGCATCGTGACGCTCGGCTACTTCCGCGTGGGGCGCTCGCTGTACGCCATCGGCGGCAACGCCGACGCCGCCCGGGCGGCGGGCATCCGCGTCGAGCGCGTGGTGTGGACGGTGTTCATCATCGGCGGCGCCCTCGCCGCGCTCGCGGGCATCCTGGAGACCGGACGCCTGGGCGGCATCAGCGCCAACCAGGGCGTGGGGTGGATCTTCATGGTGTTCGCCGCGGCGGTCATCGGCGGCGTCAGCATGGACGGCGGCAAGGGCACGATCTTCGGCGCCCTCACCGGCGTGCTGGTGATCGGCCTGGTGGAGAACATCCTCACGCTGAAGGGCGTGCCGGGTGAGTGGAAGCAGCTCGTCTACGGCGTGATCATCCTGGTGGCTCTCATGATCAGCCGGGTGGCCGGCGGGAAGGCGCAGGACTGAGATGCAGCGGCTGGCGCTCCGCACCAGGCTCAAGGCGGGCTGCGAGGAGATCTACGACAGGGAGCACGCCACCGTTCCCGCCGAGCTCGAGCAGGCCATGCGCGAGAACGGCGTCCACTCCTGGCGGATCTGGAGGGACGGTCTCGACCTGTTCCACTTCGTGGAGGTCGACGACTACGCGGCCCTGCAGGCGGCGATGAAGGACCACCCCGCCGACAAGGCGTGGCAGGCCCGGATGAACCGCCTGCTCGACGGCGACTTCGACAAGGACTCCGGCGGGCTCGCCCTGGTCTGGGAGATGGCATGAGCCTCGCACTGCCCGCCCTCGGCTTCGGCGGCGCGCCCATCGGCAACCTGTTCAGCCCCGTGAGCGATCAGGAGGCTTTCGACGCCGTCGAGGCCGCGTGGCAGGCCGGGGTGCGCCTGTTCGACACCGCTCCCCACTACGGCCTGGGCCTGTCCGAGCGCCGCCTCGGCTCGGCCCTGGCCGGACGGTCGGGCTACGTGTTGTCGACCAAGGTCGGCAGGGTGCTGGAGCGGGGTGAGCCCGCGCCCGACACCGAGGGGTTCGCCGTCACCACCGACCTGCACAGGAAGTGGGACTTCTCCGCCTCGGGAGTGCGCCGCTCCCTCGACGACTCGCTCGTACGGCTCGGCCTGCCCTCGGTCGACCTCGCCCTCGTCCACGACCCCGACGACCACGCCGAGCAGGCCCTCGCAGAGGCCTACCCGGCGCTGGCCGCCCTGCGCGAGGAGGGAGTGGTGCGGGCGATCGGGCTCGGGATGAACCAGTGGCGGCTGCCGCTGAGGTTCGTCAGGGAGACCGACATCGACGTCGTCATGCTGGCGGGGCGCTACACGCTGCTCGACCAGTCGGGCCTGCCCCTGCTGGAGGAGTGCGCCGCCCGAGGGGTGCGGGTGATCGCGGCGGGGGTCTTCAACAGCGGCATGCTGGCGACCGACGAGCCAGGCGGCACCTTCGACTACGCCCCCGCCTCCGCGAGCCTGGTGGACCGGGCGAGGAAGATCGCCGCGGTGTGCGCGCGGTACGGCGTGAGCCTGCCCCAGGCGGCGATCGCGTTCCCCCTTCGGCACCCCGCCGTGTCGTCGATCGTGCTGGGGTCCCGCAACGCCGGCGAGGTGAGGCGCAACGCCGCTCTCGCGGCGCGGCCGGTGCCCGAGGAGGTGTGGACGGAGCTGACGTCGGAGGGCCTGGTCGGGCTACCAGGGTGAACGGGCACGCGGCTCGGGAGGAGGGGTGACCCTCCGGCCTTGCGCCGCGCTGCCGGGCGCAGGTCAGGACGAGGGCACGAAGACCCAGGACCTCGACTCGCCCTCCTCGTAGGGGGATTCGATCAGCTTGCCCACCACTCCTGGCAGGCCCTGGTCGCGGGCGGCCTGCCGTACCGGCTGGGGCTGACCCGGCCACGCGGGCGCGGTCTGCCAGCGGGGGCCGGCGATCTCCAGCGCCTCCAGCGCCGCCCTCCTGCGCAGGTACGGCTCGGCGACCAGCGATCTGCCCTCGTCGTAGAGCAGGTCGTAGGCGATGAAGATCTCGGCGCCCGCCATGGTGACGATCTCGCCGTCGAGCACCGCGGTCCTGCTGCCGAACCGCTCGGCCAGCGGTCTGAGCAGCGGCAGGGTGGTGCGGCCTCCCTCGATCGGCACCAGCGTCCTGCGTCCGCCCCACGCGAACTCGAAGGAGTAGCCGTCGGCGTTCTTGGGGAGCCTGGTCCTGGTGACGGGCGTCATCGGGGCGAGCTCGGGCAGCGGGTCCCTGAGGCGGGGATCCATGCGGTGGATCATCCAGTTCTTGCCGCGCGTCTGGAAGAGCACGAACCTGCCCTGCGCCCGCTCGCCGTGCAGGACCACCTTCACCTCGCGGTCGGACCACTTCTCCGTCTCGTAGGTGCCGCGGTCCCAGATCGTCATCGCGCCGCCGCCGTACTCGCCGCGCGGGATCTCGCCCTCGAACGTCGCGTACTCCATCGGGTGGTCCTCGGTGTGCACCGCCAGGTGGTTGATCGCGGGATCCTCGGGCAGCCCCTTGGGGATGGCCCACGAGGCGAGCACGCCGTCGCGCTCGAGGCGCAGGTCCCAGTGCAGCGACCTGGCGTGGTGCTCCTGGATCACGAACGTGTCGTCGCCCCTGGGCTCGGGCGGCAGGTCGGGGACCGGCTCAGGGGTCCTGGAAGGGTCTCTCTTGCCTCGGTAGCTCTCCAGCTTGTCGGCCACACCCGGGTCCTACCCGTTAATCTCGTACCTTGTTGTCCACAGTCCTGGGATCACCTCGACGTCCTCGACCTTGGTGAAGCCAAGCTTCTCGTAGAGCGTCCTCGCGGGGCCGTTGTCGCGGCCGGTGGAGACGATCACGTGCCTGCCCGCCGCCCTGCCGAGCAGCTCGGCCACCAGCGCCCTGCCGATTCCCCTGCGATGGGCTCGGGGGTGCACGACCAGGCGGTCGATGTCGATCTCCTCAGGCGTCTCCGCCCAGGCCACGGCGCCCACGCACGTGCCGTCGTCGTCGAAGACGCCCCTCCAGCGCAGGGGTTCGGCGAGCAACTCGTCGAGCGACTCGTGCAGGGGCGGGATGCGGTCGTCGCCGATGAGCTCCGCCTCCACGGCGTAGGCGGCGCGCTGCAGGTCAAGCAGCGCCTGGTCGGGGTCGAGGTCACGGATCAGCACGACATCAACCTGCCACAACGGGGACAGGCGCGGAGTCCGATATCTGCCGGTCCGCTGGTTCTCGCCCGACGAGCGCTCAGAGGGCCTTCCTCAGCCAGGCCTCGACGCCCGCCACGTGGACGATGGCCCACGAGCGGGCCACCTCGGGCTGCCGCGAGGCGATCGCCTCGTAGATCGCCGTGTGCTGCTCCTGGGTCTTCTCCATCGCGCCCTCCTGTGTCAGCCCGCGCCAGATGCGCGCACGGGTCGTCGGGCCCGACAGGCTCTCGATGAACGAGCACAGGACGGCGTTGCCCGCTCCCTGGGCGATGCGCTGGTGGAAGGTGAGGTCGTTGGCCACCAGCTCCTCGATCGTCGGCTCGGAGGGCAGGGAGTCGAGGACCGCCTTCAGCTCGGCGACGTCGTCGTCGCTCATCGCGGTCGCGGCCATCGCCGTGGCGGCGGGTTCGAGTATGCGGCGCACCTCGAAGAACTGGATCACGGTGTCGTCGCGGTGCAGGTCGAGCACGAAGGACATCGTGTCGAGCAGGAGCCTGGGCTCGAGGCTGGTGACGTAGGTGCCGTCGCCCTGCCGTACGTCGAGGACGTTGATGAGGGCCAGCGCCCGCACGGCCTCGCGCAGCGAGTTACGCGAAAGGCCGAGGCGTTCGGCCAGGTCGGCCTCCTTGGGCAGCCTGTCGCCCGGGGAGAGCTCGCCCGAGAGGATCATCTGCTTGATCTTGTCGATGGCCGCGTCCGTGACCGCCACGTAATCCCCCTAGACATCGGATGTCTAGGAGTCTACGGCCACGAAGCGCACGGGATCGACCTCAGGAAGCCGCCGGATCAGGCCACGAGCCTCCAGGGCGCGCAGATGGGCCGCGGCCTCGCCCGCCGCCATGCCCCTGAGCATGGGGGAGAGGTCCTCCCATGACCGGTTCCACCTCATCAGGGCCGCGGCCTCCCAGATGGTGAGGGGCTCGGCGAGCACGGCGGCCAGCCGGACGAGCTTGTCCTCGTGGTGGGCGCGGATCTCGGCGGCGCGGGCGGCGGTGTCGTCGAAGATCCGTTCGTGGGCGGGCAGCGCCTCGGTGCGGCCCAGGGCGGCGACCTTGTCCAGGGAGGTGAGGAAGTCGTCGAGCGGGTCAATGTCATCCCTGTCGTACGGATAAATCCCGATATGGGGTGTGATGTCGGGGAGCACGTGGTCGCCGGTGAACAGTCGGGCGGCGTCCTCGAGGAACAGGCACACGTGGCCAGGGGTGTGGCCGGGCGTGTGGATCGCGCGCAGCGTGCGCCCCGGAAGGTCGATCAGATCGCCGTCGCGCAGCTCCAGGTCGGGCTGGGCGGGCGGCTCAGGCCGCGCGCCGTCCTCCAGGGTCAGGGCGGGGGCGCCCGCGCGGCGCAGCATCTCGGACTGGAAGTCGCGGTGCGCCCGCTCGCCGAAGCCGCGCATGAGCTTGACCAGCCGCGCGTCCTCCTCGTGCATCGCGATCCACGCGCCGGACTCCTCGCGCACCCGCCCCGCCAGGCCCGCGTGGTCGGGGTGGAAGTGGGTGACGACCACGCCTCTAACGGCGGAGACGTCCGTGCCCAGCTCGGACAGGCCCGCGCTCAGCGCCTGCCAGGCGTCGGGATGGTTCCACCCGGCGTCCACGAGCAGCGGTCCCCCTGGCGAGTCGATGGCGTAGACCAGCGTGTAGCCGAGCGGACTGCCGGGGATCGGGACGGGCACGCTGCGCACCCCGCCGCCCAGATCACGCGGGCGCTGACCGGCGTACGGCACGCGCGAGGTCACAGCGTGCGCTCCAGGATGGTGGCGGTGGCCAGGGCGCCGCCCGCGCACATCGTCACCAGCGCGGTCGACAGGTCCGCCCGCTCCAGTTCGTGCAGCGCCGTCGTGACGAGGCGGGCTCCCGTGGCCCCGACGGGGTGCCCGAGCGCGATCGCACCCCCGTTGACGTTCACCCTGTCCATGTCGGGCTCGTGCGCCGAGGCCCACGACAGCACGACCGCGGCGAAGGCCTCGTTCACCTCGAACCTGTCGAGATCGCCCATCGTCATGCCCGCCCGCCGCAGGACCGCGGCCGTGGCGTCCACGGGGCCGTCCAGGTGGTAGTAGGGCTCCGAGCCCACCAGCGTCTGCGCGAGGATGCGGGCCCTCGGCCGCAGGCCGTGCCGCCTGGCGGCCGACTCGCTCATCAGCAGCACCGCGGCCGCGCCGTCGGAGATCTGCGACGAGGTTCCCGCGGTGTGCAACCCGTTCTCGCCGAGCACCGGTCTGAGTGCCGACAGGCTCTCCTCCGTGGTCTCGCGCAGGCCCTGGTCCCTGGAGACCTCGCCTACGGGCACGATCTCCCTGGCGAACCTGCCGTCGGCCCACGCCTTGGCGGCCAGCCGCTGCGACCTGGCGCCGAACCAGTCGAGCCGCTGCCTGGTCAGCCCGCGCCGCCCGGCGATCCGCTCCGCGGCGGTGAACTGGTCGGGCAGGTCGATCGACCAGTCGTCGGGCCGGGGCTTGGCCGGTAACACGTTGCTGCCGAGGGGCGCCCTGCTCATCACCTCGACCCCGCAGGCGACGCCCACCTCGATCACCCCCGCCTGGATCATCGCCGCCACCAGGTGCACGGCCTGCTGCGACGACCCGCACTGCGCGTCGATCGTGGTGACCCCCGTCCGGTACGGCAGGCCCGCGTACAGCCATGCGTGCCGTCCGACGTGGCCGCCCTGCTCGCCCGCCTGTGTCACGCATCCGGCGAACACCTGCTCCACCAGGTGGGGGTCGATCCCCGACCGGGAGATCAGCCCGTTCAGCGCCGTGGCGAGCACCTGCTGGGGCTTCAGCCCCGACAGCCAGCCGCCACGCTTGCCGATCGGGGTCCTGACGGCCTCGACGATCACCGGTGTGGTCACAGCAGCCTCCAGAATGATGCTCTGGAGGCAAACAGTAACGCGTTCTACTTTGCCGTGGAAGGCCCGACTTCCAGGACGATCTTGCCGGTCGTCCTGTTCGTCTCGCCGAGCTCATGCGCCTTGGCCGCTTCCTCCAGAGGCAGCACCGCCGCGACCTCCGCTCTCAACCTGCCCGCCGTGACCAGCGCGGCGATGGCCTTCATGGCAGCGTGGTCGGGCTCGACCAGCATGCTGCGCGCCCGCACCCGCAGGCCGAGCGCCTTGGCGGCGAGCTCCTCGTCCACGCGCGACAGGACGATCGAGACGAGAGAGCCGCCCGGCCGAAGCGTCTCCAGCGAGCGGGGGCCGTAGTCGCCGCCGATCGTGTCGAGCACCACGTCGACGTCCTTCAGCGCGGCGAAGTCCTCGGTCCGGTAGTCGATCAGCTCGTCGGCGCCCAGCGAGCGCAGGAAGTCGTGCTTGGCGGCGCTGGCCGTACCGATGACATGGGCGCCGCGCGCCTTGGCGATCTGGACGGCGAGGTGGCCGACGCCGCCCGCGGCGGCGTGCACGAGCACCCGCTGGCCCGACCGCACGCCCGCGGTGTCGACCAGCGCCTGCCACGCCGTCAGCGCGGCCAGCGGCAGCGCGCCCGCCTGGATGTAGTCGACGCCGGCGGGTTTGGGGACGAAGGTCCTGGACGGCGCGGTGACGTACTCGGCGAAGGCGCCGTGCCCGAACGGATAGCGCAGCATCCCGAAGACCTCGTCGCCCGGCTCGTAGAGGCTGACGCCGGAGCCGACCTCCTCGACGACGCCGGAGACGTCCCAGCCCAGCACGAACGGAGGCTTGCCGAGCAGGCCGCCGTGGGCGCGGTGCTTCCAGTCGGTCGGATTGAGCCCCGCCGCGTGCACGCGCACCAGCACCTCGGTCGGCCCCGGCTCGGGGCGCGGCAGCTCGATCTCCTTGAGGACCTCGGGTCCGCCCAGAACGTCTTGACTGATTGCTCTCATGCCTTCCACCCTGTCGCCTGCCAGGGTGCGGGGCCAAGTGGCCCATTGGCCAAGATGTGTAAGGATTGGGCCATGCACCGTGTGGTCGTCCTGGCGCTCGACGGCGTCATCCCGTTCGAGCTCAGCCTCGCCTCGCGCATCTTCGGCACGGCGAGAGGGCGCTACGAGGTGATCACCTGCTCGCTCGACGGCGGGCCCGTGCGGACGGACGCCGACTTCTCGATCGCGGTAGAGCACGACGCGGGCGTCCTGGCCACGGCCGACACCGTGATCCTGCCCGCCGCCGAGTGGTTCGGCGGGGTCAGGGGGCCGGCCGACCTGCCGCCCGCGCTGATCGAGGCGCTCTCGACGATTCGCCGGGGCACCCGCATGGTCTCGATCTGCCTGGCCGCCTCCGTCCTGGCCGCCACGGGCTTGCTAGACGGCCGTCCCGCCACCACCCACTGGGCGCACGCCGAGGAGTTCCAGCGGCACTTCCCCGAGGTCAGGGTCGCTCCGGAGGTGCTGTTCGTGGACGACGGCGACGTGCTCACCTCGGCGGGCGCCGCTGCGGGCGTCGACCTGATCCTGCACCTCATCAGGCGCGACCACGGCAGCCAGGTCGCCAACCAGGTGGCCAGGCGGTGCGTGGTGCCGCCGTGGCGCGACGGTGGCCAGGCCCAGTACATCGAGCGTCCGGTGCCCGAGCCCGCCTCGTCCGGCACGGCGGACACCAGGCAGTGGGCGCTGGCCCGGCTGCACGAGCCGCTCCTGCTGGACGACCTGGCCGCTCACGCGCGGATGAGCAGGCGCACCTTCACCAGGCGCTTCAGGGAGGAGGTCGGCATGAGTCCAGGCCAGTGGCTCATCGGGCAGCGGGTGGAGCTGGCCAGGCACCTGCTGGAGTCGAGCGACCTGCCGGTGGACCAGGTGGCCGAGCGCGCGGGCTTCGGCACCGCCGCCTCCCTCCGCCAGCACCTGCACGCGGTGCTCGGCGTCTCGCCGCACGCCTACCGCCGCACCTTCGCGGTCAGGGCGTGAGCCCCTGTCGTCAGAAGTCGGACAGCAGGCGGGCCGCGGCGATCTCGATGCGCCGCTGGATCTGCTCGTGGGTGCGCCGCCCCCGCAGCATCTCCAGCAGTTCCTGCACCCACACGCTCGACAGCAGCCCGGTCAGCACCAGGTGCTCCTCAGGGGCGTCGGGGCCGCCTGCCACCCGCAGCAGCAGCTCGGCCATCCTGTCGCCGAACGGGGTCTCGACCTCGGCGAGGATCAGTGACCTGATGAGGGCGTCGGCGAGCTCGGGCTCGCGCATCAGCCCCCTGGTGGCCCGCATGAGGACGTCGACCGCCCGCCCAGGGGCGGTCGTGGCGCTCGGAGGGCGCCGCTCGATGCTGCTCTCCAGCAGGTCGATCTCCTCGCCGACCACCGCGACGACCAGGTCCATCTTGGAGGGGAAGTAGCGGTAGAGCGTGCCGAGGGCGACGCCCGCCCGCTCGGCGACCGTGCGCATCTGCATCGCCTCGACCCCGCCTCGCGAGGCGAGCGCGGCGGCGGCCTGGACGATGCGCTTGCGGCGCTGGCGCTGGCTCCTGGTGCGGGCGCCGGCGTCGGGCTGGTTGTCATGCGCGGGGATCGTCGCATGCGGAGGGCGCATGAGAACACGTTATCCGAAGTCTCCTCGGCCCCGCTTGTTACTCGTGAGTCACAGACCGGCCCTGATGAACCCGGCGCTGGTCCAGCCGTCTCGTGGGCTGCCACTGGACAGATACTAGAATCTGTTCTAGTTTGCGGAACGGTTGACCGAGCGCTTGGTGGGAGGCCGGATGACCGAGGACACGCTCGCCGCCCTGCTCGAACGACGAGCCGACGACGACCGTCAGGGGCTGCTCTTCGAGGACTCCTCGTGGACGTGGCGCGCGGTCGTCGCCCGCTGCCGTTCCCATGCCAGGCGCCTGTCGGGGGTCAGGCACGTGGGCGTCCTCAGCGACAACATCCCCGACCTGGTCTTCCTCATCGGGGCCGCGGCGCTCGGCGGTCCCGTGGTGGTCGCGCTCAACCCGACCAGATCGGCCGAGGAACTGGAGAACGACGCCGCCGCCACCGACGTGGACCTCCTCCTGTGGGACGAGCCCTACGAGCACCTCGCCCAGGCGCTGCCCCTTCCCTCGCTCCGCCTGACCGACCTCGGCGGGCCGTCCGCCGGTGACGGCCTCGGTCCCCACGGAGCGCCGGACGAGCTGGTGATGCTGATCTTCACCTCGGGCACCTCGGGGAGGCCGAGGGCGGTGCGGATCACGCAGCGGAAGATCGCGGTTCCCGGCGTCAGCCTCGCCGCGATGCTCACCCGCGACGACGTCGTCTACTGCTCCATGCCGCTCTTCCACTCGGGCGCGATCATGGCCGCCCTCGCGCCCGCGGCGGCCTCGGGCGCGACGCTCGTCCTGCGCAGGCGGTTCTCGGCCTCGGGCCTGCTGCCCGACGTGCGCCGCCACGGCTGCACCTACCTGCACTATGTCGGCAAGGCGCTGTCCTACGTCCTGGCCACGCCCGCGCGTGCCGACGACGCCGACAACCCGCTGAGGATCGCTTTCGGGAACGAGGGCAGCGCGACCGCCATCAGACGCTTCGGTGAGCGGTTCGGCTGCCACGTGATCGACGCGTTCGGCTCCACGGAGACGGCCCTGTCGATCACGCCCGACCCGTCGGGGCCCAGCGGCGCCCTCGGCAGGCTCCCCGAGGGGATCGAGATCAGGAACCCGGCGACGGGCGAGCGCTGCGCGCCCGCGATCGTCGTCGACGGCAGGCCGTCCAACCCCGACGAGGCGATCGGCGAGCTGGTCAACGTCAGGGGCGTCGGCCTGTTCGAGGGCTACTACAACGACCCCGCGGCCGACGCCGAGCGGGTCAGGCAGGGCGCCTACTGGTCGGGCGACCTGGCCTACGCCGACCCGCAGGGGTTCGTGTTCTTCGCGGGCAGGGGCACCGAGCGCCTGCGCGTGGACGGCGAGAACCTGGCGGTCGCGCCGATCGAGTCGGCGTTGAGGGAGTTCCCAGGGGTGGTCGAGGCGGCGGTCTACCCGGTGCCCGACGCGGCGGCGGGCGACCAGGTGATGGCGGCGCTCGTCATGGACCGCCCGTTCGACCCCGGGGCCTTCGCCGCGTTCACCGAGACGCTCGGCGCCAAGGCCGTACCCCGATACATCCGGATCTGCGGGGAGCTGCCGCAGACCGCCTCCCACAAGGTAGTCAAACGCGTCCTGGCCGGACAGGCCTGGCGCACCTCCGACCCCGTCTGGTTCCGCCCCGGCTCGGCGTTCACCAGGCTGACAGGCGAGGACATCGACGTGATCGAGGAAGAGTTCGCCCGGCACGGCCGCACGCACCTACTGGAGAGCTGAGTGGATTTCACCCTGGACGAGACCCAACAGGACCTGCGTACCCTCACCGCCGACCTGCTGGCGAAGAACCCCGAGTGGCCGGCCATGGAGCAGGCGGGCCTGGCGGGCATCTGCACGCCGGAGGAGGGGCTCGGCGCGGTGGAGATGGCCGTGGTGCTGCGCGAGGTGGGCGCCGTCGCCGCCGCCGTGCCCGCGCTGCCGGTCCTCGCCGCCTCCCTCGCCCTCGCCCGGTACGGCAGGCAGGTCGACGGCCTGCCCACCGTCGCGGTCAAGGGCATGAGCGCCCCCTACGCGCAACAGGCCACGCACGTCCTCTACGCCACGGACGAGGGCGTGTTCCTGACCGACGACTTCGAGGTGACCCCCGAGTTCACCTCCACGGGCGAGCCCTCGGGGACGGTCCGCGACAGGGGTGGCGAGCGCCTCGCGGGGCCCGGCGACGACCCGCGGCTGATCGTCACCGTCGCCATCGCCGCCCAGGCCAGCGGCGTTCTGGCCGGAGCGCTCAGACTGACCACCGACTACATCAGGACCCGCAGGCAGTTCGGCCGCCCGCTGGCCGAGTTCCAGGCCGTCACCATGCAGATCGCCGACGTCTACATCGCCTCGCGCGCCCTCGACGTCGCGATGTGGTCGGCCGCGTGGGGCATGGACCGCGACGACGTGGCCATCGCAGGGTTCCACGTGTGCGAGGCGTTCAAGGCGCTGTTCACCTGCCAGCACCTGCACGGCGGGCTCGGCCTCGACGTGACCTATCCCCTGCACCGCTACTTCGCCCAGGCCAAGCACCTGACCCATCTCCTCGGCGGCGCCGACGCCCAGCTCGACCTGATCGGAGCGCACGTCTGATGCTGATCGACCTGACCCCCGAACAGCGCGCGCTCCGCGACGAGCTGCGCGAGTACTTCCGCGCCTGCCTCACCCCCGAGGACCGCAGGAAGATCGCCGAGGATCCCTTCGGCGACGCCTACATGGAGCACTGCCGCAGGCTCGGCCGTGACGGCAAGCTGGGGCTCGGCTGGCCCAAGGAGTACGGCGGAGGCGGCTACGGCCCGCTGGAGCAGCAGATCTTCGCCAACGAGATCGCGCGCGCGGGCGTGCCGTACCCGATCATCACGCTGCAGACCGTCGGCCCCACGCTGATGCAGTACGGCACGCGCAAGCAGAAGGACTTCTTCCTGCCCCGCATCCTGGCGGGCGAGTGCCACTTCGCCATCGGCTACAGCGAGCCCGAGGCCGGCACCGACCTGGCCTCGCTGCGCACGACGGCGGTCAAGGACGGCGACCACTACATCGTCAACGGCCAGAAGATCTTCACCAGCGGCGCGCACTACTCCCAGTACATCTGGCTGGCCGCCCGCACCAACCCCGAGGCCAAGAAGCACAAGGGCATCACGATGATGATCGTGGACTGCGCCGACCCCGGCTTCTCGTGGACGCCGATCGTCACCATGGACGGCCGCCACCACACCAACGCCACCTACTACCAGGACGTCAGGGTCCCCGAGGACATGGTGGTCGGCGAGGTGGACAAGGGCTGGGACCTCATCGTCAACCAGCTCAACCACGAACGCGTCACGCTCGGCCCCGCGGGCAACCTCGCCCAGACCTACGACCGGTTCCTGTCGTGGGCGCGCGGCAAGGGGCTGCTCGCCGAGCCCGACGTGCGCAGGGCGCTGGCCAGGGTCTACACCTACTACCGCACGAACGAGCTGCTGAACTGGCAGGTCGCGGCCAGCATGGACCTCGGCTGGCTGGGCGCGCCCGACGCCTCCGCCACCAAGGTCTACGGCTCCGAGCGGATGCAGGAGATCGGCAGGCTCGTCTGCGACGTC
Organism: Nonomuraea recticatena; assembly: GCF_039533245.1. Taxonomy (NCBI): domain Bacteria; kingdom Bacillati; phylum Actinomycetota; class Actinomycetes; order Streptosporangiales; family Streptosporangiaceae; genus Nonomuraea; species Nonomuraea recticatena. Next base: position 221,929 of record NZ_BAAATE010000008.1, on the reverse strand, counting down.
CTGGCCAGGTACGGCGACCCCGCCGATCCAGAGACAGCCGAGCTGATGGAGCGCGTGGACCACGGCGTGAAGGGCGCGGTCGTGCTCACCTTCGGCGGCGGGGTCAACGAGGTGCAGCGCGAGCTCATCGCCATGCTGGGCCTCTCGCTGCCGAGGCCGCCGCGATGAGCACCCACGATCGCGGCGAGACGGGCGCGCACGAGGAGCTCATGGAGCTCGCCGCCAAGCAGGCCGCCCTCGGCGAGGTGCGAGGGGCTCCCGCCGCCGACCCCGTGAACGAGCCCATGATCAGGCACTGGCTCGCCGCGATGGGCGACGCCAACCCCGCCTACCTGGCCAACGGCGTCGCGCCGCCCGCGATGGCGCAGGTGTGGACGATGCAGGGGCTCGGGCCCCGCCAGCCGTCCCCCGTGGACGAGGTCATGACCGCGCTCAACGAGGCGGGCTTCACCGGCGTCGTCGCCACCAACTGCGACCACACCTACCATCGGCCGCTGCACGTGGGGGAGCGGGTCACCGCCGCCACCCGCTTCTCCGACCTGAAGGGCCCGAAGAGCACAGCCCTCGGTGAGGGCTACTTCGCCACCTGGACCGTCACCTGGTACTCGGAGGACGACCCGGTCGCCGAGATGCTCTTCAGAGTCCTGAAATTCCGGCCCAAGGAGCGGAAGAAGCCGTATCCGCTGAAACCGGCGGTCAATCAGGACACTGCCTTCTTCTGGGAGGGTGTGAAACAGGGCGAGCTGCGTATCCAGCGCTGTGGCGACTGCGGCGAGCTACGGCACCCGCCGGGCCCGCTCTGCCCTACCTGCCGATCGGCCAACCGCGACCACGTGGTCGCCAGCGGACTCGGCACGCTCTACAGCTTCGTGGTGCACCACCACCCGCCCGTTCCGGGGAGAGAGACGCCTTTTGTGGTGGCTGTGGTGGAACTGCCGGAAGGGGTGCGGATTGTGGGCAACATCGTGGACTGTCCCGTCGAGGACGTGGGTATCGGTATGGAGTTGCGCGTGACGTACAGCTCGATGGACGACGAACTGACCCTTCCCCTGTGGGCACCGCGGGAGCTGTGATGCGTACGCTGACCGAAGGACAGGTCGAGATCGGTTCGGTTCTCCCCGAGCTCTCGATTGATCTCACTCCTACGCTGATCGTCTCCACGGCGCTGGCGACCATGGACTTCACCCCCGTCCACCACGACGTCGAGGGCGCCAGAGCCCAGGGCTCCAAGGACATCTTCCTCAACATCCTCACCACGATGGGGCTGGTCGAGCGGTACGTCACCGACTGGATCGGGCCCGAGGCCGTGATCAAGCGGATCAACGTCAAGCTCGGGGTCCCCGCCTACGCGGGCGACCGGCTGACCTTCACCGGCGCGGTCGTGGACTGCGAGGAGGGGGAGTACACCGTGGAGGTGCGCGGCAAGGTCAGCCTCGGCGACCACGCCACCGCCACCGTGGCCTTCCGCCTGCCCGCCCCCGGCGACGGCACGGCGGCGCCATGAGGTCCGAGGCCGCGATCGCCGGGATCGGCGCCACGGAGTTCAGCAAGGAGTCGGGACGCTCGGAGCTGCGGCTGGCCGCGGAGGCGGTGCTCGCCGCCCTCGACGACGCGGGCCTGACCCCCTCCGACGTGGACGGCATGGTCACCTACACCCAGGACACCAACCAGGAGATCGCCGTCGCCCGCGAGGTGGGCATCGGCGACCTCACCTTCTTCTCCCGCGTCCACTACGGCGGGGGCGCCGCCTGCGGCACGGTGATGCACGCGGCCATGGCGGTCGCCACAGGGGCCGCGCGGACCGTGGTCTGCTACCGGGCCTTCAACGAGCGCTCGGGACGCAGGTTCGGCCAGCCCGACGCGAGGGTGGGCGGCGAGCCTTCCTCCCAGGGGCTCGAGATGAGCTGGCACGTGCCGTACGGGCTGATGACCCCCGCGGCCTGGGTGGCGATGTTCGCCCGCAGGTACATGCACGTCTCGGGGGCCACCTCCGAGGACTTCGGCAGGGTCGCGGTGGCGATGCGCAGGCACGCCGCCACCAACCCCGCCGCGTGGTTCCACGGCAGGCCGATCACGCTGGAGGAGCACCAGGCGTCACGCTGGATCGCGGAGCCGCTGCACCTGCTCGACTGCTGCCAGGAGAGCGACGGCGGGGTGGCGCTGGTGGTCACCACGGCCGAGCGCGCGCGTGACCTGCGCAGGTCCCCCGCGGTGATCGCCGCGGCGGCCCAGGGCTCGGGCGCGGGACAGATGATGATGACCAGCTACTACCGCGACGACATGGCGGGCCTGCCCGAGATGTCAGTGGTCGGGACGAGGCTGTGGGAGATGTCGGGACTGTCGCCCTCCGACATCCAGACCGCCATCCTGTACGACCACTTCACGCCCTTCGTCCTCAACCAGCTGGAGGAGCTCGGCTTCTGCGGCAGGGGGGAGGCGAAGGACTACGTCAAGGACGGCGGCATCGAGCTCGGCGGCAGGCTGCCGGTCAACCCGCACGGCGGCCAGCTCGGCGAGGCCTACATCCACGGGATGAACGGCATCGCCGAGGCCGTCCGGCAGATCAGGGGCACCTCGGTCAACCAGGTGGGCGGTGTCGAGAACGTCCTGGTCACCGCGGGGACAGGGGTGCCGACCAGCGGCCTGGTCCTGACGCGGGGCTGAGGAGGCCCTGCGGCTAGCGGGCCGCAGGCCTGCCTCCTTCTCCCTGCCCCGGCACCAGGAAGTCTTCTTCCTACCTCGGAACCCGGAAGCCTTCGCCTACCTCGGAACCCAGAAGAAGACCAGCATCGCGATCGCCACGCAGATGAGGAAGCCTGCCACCTCCCACGCCCAGTCGTGGTGACGGTTGCGCCGCTTGCCCTTCCTCTTCGCCGCGGCCTTCCCCTTGGCGGCCTTGCCCGTGGCCGCCTTCTTGGCCGGGCGCTTCTGAGCAGGGCTCTTCTGCGGAGCGCTCTTCAGGGGCGCGCTCTTCGGGGACGTGCTCTTCTGCGGGGCGGGTCTCTTCGGCTGCTCGGGCGGGCCGGGCCGCGCCGGCTCAGGGGCGAGCGGCGCCGAGGTCGCCTCCGTGGACGCCCTGGCCTCCCGCACCTGCTCCTCGGCCTTCGGCTCCTCCTGCACCGGCGTCCCGGCCGGGTCGGGAGGCAGCACGTAGACCGGCTCCCTGGGGGGACGGCGCGGCGCGAACAGGGAGGGCTCGGGGCGGGGCTCGCCCTTGTGCACGAGCAGGTCGGCCAGCGCCCTCCGGTCACGTGCTCGCATCGGCACGTCCGTGGAGTCGGCGGCCGTGTCGGGGGTGTGGTCAGGGGGCGCCGCGGTCCAGTGGTCGTCGAGGATGTCACCGGCGGGCGGATCGGCGGGCCGCTCCTGGACGGCGGGCTTGCTGAAGGCGTCCCACGCCGAGGGAGCGTCGAGCACGTCGCCGGGCGTCGGAGCCGAGAGCACGGGCCCGCGCGCGGCCGACGAGCGCGGCAGGGGTCTGTCGCGCATGAGGGGATGGCGGGGGGAGCGGCCCTCTCGCAGCTTCGGCATCGGCGCGGTCGCCGCCTCGTGCGGTGAGACGCGCGAAGGGTCGGGAGGGGTCAGCAGCTCGGTCGGGAAGATGCCCGTGCTGGTCGCGGGGTCGGTGACGCCCAGCGGTTGCGGCCAGGACGGCGCGGTCGGCCACAGCGGCCTCACGAACAGCGAGGTCGTGCGCGCGGCCGGAGCGGGGGCGGCGGGACGCGGGCCGAGCAGGCGGATCCTGATCGCGGCCGGCGGAGGGCGCCACGGCAGACGGCCGAGCACATCGCGCAGCGGCGCGACGCCCAGCGCGCCGTACACCTCGGCCACCGGCTGGGACAGCCGCGGCCCCGCGGTGCCCAGCGCCGACAGCAGCGACTGGCGGAAACGGAGCGCGGCGTTCTGGATCAGCTCGACGGCGGTGTCGTTGGCCACGTCGAGCACCCAGGCCAGCTCGGCGTCGGTGAGCCCGATGACGACGGACAGCACGAGCACCTCGCGCTGGTGCGGGCGCAGCTCGCGCAGGACGCGCTCGACCAGGGCGGTGGCGGGGTCGACCAGAGGGTCGATGACGGGAGGCGCGTAGACGATGTCGCGGCGGAAGATCTCCCGCCGCGCGAGCGCGTACAGCGCGGCACGCGGCGGCTCCACGGAGAGCGCGCTGGACAGCACGGCGTCCAGCGCGTCGGAGGCGGAGCCCGTGTCGCCGAGCTGGTCCGCGCAGTAGGCGAACAGCCCGGCGGCGTGACGGTCGTAGAGCTCGGCGATCAGATCCTCGCGAGAGCGCTGATCGGTGAGCGGAAGGGTCACGGGGCCGGATTCCTCTGTCAGAAAGATCGGACGCGGGGGATGAGGGGGCGGCGTCGGAGTGTTGCAGGCAATCATGCCGGTTGTGGTCTTGGAATGCACCACTGGATGCTCATTTGGTAGCCCCGTGAACCGTTTCACCTGGGGGCCAACGGGACAGACGGGGATCGGTCGCCGTAGTCTGTCTCGCAGAGATCATGGGGCGGGCCGCGGCCCCGCCGCTCGAGCGAGAGGTCGCGCATGATCACATTCGACTCCGTCACGAAGCGCTATCCGGATGGCTTCGTGGCCGTGGACAACCTGTCTCTCGAAGCGGAGACGGGACAGATCACCGTGCTGGTGGGGCCGTCGGGATGCGGCAAGACCACCACGCTCAGGATGATCAACAGGATGATCGACGCCACGGAGGGCCAGATCCTGCTCGACGGCTCCGACGTCAGGCAGATCGACCCGCCGACGCTGCGCAGGGGCATCGGGTACGTCATCCAGCAGGCGGGTCTCTTCCCCCATCGCAAGATCGTCGACAACGTGGCGACCGTGCCGTACCTGCTGGGCTGGGAGAAGAAGAAGGCCCGCGACCGCGCCATGGAGCTGCTGGAGCGGGTCGGGCTCGACCCCAAGATGGCCCAGCGCTACCCCTTCCAGCTCTCGGGCGGGCAGCAGCAGCGCGTCGGCGTGGCCCGCGCGCTGGCCGCCGACCCGCCCGTCCTGCTGATGGACGAGCCGTTCAGCGCCGTCGACCCGATCGTGCGCACCTCGCTGCAGGAGGAGCTGCTCAGGCTGCAGGCCGAGCTGAACAAGACGATCGTCTTCGTCACCCACGACATCGACGAGGCGATCAAGCTCGGCGACAAGGTCGCGGTGCTGCGGGTCGGGGGCAAGCTGGCCCAGTTCGCCGCCCCCAAGACGCTGCTGTCGGAGCCCGCCGACGACTTCGTGCGGGAGTTCCTTGGCAGGGACCGCGGCATCAGGCGGCTGTCGTTCGTCTCCAGCTCGTACCTGAAGCTCCGCACGGACCTGACCGTCACCTCGTCCTCCGCCGCCGGCCCCTCGGACGACGCGTGGCTGATGGTCGTGTCCGAGGACGGCAAGCCGGTCGGGTGGCTCGATCGCGACGAGCCCTTCGGCACCTACGTCCACGGCAAGGACTCCCTGCGCGCGGCGCTCGACGCGGCCCTGCTGTCCTCCTCGGGGCAGGCCGTGGCGCTCGACGAGTCGGGCAGGGTCGTCGGCGTCGCCACCAGGAAGGCCCTCGACGAGGCTCTCTCGGAGGCCGCCGATGGATGACGAGCAGCCGCTGTTCAGATGGAGCTGGGTCGAGAGCAACTGGAACTCCGACTCGCCCAACAGCATCGTCAACCTGCTCGAGGCGCACGTCGTGATGTCGCTCGTCCCGGTCGTGCTCGGCCTGCTCGTCTCGCTGCCGCTGGGGCTGGCCTGCGTGCGGTGGCGCTTCCTCTACCAGCCGACCTCCGCGGTCATGAACGTGATCTACGCGCTGCCGTCGCTGCCGCTGTTCATGCTGCTGATCCCCCAGACCGGCCTCACCAGGATGACCGTGATCATCCCGCTGACCTTCTACGCCCTCGCGGTGCTGGTGCCCGCCGTCGTCGACGGCATGGGCTCGGTGCCCGACCACGTGAGGCAGTCGGCGGTGGCCATGGGCTTCACGCCGCTGCGCCGCCTGGTCCAGGTGGAGCTGCCGATCGCGGTTCCCGTCGTGCTGGCAGGGCTGCGCGTCGTCACCGTATCCAGCATCAGCCTGGTCAGCGTCGGCGCGCTCATCGGGCAGGGCGGCCTCGGCAACCTGTTCACCGACGCCTTCCAGCGCGACTTCTACACCCCCGCCATCGCGGGCATCGTGCTCATCGTGCTGCTGGCGCTGGTCGGCGACGGGATCGTGCTCGCCGCCCAGCGCCTGCTCACGCCCTGGATGCGAGCGAGGAGGGCGTCGTGAACTGGTTGATCGACTTCTTCGGGAACCCGGACAACTGGTCGGGCCCCGGCGCCATCCCCATCAGGCTCCTCGAACACCTCGGCTTCTCGGCCGCCGCGCTGGTGCTGGCCGCGCTCATCGGGATCCCGCTCGGCCTGCTCATCGGGCACACGGGCAAGGGCTCGGTGATCGTGGTGGTCAGCGCCAACCTGGCCAGGGCGCTGCCGACTCTCGGCCTGCTGGTGCTCATCGTGCTGCTGCTCGGCACCGCCTCGATCTGGCCCGTGCTGATCCCCCTGGTGGCGCTGGCCGTGCCGCCGATCCTGGTCAACACCTTCGAGGGCATCAGGGGGGTCGATCCCGAGCTGCGCGACGCGGCCTACGGCATGGGACTGCGCGGCCCGCAGGTGCTGTTCAAGGTGCTCGTGCCGGTCGCGCTGCCGCTCGTCATGCTCGGCCTCAGGCTGGCGGCGGTGCAGGTCGTGGCGACCGCGGCGGTGGCCGCCTACGTCGGGCTCGGCGGGCTCGGACGTTACATCATCGACGGTTTGGCGACACAGGACTACGAGAGCGTGGTCGGCGGCTCGGTGCTGATCGTGGGCTTCGCGCTCGCCGTACAGGGTCTGTTCACCCTCGCGCAGAAGGTGATGGTCTCCCCGGGGGTGAGCCAGCGACTGAGGGTCCGCTAATCTCTCCATTACCCCCCGTTTAGAAGGGAAATAAGCATGAGACGCATATTCGGCACCGCGGCGGTCCTGTTCTCGGCGATGCTCACCCTGTCGGCCTGCGGTGGCGGCGGCAGCGGCAGCAACCCGCTGGACACCACCTCCGCGAGCGCGGCCCCCACGGGGTCCGCGTCGGCGCCGGGCGGGGGCACGGCCGTCGTCGGTTCGTTCAACTTCCCCGAGAGCGTGCTGCTGGGCTCCATCTACGCCCAGGCGCTCAAGGCCAAGGGCGTGACGGTCGAGGAGAAGCCGAACATCGGCAGCCGCGAGGTCATCTACAACCAGGTCAAGAGCGGCGGGCTGACCATCCTGCCCGAGTACAACGGCGCGCTGCTGTTCTTCGTCGACCCCAAGTCGACCGCCGCCTCGAAGGAGGAGGTCAACAGCGAGCTTGCCAGCAAGCTGCCGGCCGAGCTCGAGATCCTCGAGTCCTCTCCCGCGCAGGACAACGACTCTCTGACGGTCACCAAGGAGACCGCTGAGAAGTACAAGCTGACGACCATCGAGGACCTGGCCAAGGTCTCGAAGCAGATGGCGGTCGGCGGTCCTCCCGAGTTCAAGAAGCGCCGTGAGCAGCAGTTCAAGGACGTCTACGGCCTTGAGTTCAAGGAGTGGAAGCCGACGGGCGACACCACCGCGGACGCGATCAAGGACGGCACGGTCCAGGCGGGCAACGTCTTCACGACCGACCCGAAGATCATCATCAACAACATGGTCTCGCTGCAGGACCCCAAGAACGTCTTCAGCGCCCAGAACGTCACGCCGCTGGTGAACAAGGCGGCCACGACGGAGACGATCAAGACCACTCTGAACGCCGTGTCGGCCAAGCTGACGACCGAGAACCTCACGCAGATGATGCAGAAGATCTCCGTCGACAAGGACGACCCCGCCACGGTCGCCAAGGACTGGCTGACCACCAACGGCCTGCTGTAACGGAAACCCCGATGCCCGAGCCAAAGGCAAGGTCCTCGCCTGCGGCTCGGGCGGCGCTTTTCAGGGGCCACGCCCCTGAAACCCCGGTGAGGGGCCTTCCGGCCCCTCGCACTCCCCGGTCGTAACGCACGTCCTTCGACCCGTTCCAGCGCCGCAGCACTCCAGGCTCCTTGCCGGCAAGCGGCAGTTGCGAAGATCTCGGCATGGAATTCAACGACCCAGCCAGCATGCTCCACATGTGTACCGAACGACTCGGAGAGAAGGCCGGCAGGCAGTTCGCGGCCATGGCCCGCCGCGGCTTCCGGCTGGACCCTTCGGCAGACGCCGCCCAGGCCACCGGCCGATGCCGACTCGGCGGCCCCGCACTGCTCGAACCTGGCACTTCCTGGCCCGAACTGGGCGGCTTCCCCCTGTCCCTGCACGCCGTGCTCGACACCGACGCCCTCGCTCCGTGGCTCGGGGACGACCTGCCCACACGACCTGGCCTGCTCAACTTCTTCTACCTCGATCCCGACGTGCCATATGAGGAGTATCGGGAGCTGGACATGTCCGGGCCCGAGGCGTGCCGCGTGATTCCCGCCGATCCGGCACGGGCGGTCGAGACAGCCGCGCCCGAACCGGCGAGGAGCTATCCGGCCACACCCGTCCACGCGCTTCAGGTGAGCATGCTCCCGGACTGTTGGGACGTCGAGGACACCGACGTCGAGTTCGACACGGACGAATACTGGGGCGCGTCGGCGCTCATCCTCGACAAGATGGACGGCCTCGACGCGAACACCGCTGGCAGTCACTGTGCCTTCGGCTGGCCCGACACCTCCTACGCGTCCCGTGTGACCAACCGCGACGCCGACGGCTCGGCGATCCATCTGCTCCAGCTCGCAGAGGACGCGGAGCTCGGATGGGGGTGGGGTGACGCCGGCACGATGTACTTCACGATCCCGGTGAAGGCGTTCATGGCGGGGGACTTCAGCGAGGCCGAGGCGGACATGCGCTGCTGCTGAGCCCTTGGCGCACTCCCGTCAACCGGTTCGGCGAGTACCCCACGCACGAACTCGGCCTCCAGTCCGATTCGTGGCCAGGACCTGAGCGTCGGCGCTCGGGTGTGGTGCCTGGACTGAAGCGTCGACGCTTCTCGATCATGGCGGCGGCCCCGCACCAAGGGGGGGACGACACCCTCGGGCGGGTCGGGTGTGAAGGTCGTCCTGTCGTTTCGGCGGGGTGGGGTGTACGTCCCGTCATGTGCCAGAGTGATCGAGTGAGTGAGTTCACCGAGGCGATGGCACAGCTGGCGGCGGGCGTGGCCGTGATCACTGTGAGGGACGGCCGTGACGACGTGGGCGTGACGGTGTCCGCGCTGATGTCCGTCTCCGTCGATCCGCCGCTCATCCTGGCCAGTCTGTCCAGCGGCGGCTATCTCGCCGAGGTGTTGCTCAGGCAGGATCGCTGGGCCGCCTCGCTGCTCTCCTCGGGGCAGGCGGCGATCGCCAGCAGGTTCGCGGTCGCCGGCCGTCCGAGCGCCCGTCACCTGGTCTCCGGCGCGCCGCACCACCGGGGCCCGCACACCGACGCGCTGATCATCGAGGGTGGGGTGGCGGCGCTGGAGGTGGAGACGACGCAGGTCGTGCCCGCGGGAGACCATGCTCTGTTCGTGGCGGGGGTGCTCGCCGTCGATTACGTGGACTCCGCGCCCCTCCCTCTGGTACGGCTGCGCGGACGCTACCGGCCGGTGTAGGGCGGCACCGTCAGGGGCGCCTGGACGTGCGCTATGTCAGAGGTGTGGTCACGTTCCCGGAGGTGCCGAGGGCGAGCATGACGGCCAGGACTCCGAGCAGGCTCCCCATGGTGATCCGCTGGGTCCGCAGCCAGGAGGGACGGCGGGCGAGAAACCCCGCGACGGCTCCGGCGGCCAGCACGATCGACAGGTTCACCGAGACGGCCACCATGATCTGGAAGCCGCCGAGGATGATGCCTTGGAGCAGCACATCGCCCTTGGCGAGGTCGACGAACTGCGGAATGATCGCGACGTACAGGATGGCGATCTTCGGGTTGAGCAGGTTCGTCAGCAGCCCCATGGTGAAGAGCCGGCGGGGGGAGTCGGCGGGCACGTCCTGAACGGTGAAGACCGATACGCCGCCGGGCTTGATGGTCTTCCAGGCGAGCCACAGCAGGTAGCACGCCCCGGCGATCCTGATGACGGTGAGCAGTTCGGGCACGGCGGCGAACAGCACCGCCAGCCCCAGGTTCGCGCCCACCAGGTAGACCAGGAAGCCGGCCGCGACCCCGCCCAGGGAGATGATTCCAGCTCGGCGTCCCTGGCTGATGCTTCTCGACACCAGGTACATCATGTTCGGGCCCGGCGACAGCACCATGCCCAGCGCAATCGACACCACGCCGAGCAGTGCGCTCTGTTCGATCATCGCCACCGTCCACCTTCTGCGTTCGAGCCATGGGATCGCCGCAGGCCACCGATTGCGCCGACATGGCGAAGCTATCGCTCAGTTCATTGTCAGTGCAATATCAGAAATTGAACTCGGAGCAATTCTGTGCTTGACTCCCCTCGGAGAGGAGACGGCCATGGACGACTTCCGGCGGGTGGCTGACGAGGTGGCGGCGGACATCGCGGCTGGGCGGCTACGGCCCGGCGATCGCCTGCCGCCGCAGCGGGAGTTCGCGCGGCAGCGCGCCATCGCCAACTCCACCGCCGCCCGCGTCTACAAGGAACTGGTCCTGCGTGGTCTGACGGTCGGCGAGGTCGGACGCGGCACGTTCGTCAGGGCCGCTGCTCCACGCCCGCAGCCCGCTCTCGCCGAGCCGGCCGACAGCAGGGTCGATCTGGAGCTCACCTACGCCTTCGTGCCCGAGCAGGCGAGCCTTCTGGCCGAGAGCATGGGCGCTCTGTTGCGTCCCGACGTGCTGGAGGCGTCCATGCGCCCGGTGGGCGCGGCGGGGACGCTCCCTGCGCGCGGCAGCGTCGCCGATCTGCTCGCCCGCGAGGACTGGCGGCCGGACCAGGAGCGGGTGCTGTTCGCGGGCAACGGTCGTCAGGCGATCGCCGCGGCCATGACCGCGCTGGCGTCCCCCGGCGCCAGGATCGGCGTGGAGGAGCTCACCTATCCCGTCGTCAAGGCGATCGCGAGCCGCCTCGGGGTCACTCTCGTGCCGCTGGCCGTCGACGCGGCAGGACTGGTTCCCGAAGCCGTCGAGGCCGCCATGCGCAAGACCCCGCTCGACGCCGTCTACCTTCAGCCGACGCTGCACAACCCGCTGTCGCTGACCATGCCGGTGGAGCGCAGGATCGAGCTGGCAGGCCTGCTGAGGCGGCTGGACCTGCACGCGATCGAGGACGCGATCTGGTCCTTCCTGCGCCACGACCTGCCGCCTCTCGCCGCGCTCGCCCCCGAACGCACCATCCTCGTCGACAGCCTCTCCAAGCGGCTGGCTCCCGGCCTGACGCTCGGGTTCGCCGTCGTCCCCGAGGCCCTCGGGGCCAACGTCTCGACCGCCCTGCGCTCCGGTGGTTGGACGCCGATGCGTTTCGCGCTGGACGCCGCCACCCGATGGCTGAGCGACGGCGTGGTCGGCAAGGTGACCCGCGCCAAGCAGGCGGAGGCCGCCGCCCGGCAGGAGCTCGCCGCCCGGCACCTGGGGGAGTTCGCGGTGCACAGCGATCCGCATTCCTTCTACTGCTGGTGGGAGCTCCCGCCGCCGTGGCGGGCCGACACCTTCGTCGCCGCCGCCGCGCGCCAGGGCATCGCGGTCACCCCCGCGGCGGCCTTCGCCGTGGGCCACTACCGCGCCCCGAACGCCATCCGCCTGGGCCTGGCCTCCCCGCCCACCGACATCCTCGCCCGAGCCCTGGCCACGCTCGCCGGCCTCGCCCGCTCGACTCCGGACGATCTGCTCTCCGAGTGACAGCCGGGAGGAAGACGGCGCATCCGGTCAAGAAATGACGTGTAATATGCACGTGCATACATCTCGATCGGAGACAGCGAATGGCCGAGCGTAGGTTCCTCTTCCTGATGGGCAGTGCGCGGCCGGGTGGCAACACCGAGGCCCTGGCGAGGACGGCCGCCGAGCACCTGCCCGAAGGGGCGGAGCAGCGCTGGCTGCACCTCGACGACCTGCCGCTCCCGCCGTTCAGGGACGTACGGCACGTCGACGACGGCGTCTACCGGGCGCCCGTGGGGAACGAGCGGGTGCTCCTGGAGGCCACGCTCGACGCGACCGACCTGGTGATCGCCTCGCCGCTCTACTGGTACAGCGTGTCGGCCTCCACCAAGCTCTACCTCGACTACTGGTCGGCCTGGATGCGCGTGCCCGGCGTCGACTTCCGCAGGCGCATGGCCGGCAAGACGACCTGGGCGATCAGCGCCGTGAGTGACGACGACATGGCGGTGGCCGAGCCGCTGGTGGGCACCTTGCGGCTGTGCGCGCAGTACTTCGGCGGACGGTGGGGCGGCGCGCTGCTCGGCTTCGCCAACCGTCCGGGCGACATGGCGACCGACCACGACGCGCTGACGAGGGCCAAGACCTTCTTCACCGCGCGAGCGACCGGCTGACCGCCGTCGCCTTCACATCCAGCGGCCGTGCGGTCCCACCTGGCTGAGGGTGTGGAGAGCCGCCAGCGTGACGCCGAGGCAGACCACCGCGAAGGAGAGCGGTCCTGGACGCTGGATGCCCGCCCGTCGCCAGGCGACCACCAGCACGACCGCTGTGCCGGACGCGAGCAGCAGGTGCGCGCCGTGCTGCCACGACAGACCCTCCCAGCCGCTCCACGCGTGGCCGTCGACCACCCTGTGACCGACGGCCACGTTGAGACCGCCGAGCCCGAGCAACGTGACCCATGGCAGGAGCTGGAGGAGGGAGCGGCAGGCCACCAGGCGCAGGACGATCACGAGCAGGAAGGTCCACGACGCCACCTGGTGGAGGTGCCGGACGAGCAGGCCGCCGGGCGTCTCGGAACTGATCTCCAGCGCCGAGGCGTACGCCTCGCTCATCTCGACGCCTCTCAGCGGCTCGTAGGGGCCGTCATAGACCACCTGGCCGGTCGTGTCGAAGAAGGCGAGGTAGGCGCCGGTGAGCACCACGATCACGAAGCAGGTGACGAGCACCGCGTCCGCCGGCCGGTTCAAGTGCCTCATTCCGAATATTTCACCATGAATGAGGATCATCAGGGCCGGTCACATCGAGGGGCCGTGCAGCCAGATCTGGTTGAGGGGGAAGAGGACCGCCAGCAGCGTCAGGCTGAGGCAGATCACCACGAAGTAGAGCGCTCTGGGCCGCCGGCCCCCCGCCCGCCGCCACGCGACCACCAGGGCGGCCGCGACGACGAAGGCGAGCAGCAGGTGCGCGCCGTACCACCAGGCGATCGGCGCCTCGCCCAGGATCCTCCCCGCGAACAGGTCGTCGGTCAGCGTGTAGCCGACGATCGCGTTGAGCGTGGCCAGCACGAGGAGTGCGATCACCGGCAGCGCCTGGAGGAAGGCGCGGCAGGCCGTCAGGCGCAGAGCGACGCCCACCAGGAAGATCACCGACGACCACTGGTGGAGGTGCCGGATGAACAGGCCGCCGCGGACGTCGAAGCTGAGGTCCAGCACCGAGGCGTAGGCCGTGCTCATGGCGATGCCCTTGAGCAGGTCGTAGGAGCCGTCGTAGACCACCTCCTCGGCGCTCGGCGTGTAGAAGAAGGTGAGAAAGGCGCCGGTGAGCAGGACGATGACGAAGCAGTAGACGAGCATCTCGCCCACCAGCCTCTGCTGGGGCCACATCTGGCATATTTCACCATGAACAAGGATCACCCAGGAGAATAGGCCGGGTGACTGATCCGAGAATCGATCCCCCGGCCGCCGGTGACGAGCGTGAGCTCCTCACCGCCTTCCTCGACTGGCATCGCGAGACCCTGGCCGTCAAGTGCGCGGCGCTGACCGACGAGCAGTTGCGCGAGCGGGCGGTCCCTCCCTCCGCCATGTCGCTGCTCGGCCTGGTCCGCCATCTCACCGACGTCGAGCGCTACTGGTTCCGCCGCGTCCTCGAAGGCGCCGACCTGCCCGCCCTGTACTGGAGTGACGTCGACGACGTCGAGTTCGACGTCGCGGACGTCCCGGCCGACGAGGCGCTGGCCGTGTGGCGCGCCGAGGTGGACGAGTGCCGCAAGGTCTCGGCGAACACGCCCATCGACGCTCTCGCCGAGGTCGCCAGGCGTGGAGCCCACTACTCGCACCGCTACATCCTCATCCACATGATCGAGGAGTACGCCCGGCACAACGGCCACGCCGACCTGATGCGCGAGCGCATCGACGGGGTCACCGGTGAGTAGGACGCCTAGCGGATGACGATCTCGCCCGGCAGCAGGAGCGGGCCGTAGGAGGGAAGGCCGAGCTCGCCCGCGATCCTCGCGAACGGGCCCCAGGCCTCCAGCCGCACCCTGGCCAGGGCCGCCGCCTTGTCCTCGCTCGACTCGGGCCCCTTCAACCGCTCCAGCGGGTTGAGCCGCGGATAGGTGCGCACGGGAGCGTCGTCGGCGAGGCCTGCCCGCTTGCGGGCCAGGCCGAGCGCGTCCTCCAGCCCGCCGAGCTCGTCGACGAGCCCGCGCTCGCGAGCGTCGGCGCCGGTCCAGACGCGGCCGCGGGCCAGCTCGTGCGCGCGCTCCCTGGTCAGATGGCGTCCCTCGGCGACCTTGCCCACGAAGTCGTCGTAGATGCGGTCGAGCCAGGCGTTGACCCTGTCCCACTCCTCCGTGGAGAAGGACCGAGCCGAGGAGAACATCGCCGCGTTGGCCCCCTCTGTGATCATGTCGGTGGTGACGCCCGCCCTCTGCATCAGCCCGCCGAGCACGGCCTTGCCGCCGAGCACGCCGATGGAGCCGGTCAGGGTGCCGGGCTGGGCGATGATGACGTCGGCCGCCATCGCGACGAAGTAGCCGCCGGAGGCCGCGACGTCGCCCATGGAGACGATGACCGGCTTGACCTTGCGGGTGAGCACGACCTCGCGCCACACCGTGTCGGAGGCGACATAGGAGCCTCCGGGGCTGTCCACCCTGAACACCACGGCCTTGACGTGCGGGTCGCGCCTGGCCGCGCGGATGGCGGCGCTGATCGTGTCGGAGCCCATCGAACCGCCGCCGCCCAGCGGGCTGCGCCCGCTGCGGCCCAGCTTGATCATGCCGTGGCCGTGGATGAGGGCGACGCTGTCCGCCGTCGGGTTCGGCAGCTTCCTCACGGCCGCGCCGCGCGCGTAGCGGGAGACGAACTGCAGGTGCGCGTGGTCGCCCGCGGCCTTCTTGACCTCGTCGTACACCTCGTCCCTGTAGGCGAGCCTGTCGACGAGACCCGCGTCGACGGCCTCGGCGCCGATGAAGGGACCCCTGTCGACCAGCTCGCGAACCTTGCCGGGGTCGAGCCGCCTGCCTTCGGCGATGCCCGCGACCACGTGCTCGAGGATCGACTCGGCGAGCCTGCCGTACGACTCCCTGTGCGCGTCGGTCATGTGGTCCTGGGTGAAGGTGTTGGCGGCGGTCTTGTACTCGTGCCGCTGCCCCACCTCGTAGGCGATGTCGAGCTTCTCGAGCGCGCCCTTGAGGAAGCGCTGCTCGAGGGCGATGCCGGTGAGGCCGACGTCGCCGCTGGGCTGGAGGTAGACGCGTTCGAAGGCGCTGGCCAGGTAGTAGGGGATCGTGCCCTGGCCGAACTCGCCGAACGTCTCACCGTAGGCGACCGTCAGCCTGCCCGAGGCGCGGAAGTGGGTGACGGCCTGGCGCAGCTCCTGCACCATCGCCAGTCCGAGCGGGTTTCCGCCGATCTTGACGATGAGAGCCTTGACGCGGGAGTCCTTCCTGGCGCGCTTGAGGCCCGACAGGACGTCGGCCAGGCGCGGCTTGCGCATGGTGAGAATCGCGTTGAGCGGATCGGCGGGAGGACCCGCGGTCAGCCCCTCGGTGAGGTCCAGCTCCAGCACCAGCGGGGCGGTACGCCGCTGGCGGAATCGGTCAACGGTGTCAACGATCGCCTTGGTCGCGTCCATAAATGTCACCTTAAGCGACGCCCCGGCGCCCGCGAGCGCCCCCAACCCAACCATCTCGTACGGCAAGCCCGCCATGCTCCTCCGCAGGCGCGTGGTCCCCTCCGCCGAAGGCGCGCCGCCCAGCGGGACTCCGGCCGGCCGCCGCAACGGCGCCCGCAAGCGAAACGGCCACGCCCGAAGGAGGGCGTGGCCGTGATGCGAACTGACAGGTCAGGCGGCCGTGCAGGTCAGCGTCGCAGGCGGGTTGTTCGCCCCGCCGCGCAGCTGCCCGTTGAACCCGAACTGCGCCGAGGCCTCGGGAGCCAGGGAGCCGTTCCAGCGGGCGTTCGTCACCGTGACGTCCGCGCCGCTCTGGGAGACCCTGCCGTTCCAGAGAGTCTGCACCCTCTGGCGGTCGGGGAAGGTCCAGGTCACCTTCCAGCTCTTGATCGGCAGCGTGCCGGTGTTCTTCACCGTGACCGAGGCCTGGAACCCGCCGGGCCACGACGCCTTGGTGGCGTAGGTGGCGGCGCACTCGATGCGCGGCAGCGCCTTCCAGACGTCCAGGCGCGGCGTGGTCAGCTGCTTGCCCGCGCTGGTGTAGGTGATCGGCTTGCCCGCGGCCTTGAACCTGGCGAGGATCTCCTCCACCGAGGCGTCGGGCAGCTTCTCCCTCATCAGCGCGAAGGCGCCCGCGACGTGCGGGGCGGCCATCGAGGTGCCGCCGAAGCCCGCGTACCTGTCGTCGGGCACGGAGGAGAAGATCGGCCAGCCGGGGGCGAACAGGTCGAGCATCTCGCCGCGGTTGCTGAAGGACGACACGTCGTCGGTACGGGTGCCGACCTGCGGGTACTCCACGTCGGTCGAGCCGACGGTCACCACGTTGGAGACGCAGGCGGGCCAGGAGACCGAGGCGTCGAAGGCCTCGTTGCCCGCCGCGACGACGGTGGCGACGTTCTGTGCGATCAGCTGGTCGACCTGGGCCTTGAAGTCGGCGCCGTCGCCGGTGTCGCAGGCGGTGTCGTACTTGCCGCCGCCGAGGCTGAGGTTGACCGAGACGATGCCGAACTGCTTGGCGATCAGGTTGACGTACGACATCCCGGTGAGGATGGAGGAGTCGTAGGCCAGGGCGCAGGGCGTGTTGGCGGGCCCGCCGCAGTACTCGGGGTTGGTGAACCTGCTGAACACCTGCACCGGCACGATGGTCGCGCCGGGGGCGACGCCGTTGGAGGGCTCGCGCTGCGAGGAGTGCGCCTTGCCCGCGACGATGCCGGCGACGTGGGAGCCGTGCGCGCAGATCCCGAAGGTGGCGTCGCCGGGGGCGACGTTCTTCATGCAGGCGTCGGTGGTGGCGCTGGCCGCGCCCGCGCCGATCTGGAACGGCGCGCCGCTCGGGCACAGGGAGGTGGCGGTGTCGGCGGCGTTCTCGGCGGAGAAGCACGCCTCGGCGGCGATGCGGCCGCCGAAGAACGGGTGGTCGCCGTCGATGCCCGTGTCGAGGACGGCCACGGCCTTGCCCGCCCCGGTGACGCCCGCGGCCTGCGCCTTGTCGGCGCCGATGATCGGCAGGCTCCTGACCAGGTTGGGGGAGTTGAGGCGGTCCTCGCGGATGGAGACGACGTTCGCCTGGCCCGCGATCTTCTTGAACTCCTCGACGGTGCCCTCGTAGACGAAGAAGTCGAGCTTGCCCGCGAGCGCTTCGGGGGTGGGCGCGACGTTCTCGACGCTTGGGGTGACCGCCTCGGCGGTGGCGGCGAGGGACTTGGCCTGCGCGGGGCTCTGCACCTGGACGATGGCCCTGTGCGTGCCGCTGATCCGCACGGCGGGGTCGAGTTTCTTGAGCGGGTCGTCCGCGGCGGCTTGCGCGGGGGCTGTGACGAGCCCGGCCGAGAGGGCGGCGAGGGTGGCCGCACCGGCCAGGAGAGACCGCAGTCTCACTGTGCCTCCGAGGGGGGTGATCCAATTTGTGAGGCTGAGTGTACAGATGTGAAATTTGATGTCAGAAGCGAAGCAAAGTGTCTTTTGGGTAACGCGAAGGAGGCCGGTCCCGTGGGGGGACCGGCCTCTCGGCTGCGTGCCGCGCGCTACTTGCCGAGTGCGGCGGTGGCCTTCTTCAGGCTCGCGCTGCTTGCCTTGGCGGTCAGCCGGACCTTCTCCGCGGCCTGGACCGGCGCCAGTGTGGAGGTGGCCCCGTGCGCCCAGTTGAGCCAGGCGGCCAGCAGGGCGCGGTCCAGCTTCGCCCGCGCGCCCTTGGGGGCCTTCAGCACCCTGTAGGCCTTGCCGAGCGAGGAGGCCTTGGTCAGCTCGGGGAAGACCTTGCTCGTCTTGTGGGCGAGCTTCAGGTAGCAGGTGAGCGTCTCGTCCGACAGCTGTCCCGTGCCGCGGTAGACCTCCACGGCCCACTCCTTGGCCGTCATGCGGGTGCCGGCCGTACCGCGGGTGCACACGGACGAGGGAGCGGCGGGAGGTGTCGCGGTGACGGTCACCGTCACGGTCACGGTCGGCAGGGGGATGGGGGTCGGATCGGGCTCGTCGCTCCCGCCCGGGTCCTCGGAGCGGGGATCCTCGGACTGGGGGTCCTCGTCCGTGGGCTCGGGGGAGGGGCCGCTCTCCGAGGGCGCGGGCGCGGGCCCGCTCTGGCTGACCGTCGGCTGCGGCGCGGCGCCGCTCGCGGCGGCCGCCAGGTCGAGGCGCGGCGTGGTCACCTGGACGCCTCCCGCCTGGTAGGAGAACGGTCTGCCCGAGGTCTTCAGCTTCTCGACCAGCGCGCCGATCGCCTGGTCGGGGAAGGCCGCCTTGAGCACGGCCAGCGCCCCGGCGACGTGCGGGGCCGCCATCGAGGTGCCGCTGTGGGTGGCCATGGCGTCGTCGGGCACAGAGGACTCGATGTCCACCCCCGGCGCGAACAGGTCCAGCAGCGGGCCGGTGTTGGAGAAGTCGGCGATGTGGTCGCCGTTGTCGCTCGCGCCCACGGCGACGGCCGAGGAGACGCAGGCGGGGAACGTGGTGCCCTCGAAGTACTCGTTGCCCGCGGCGACCACGGTCGCCACGCCCTTGGCCAGCAGGTCGTCGATCTTCGGCTTGAAGACCTGCCCCTCCTCCGAGGTGTCGCAGGAGGTGTCGGACAGCTGCCCGCCGAGGCTGAGGTTCATGGCCGCGATGGGGGTGGCGGGCGCCAGCGAGGCGACGTGGTCGACGGCCAGGCGCAGCGACGACTCGAAGGCCATCAGGCAGGCGGCGGCGCCGCAGGCGTCCTCGTCGTTGACCCGGCTGAACACCTGCACGGCCACGATGCTCGCGCCCGGCGCGACGCCGCCCTGGCCCGCCGCGATGCCGGCCACGTGGGTGCCGTGCTCGCAGAGGTTCTCGCCGCCGACCAGGCACTTGGCGTACTCGGAGTCGGCCGCGCCCGTGCCCGTCATCTGGCTCTGGCCGTTGGGGCACAGGGACTCCACTCCGTCGTACTCGGTGGAGGAGAAGCACGCCTCGGCGACGATCCTGCCGCCGAAGAAGGGGTGGTCGCGGTCGATGCCGGTGTCGAGGATGGCGACGGCCTGTCCCGCGCCCGTCCTGCCCTCGGCGTGCGCCTTGTCGGCGCCGATCACGGGGAGGCTGGAGATCGCGGTCGGCGGGTAGGCGCGGTCGCGGTGGATGGAGGCCACCCTCGGGTCCTCGGCCAGCTTGGCCAGCTCCTCCGCGGTGCCCTCGACGACGATGAAGGGCTGCGCGGCCGGCTGTGCCTCGGGCTGGAGCACGACCTGCGCGTCCTGGGCGGCGGCCTGGGCGGCGACGGGCGCGGTCTGCGCGGCGTCGGTGAGCTCGACGATGACGCGGCTGGTCCCCTCGGCGACCGCCAGCCCCTCCTCGAGCTTCTCCTCAGGCCGGCCTGGGGAAGGCTGCTCTGGAGGGGGCTGCTCTGAGGAGGGCTGTTCTGCCGGAGGCGTGCTCTCGGGGGGTGCGGAGGCGGTGGGGGCCGGTGTCGACGGAGGCTCTCCGGCGAGGGCCGGAGCGGCGGGCAATAAGGCCAGCAGGATCGAGCACACGATCAGGCGTCGAAATCGCACACGTCCTCCGAGGGGTGATGATCTCGGAGTGTAGAGAGATTTGTCCCGACAGCACAGGGGCTGTCGGGGTTTCTCAGTAAACGCTCACGTTGTCGCGGGCGGCGTCCCCTTGAGCCAGACTGCGCCCAGCGGCGGCACCACCAGGGTGGTCGAGTACGGCAGGCCGTGCCACGACTCCTCCACCGCCTCCACCGCTCCGAGATTGCCGACCCCGCTGCCCCAGTAGTCGTAGGCGTCGGTGTTGAGCATCTCCTCCCACCGCCCGCCGTACGGCAGGCCCAGCCTGAAGTTCTCGTGCGGACCGCCGCTGAAGTTGACCACGCACGCCACCGCGGACCCGTCCTCGCTCACCCGGAGGAAGGAGAAGACGTTGCCCTGGGCGTCGTCGGCGTCGATCCACCTGAAGCCGTCGGGGGTGCTGTCGAGCTCCCACAGGGCCGGGGTCTCGCGGTACATCCTGTTGAGGTCGCGCACCAGCTTCTGCACGCCGCGGTGCCCGTCGAAGTCGAGCACCCACCAGTCGAGCCCGCGCTCCTCCGACCACTCCGAGCCCTGGCCGAACTCCCCTCCCATGAACAGCAGCTGCTTGCCCGGATGCGCCCACATGAACGCGAACAGCGCCCTGAGCTGCGCGAAGCGCTGCCACTCGTCACCCGGCATCTTGCCCAGCAGCGAGCCCTTGCCGTGGACGACCTCGTCGTGGGAGAGCGGCAGCACGAAGTTCTCGCTGTAGGCGTACATCAGCGAGAAGGTCATCTGGTGGTGGTGGTACTGCCGGAAGATCGGCTCGTGGCGCAGGTAGGCCAGGGTGTCGTGCATCCAGCCCATGTTCCATTTGAACCCGAACCCCAGCCCGCCCAGGTGCACGGGCCGCGAGACGCCCGGCCACGCGGTCGACTCCTCGGCGATCGTGATGATGCCCGGCTCCTCCCTGTAGCAGACGGAGTTCATCTCCTTCAGGAACTCCACCGCGTCGAGGTTCTCGCGCCCGCCGTAGACGTTGGGCGTCCACTCGCCCTCTCGCCTGGAGTAGTCGAGGTAGAGCATCGAGGCGACCGCGTCGACCCGCAGCCCGTCGATGTGGAACTCCTTCATCCAGTAGAGGGCGTTGGCGACCAGGAAGTTGCGCACCTCGTTGCGGCCGAAGTCGAAGACGTAGGTGCCCCAGTCGGGGTGCTCGCCCCGCGCGGGGTCGGCGTGCTCGTAGAGCGGGGTGCCGTCGAAGCGGGCAAGCGCCCAGTCGTCCATCGGGAAGTGCGCAGGCACCCAGTCGAGGATCACCCCGATGCCCCGCTGGTGGAGGGCGTCGACGAGGTGGCGGAACTCGTCGGGCTTGCCGAAACGCGAGGTCGGCGCGTAGTAGGAGGTCACCTGGTAGCCCCACGAGCCGCCGAACGGGTGCTCGGCCACGGGCAGCAGCTCCACGTGGGTGAATCCCATCTCGCTGACGTAGTCGGTCAGCTGCTCGGCCAGCTCCAGATAGCCGAGCCCCGGCCGCCACGACCCGAGGTGCACCTCGTAGGTGCTCATCGGCGCCTGCTGCGGCACGGTCGCGTGGCGGGAGTCCATCCAGTCGGCGTCGTTCCACGCGTAGTCGGAGCGCTCGACCACCGAGGCGGTCTGCGGCGGCACCTCGGTGCGCCTGGCCATCGGGTCGGCCTTGTCGCGCCACATCCCGTCGGCGCCGAGGACCTGGTACTTGTAGCGCTCGCCCTCGCCCATGCCGGGCACGAACAGCTCCCAGACCCCCGACCTGCCGAGCGAGCGCATGGGGTGGGCCACGCCGTCCCAGTGGTTGAAGTCGCCGACGACCCTGACGCCCCGCGCGTTCGGCGCCCACACCGCGAACGCCGTGCCGTCGACGTCCTCGTGGCGCATCACCCTGGCGCCCAGCGCCTCCCACAGCCGCTCGTGCCTGCCCTCGCCGATCAGGTGCAGGTCCACCTCCCCGAGCGTGGGCCAGTGCCGGTAGGGATCCTGCATCTCGTACGGCTCGCCGCCCGCGTAGCGCACGCGCAGCCGGTAGTCGGGCACCTTGTCCAGACCCGCGACCGTCGTCTCGAACACCCCGTGCGCGACGTGTTTCAACGGGCGGGCCTCGTCGTCGAAGACCACCTCGACCTGTTCGGCCAGTGGACGCAACGCCCTGAACGTGACTCCGCGCGGCTCCAGGTGCGCTCCGAGAATCGAGTGCGGGTCGTGGTGTGCGCCACCCGCGAGTCGGTCGAGCTCTGTCCTCATCGGCATGCCCCTAACCCTGCCCTATAGCGACCTTCCAACCCATGCCCTTGCCCGCTGTCGCCATGCGAATTCACACGAGCGGTATGTGGAAATACGGGCTTAACTATCACGATCGCTTTACATCACGCCCACACCGCGTGAATCGGCCCCCCTGACGCGTGCCAAGGGGGCCGGGACCGGGCCGCGGGACGGCGGGCCGTTTCGAGGGGTCAGTGCGGGTTGGTGGCGGTGACGTCGCGGGGGGTGATGCGGAAGCCCTGCCAGTGGATCGGCATCGGGTCGGCGTCCTCGTCCCTGGCGACGTGGTGGAAGCCGACGTTGACCCACAGCACGGGGTCGGTCACCCGCTCGCCGTTCGCGTAGCGGTCGACGGACCTCCTGCACCTGGGGGAGACGTTCTCGCTGGCCAGCCGCTCGCAGGCGCGGTACTGCGTCACGTAGACGTCGGCGTGCGTGAACGCCTCGTCGGAGGGGCCCCGGTACTCCGCGCTGTCGGAGTTGTTGATCTCCCAGGAGACCGGGTGCCTGTCGCCGTTCCTCACGCGCGGGTCCACCACCCGCCACCAGCGCATCCGCCCGTTGACCGCCTTCGTCTCCCGCTTCAGCGTGCGCTTGGTCATCGACCGCTTCTTGGTGCCGCTGCCCGAGAAGTCGTACTGCTCGACCACGTCGTGCGCCTTGCCCTGGATGTCGAAGTCCATCCGCCAGAAGACGTTGTGGCTGTGCGACTCCTCGAAGTGCTTGCGGCCCACCCCGATCGGCCAGCCGTGCTTCGGCGCCGTCGTGGTGCCCGCCAGCGAGCCGGTCGCCCCGACCCTCGGGGAGATCGAGCCGTCGTCGCCGAAGACCCATTCGGAGATGTAGGTGTACCAGCCGACCTGATAGGCGGCCAGCACGACGAGCTCCTGCCCCTGGGCGGACTCGCGGGCGTCGGGGTCGCCCCAGCCGTCCTTGAGGTAGGCGTGGCCCCGCGGGCGCGTCGTCACGCACACCTTGCCCTTGGCGCGCTCACCGCCGGGACAGTCGGCCTCCGTCAGCGCCACCACGGCCGAGCCCAGCGAGCCGATGTCGTGGTAGCGCGGCTCGCCGCTGTCGTAGGGCACGTGGATCTGCGCCAGCGCGGCGCTGCGCAGCACGCTGATCGGCCTGTTGCCCTTCGGCGTGTAGGCGACCTTGGTGACGGTCAGGCCCTCGATCGTGCGCATCTCCCAGCACAGCCGCCAGCGCGCGCCGTTGGGGAGCGTCTTGTCGATGAGGTAGGGCGAGCTGCACGCCTGGGCGGCCCGCGCCGGCGCGGGGGGAGCGGCGGGCGCGATGAGCAGCCCCGCGAGCATCAGACGGAGGAACAAACTCACCACTCCAGCGTGTGAACCCTCTTGGCGGACAGGTCGATGACGATGCGGCTGGTGTCGAGGAAGGTGCCGTCGGGCAGCCGCACGAACAGCCGCAGGCAGCGGTGCTGGGCGCACCTGCCCCGCTCGGGGGAGAAGATCAGCCCGCGCAACGCCAGGTCGGAGGGGGAGGCCAGCTCGCGCCCCGCCGCCTTCCTGAACGACTGGCGCACGCCTGCGCCCAGCTTCGGATCGGCCAGCAGCAGCTCGGCGGCGCGCAGCTCCTCCCGCTTGGACGGCGGCGGCTGGACCCCTCTGCCCTTGGTCTCCTCGATCACCTTGCTGCTGCCGAGGTCGACCGTCCTGACGATCAGCGTGTCGGTCGAGTAGTCGTAGATGTAGGCCTCTGCCCTGCGTGCCTGCTCGGCGTCCTTGTCGTCGTCGCGCTCGACGTACAGGAGCTCGGTCTGCCCCGACTTGAGATGGTTCTTGGCGGTGGCGATCTCACCCGCGCGGGCGATCTCCTCGGGCGTCAGCGGGTCTCCCTGAGAGGGAGTCTCCCGCACGCCCTGCGCGGCCTGGGGCGCCTCTCCACTGGTCGCCAGCAGGAGAGTGCCGCTGACGAGCACGGCGCCCAACCCCGCGGCCGCGATCACAAGACGTCGCCGCATGCCGCCCCCTTTACTCTTCGCTCATGTTTGCATGCGAAGAGTAATGCGTTTGCTACGCTGCCCGTGGAGAAACGGCGGACTCAGGGCGGCTCGGGTGGACCTGCGCGGAGGCTCAGCGGAAGGCCGCCAGTGGGATGGGCAGCCAGGTCGGCCTGTTGCGGGCCTCGTAGACCACCTCGTAGACCGCCTTGTCGTACTCCAGCGCCCTCAGCAGCGCCGCGTCGTCGCCGCACACGTCGGCGTAGCCGTCCAGGAACGCCGCGCGGTTGCGGATGGCCCACTCGGCCGCCCTGGGGCGCAGCGCGGCGCCGTCGGGGTGGTCGGCCAGCAGGTGACCGGCCGCGTAGTCGAAGGAGCGCAGCATCCCCGCCACGTCCCTCAGGGGCGAGGCGAGCGCCCTGCGCTCCTCGATCGGCTGTCCTGGCTCGCCCTCGAAGTCGAGGACGATCCAGTCGACGGGCGTGCGCATGACCTGGCCGAGGTGGTAGTCGCCGTGCACGCGCTGCACGCGCACCTTGCCGGTCAGCTCCTCCACCTGGTGGAAGGCGCGCTCGACCAGGTCGGCGTGCTCGGCGAGCGCGGGCACCTCCTCCAGGGCCCTGGCGAGGCGGCGGCGGAAGCCCTCCACCATGCGCTTGACCTCCGACGGGCTCACGACGTCCGTCGGGAAGGCGGCGGCCAGCTCCCTGTGGATCTCGGCGGTGGCGATGCCGAGGCGATGGGCCTCGGCGGCGAAGTCGCCGCCCGCCTCGGCCGCGCTGACCTCGGGCAGCGAGCCGTAGAGGTCGCGGACGCTGGCGAGGGCGAGGTCCCACCCGTCGTTGGAGGTGGTCAGATACTCCTGGGTGAAGGCCAGCGTCGTCGATATGCCGTCGACGTCGGTCTCGATCCACCCGTACGGCTGGGCGATGTGCGCGGCCCCTCGGGCGGCCAGCGCGGTGACCACCTCGAGCTCGGGGTTCACCCCCGGGATGAGCCTGCGGAACAGCTTGCAGATGTAGGCGTCGCCGAACACCAGGGAGGTGTTGGACTGCTCGGCCCCCAGCACCAGGCTGCGCTGCGAGGTGTCGATCTCCACCCCTGGCGCGGTGCGGAACCTGATCGGCCCGTGGTCGCGGCCGGTGGCCATGCCCTCCAGCAGGAGGCTGGTGAGCGAGGAGTCGTGGGCGGCGTCGAAGAGGTGGCCTTCGTCCGACACGCCGATGAGAGCGTGTTTGAGCCTGTCGGGCAGCTCGGGGCTGACGCCGAGCAGGAGCTGGTAGCGGTCGCGGGCGCCCGCCTGCCGTACCGACAGGATCAGGTGGCGCAGTCCGTCGCCGAGAGAGGTGTCGGAGTCGATGGAAAGGCCGTCGAGAGGACGCCCCTTGCCCGCGAACCAGCGTTGGTGGGTGATCCAGCGGGCAAGGAGGTCCTCAAGCACGGCCTACTCCTCCTGTGGCGCGGCGGGTGGAAGGGTGAACCAGTAGAACCCATGCCCCGGGAGCGTCAAAAGATACGGAAGTTCGCCAATCGGTGGAAATGGAACCCCACCCATCGTCTCCACGGGCGATACGCCGACGAACCGCCTCAGGTCCAGCTCCACGGGCTGCGGGAACCGCGAGAGGTTGTTGACGCATAGCATGCGATCATCGCCCAGCTCGCGGACGAATGCCAGCACGCTGGGGTTGGACGAGTTGAGTTCGATGAAGTCGCCCAGCCCGAAGACCGGGTGACGCTTACGAATCTCGATCATCCGCTTGGTCCAGTGAAGCAGAGATCCGGCGTTTTTCTGCTGCGCCTCGACGTTGATCGCCTGATATCCGTAAATCGGATCCATGATGATCGGCAGGTAGAGGCGGCCGGGGTCACAGTCGGAGAACCCGGCGTTGCGGTCGGGGGTCCACTGCATGGGCGTGCGGACGCCGTCGCGGTCGCCCAGCCAGATGTTGTCGCCCATGCCGATCTCGTCGCCGTAGTAGAGCACCGGCGAGCCTGGCAGCGACAGCAGCAGAGCGGTGAACAGTTCGATCTGGTTGCGGTCGTTCTCCAGCAGGGGCGCCAGCCGGCGGCGGATGCCGACGTTGGCGCGCATGCGCGGGTCCTTGGCGTACTCGGAGTACATGTAGTCGCGCTCTTCGTCGGTGACCATCTCGAGCGTCAGCTCGTCGTGGTTCCTCAGGAAGATGCCCCACTGGCAGTTCTCGGGGATCTTGGGCGTCTGGGCCAGGATCTCGGAGATCGGGTAGCGCGACTCCCTGCGCACGGCCATGAAGATGCGCGGCATGAGCGGGAAGTGGAAGGCCATGTGGCACTCGTCGCCGCCGCCCACGCTGTCGCCGAAGTACTCGACCACGTCGCTCGGCCACTGGTTGGCCTCGGCCAGCAGCACCCTGTCGGGGAAGAGGCGGTCGACCTCGGCCCTGACCCGCTTGAGGTAGGCGTGGGTCCTGGGGAGGTTCTCGCAGTTGGTGCCGTCCTCCTCGAACAGGTAGGGGATGGCGTCCATGCGGAACCCGTCGATGCCCAGGTCGAGCCAGAACCTCAGCACCTCGAGCATGGCCTCCTGTACCGCCGGGTTCTCGTAGTTGAGATCGGGCTGGTGGTGGAAGAAGCGGTGCCAGTAGTACTGGCCCCTGACCGGGTCGTAGGTCCAGTTGGAGGTCTCGGTGTCGATGAAGATGATCCTGGCGTCCTTGTACTTCTCGTCGGTGTCCGACCAGACGTAGAAGTCGCCGAAGGGCCCCTCGGGGTCGTGGCGCGAGGCCTGGAACCACGGGTGGGCGTCGCTGGTGTGGTTCATCACCAGGTCGGCGATCACCCGCATGCCGCGCTTGTGCGCCTCGTCGACGAGCTTGACGAAGTCACCGAGGTCGCCGAAGTCCGGAAGGATCTTCATGAAGTCGGCGATGTCGTAGCCGCCGTCACGCAGCGGCGACTCATAGAGCGGCAACAGCCACAGGCAGTCGACGCCGAGCCATTGCAGGTAGTCGAGCCTGCTGATGAGCCCCTTGATGTCGCCGGTGCCGTCGCCGTTTGAGTCGGCGAAGCCCCTGATGAGCACCTCGTAGAAGACCGCCCGCTTGTACCAGTAGGGATCGCGGGGTTTGTCCTCGTCAAAGGTGTTCGGGATGGCAGCGGAGTTCACGATGTCGGACAAAGTTGGACTCCCCGATCGCTGTGTTACCGATGAGCCGCTCGCACGGTGAAGACGTGCGCCGGGTGAATGTGTGGGTCGAGGCGCACGTAGTTGCTCTGCCGCCAGCGGTACGACTCGCCCGACACCTCGTCGTCGACGACGAACTCGGCATTCCAGTCGAGACCGAGGGCCGGCAGGTCGAGATCGACTGTCGCCTCATGAGTATTGTGCGGGTCCAAGTTGACGACCGCCAGGACCACGTCGCCGAGGCCGTGCCGTCGTGTGGCCGTGTCGTAGGCGCCAGGGAGCCGCTTGGAGAAGCAGACCAGGTCCGGGTGGTCGACCCTGTGGAACTTCAGGTTACGCAATTCCTGGAGGGCCGGGTGAGCTCTTCGGAACAAATTGAGGTGGGTGATGAAGGGGGCGAGAGTCCGCCCTTCCCTCTCGGCGGCCACCCAGTCCCTCGGCCGGTACTGGTACTTCTCGCTGTCGAGGTACTCCTCGCTGCCAGGGCGTACCGCGACGTGCTCGGCGAGTTCGTAGCCCGAGTAGACGCCCCAGGTGGGGGAGGTGAGCGCGGCCAGGACCGCGCGGATCTTGAAGGCGGGGACCCCGCCGTGCTGAAGATATTCGTGCAGGATGTCGGGCGTGTTGACGAAGAGGTTCGGCCTCAGAAAGTGCGACGTCTCATGAGATAGCTCCGAAAAGTACGTTTCAACGTCATATTTGGAGTTCTTCCATGTGAAGTACGTATATGACTGGTGATAACCGATCTTCGCCAGGGTCTGCAGCATCGGAGGCCTGGTGAACGCCTCGGCCAGGAAGATCACATCCGGGTCCGTGGCGCGGATGTCGGCCAGCAGGCGCTCCCAGAAGCCGACCGGCTTGGTGTGCGGGTTGTCCACCCTGAAAATCCGCACACCGTGGTCCATCCAGTGCCTGACGACCCGTTTGACCTCGGCGTAGATGCCCTCGGGATCCTTGTCGAAGTTGAGCGGGTAGATGTCCTGGTACTTCTTCGGCGGGTTCTCCGCGTAGGCGATGCTCCCGTCGGCGCGGATCGTGAACCACTCGGGGTGCTCCGTGACCCACGGGTGGTCGGGAGAGCACTGCAGCGCGAAGTCGAGCGCCACCTCCATGCCCAGCTCCCTGGTCCTGCCCACGAAGTCGTCGAAGTCGTCGATCGTGCCGAGGTCGGGGTGGACGGCGTCGTGCCCGCCGTCCTCGGAGCCGATCGCCCAGGGCGAGCCCGGGTCGTCGGGGCCGGGCGTGAGCGTGTTGTTACGGCCCTTGCGGAAGGTCGTGCCGATCGGGTGGATCGGCGGCAGGTAGACCACGTCGAAGCCCATGCGGGCGATGGCGGGCAGCCGCTTGGCGGCGGTCTGGAAGTTGCCCGACTTCGACACGCCCTCGCCGTCGACGATCGCGCCCTCGGACCTGGGGAAGAACTCGTACCACGAGCCGAACAGGGCCCTGCGGCGCTCCACCCTGACCTTCTGCTGCTTGCTCCTGGTCAGCAGGTCGCGTAGCGGATGCGCCTCCAGCAGCGCCGTGGTCTCGGGCAGCTGGGCGATCGACAGCCTGGCACGGGGGTCGAGGGCGTCGTCGCGCAGCGTGGAGGCCACTGCCAGCAGCGCCGCCCTGTGCCCGCACGTCTCCGACGGCTTGAGCTCGGTGCCGGCCTTGAGCGCGCCCGGTTTGACCGTGTCGGTCATGAGCTGGCCGTTCTTCTGCTGACCTGTCTTGAGCGTGCCGTTGCCGTTGCGCGTCGTGCCGTTACCCGCGTGGGGGGCGGGGCAGTCGGTCGCCCTGACGGCGCGGGCGGCCCGCTCGAAGAGCCTGGCGCCCTCCTCGCACATCAGTTCCACGTCCATGCCGCGCGGGATCTTGATCTCCGCGTCGTGCAGCCACGTCCCGATCGGGTCGCCCCAGGCCTCGATCCTGAACTGCCAGTCGCCCTCGTCGGGCAGGCACACGGACACCGCCCAGCGGTCGGTGCCCTTGCCCTGTTCTCGCATGTGTTTCAGGTGGCCGCGCCGCCCGTCGGGAGCGGTGAGCACGACACCGGCGGCGACCGCGTCGTGCCCTTCTCTGAACACGGTCGCCGCGATCTCGAAGGTCTCTCCGGCGACCGCCTTGGCGGGCCACTGCCCACCGTCAACGACGGGGTAGATGTCCGTGATGGGAATTCGACCGATCATCGCGTCCTGTTCTCATGTGTCGAGCGGGCGTCTGTGGCAATGACGATCCTCGCACCTTCACGCGTGCAGCAGCTGGCACCGTCCCGCGACGGTGCGTCAAAGCTCAATGTGGGGAGTGCCCTAATAGTCCCTCTTGATGCCTCTACATGGAAGGGTTGTGAAACGGAAGTGATCCACTCCCGCCTGAACACCGCTCCTCAGCCCCTAGGGTCGAATTCGTGAGAGCTATCCGCAGGTTTACCGTCCGCACCGTCCTGCCCACGGAGCTGGCCGCCCTCGGCGAGCTTGTGCACAACCTCCGATGGTCCTGGCATCCAGAGACCACGGACCTGTTCGCCGAGGTCGATCCGGCCGTCTGGGAGCGAGTCGGGCACGATCCCGTCGCGCTGCTGGGCGCCGTCGACCCCGCCAGGTTGCGCGAGCTGGCCACCGACCGCCGCTTCCTGCGCCGTCTCGCCGACGCCGCCGACGATCTGCGCGAGTACATGACCGCGCCCCGCTGGTATCAGACGTTGCCCGAGGCCGCGGGCGCGATCGCCTACTTCTCGCCCGAGTACGGCATCGCCGCGGCGCTGCCGCAGTACTCCGGCGGCCTCGGCATCCTGGCGGGTGACCACCTCAAGGCGGCCAGCGATCTCGGCGTGCCGATCCTGGCGGTCGGACTGCTCTATCGCCACGGCTACTTCACTCAGTCGCTGTCGCCAGAGGGCTGGCAGCTGGAGCACTACCCCAGCCTCGACCCCGGCGGCCTTCCGCTGAGCCTGCTGAAGGACGAGGAGGGCACGCCCGTACACATCAGGATCGGCCTGCCGAACCAGCGCGCCCTGCACGCGCAGGTGTGGGTGGCGCAGGTCGGCAGGGTGCCGCTGCTGCTGCTCGACTCCGACGTGGCCGACAACGACAACGCCGCCCGCGACGTCACCGACCGCCTGTACGGCGGGGGCACCGACCACAGGCTCATGCAGGAGCTGCTGCTCGGCGTCGGCGGCGTGCGGGCCATCCGCGCCTACTGCCGGATCACGGGACACGCCGAGCCCGAGGTCTTCCACACCAACGAGGGCCACGCGGGCTTCCTCGGCCTGGAGCGCATCCGCGAGCTCACCGAGGCGCGGCTCTCCTTCGACGAGGCGATCGAGGCGGTTCGCGCCGGCACCGTCTTCACCACCCACACGCCGGTCCCCGCGGGCATCGACCGCTTCCCCTCGGACATGATCGAGCGCCAGTTCGGCGGCGACAACGCGTGGCCGACCGTCCCTGTCGAGCGCGTCCTCGCGCTGGGCGCCGAGCAGGAGCCAGGGCGCTTCAACATGGCCATCATGGGCATGCGCCTGGCCCAGCGCGTCAACGGCGTCTCCGAGCTGCACGGCGAGGTCAGCAGGGGGATGTTCCAGGAGCTGTGGCCCGGCTTCGACCTGCACGAGGTGCCGATCGGCTCGATCACCAACGGCGTCCACGCGCCCACCTGGGTGGGCCGCGAGATCATGGAGCTGGCCGGTCGCGAGCTGCCCGAGCTCATCGAGAAGGGGCAGGGCTGGGAGGGCGTCCAGAAGATCTCCGACCCCGAGATCTGGGGCATCCGCGGCAGGCTGCGCGAGCGCCTGGTCGAGGCGGCGAGAGTACGGCTGCGCCGCTCGTGGCGCGACCGCGGCGCCTCCGACGCCGAGCTCACCTGGGTCGACGACGCCCTCGACCCCGACGTGCTGACGATCGGCTTCGCCCGCAGGGTGCCGTCCTACAAGCGGCTCACCCTGATGCTGCGCGACCCCGTGCGGCTGCGCGAGCTGCTGCTGTCTCCCGACAAGCCGGTGCAGATCCTCATCGCGGGCAAGGCCCACCCGGCCGACGAGGGCGGCAAGAAGCTCATCCAGCAGATCGTCAGGTTCGCCGACTCCGAGGACGTGCGGCACCGCATCGTCTTCCTGCCCGACTACGACATGGCCCTCGGCCAGCTGCTCGTCCAGGGCTGCGACGTCTGGCTGAACAACCCGCTGCGTCCCCTCGAGGCGTCGGGCACCTCGGGCATGAAGTCGGCGCTGAACGGCGGGCTCAACCTGTCGATCCGCGACGGCTGGTGGGACGAGTGGTACGACGGCACCAACGGCTGGGCCATCCCCACCGCCGACGGTGTCGCCGACGCCGACAGGCGCGACGAGCTCGAGGCGGCCGCGCTCTACGACCTCATCGAGCACGAGGTCTCCGACCGCTTCTACGACAGGGCGCCCGACGGGCTGCCCAGGCGGTGGCTGGAGATGGTGCGCCACACGCTGACCTCCCTCGGGCCCAAGGTGCTGGCCGGCCGGATGCTGCGCGACTACGTCGTGGGTCTCTACCTGCCCGCCGCGGCCTCGGCGAGGGCCCTGTCGACCGACTCCTACGCCCCGGCCAAGGCGTTCGCCGCCTGGCGGGTGCGCGTCACCAAGGCGTGGCCGGGCGTGCGCGTGGAGCACGTGGAGGCGTCGGGCGTCGGCGACACGCCGGAGGTGGGCGCGGCGCTCGACCTGCGCGCGACTATCGCCCTGGGCGAGCTGGAGCCCCACGACCTGCTGGTCCAGGCCGCCTACGGCAAGGTCGGCCCGCACGACGAGCTGCTGAGCCCCCGCTACCTGGCCATGACGCTCGAAGGGACGACCGACGACGGCAAGGCCCACTACGTGGGCAAGGTGCCGCTCGACAGTACGGGGGCGTTCGGCTACACGGTGCGGGTGGTGCCCAACCACCCGCTCATGGCCGCTCCCGCCGAGCTCGGCCTGCTCGCCCTCCCGGAGGAGCCCGTGGGAATGACCAACGGCACCCTCCGCTGACCACGCGGGCCCCGGAGCGCCGTCTCCGGGGCCCGTCCCGTGGCCTCCGGCCGCGCGACCCGTGGTCGACCTCGGGACGCCGAAGAGATGCCGGTTTGCGGTCATGACGCCCTGGAGCAGTCCTTCCTCCCGTCCAGGCCCCATAATCGGTATGTGGAAGACACCATGAACGGTCTGAGGGCAGACACACTCGTGGCCACCGTCCGCGGTGTCCTTCCTTCGCTCACCCCCGCCGCGCAGACCGTCGCCCGTCTGATACTCGAGGACCCCGCGACCGTCGCCCGCAGCACCATCACCGAGCTCTCGGCCGCCTCGGGCACCAGCGAGGCGACGATCGTCCGCACCGCCCGCCTGCTCGGCTTCGCCGGATACCCACAGCTCAGGCTGGCTCTCGCGGCCGCGGCCGCGCAGCCCGACCGGCTGGTGCCCGGCGACCTGGCCCCCGACGACCCGCTGTCGGAGGTCATCCTCAAAGTCTCGCGAGCCGAGTCCGAGGCGATCAACGACACCGTCGCCCAGCTCACCTCCGAGCGGCTCGGCCTGGTCGTGGACGCCATCGTGGGCGCCCGCAGGATCGACTCCTACGGCGTGGGCGCCTCGGGGCTGGTGGCCGAGGACGTGGCGCAGAAGCTCATGCGCATCGGCCTGTCGAGCCACGCCTTCCAGGACGCGCACCTGGCGCTCACCAGCGCGGTGCTGCTCAAGGCGGGCGACGTGGCGATCGGCATCAGCACCTCGGGCGAGACGCCCGACGTCCTCGAGCCGCTGCGCCTGGCGGGGGAGGCGGGTGCCACCACGGTCGCCATCACCAACAATCCGCGCTCCTCCCTCGCCGCGATGGCCGAGCACGTGCTGATCTCCGCGGGCAGGGAGACCGAGTTCCGCCCCGGCGCGCTGGCCAGCCGCATCAGCCAGCTGCTCGTCGTCGACTGCGTCTTCGTGGGCGTGGCCCAGCGCACCTTCGACTCCTCGCAGGAGGCGCTGCAGAGCACCAGGCGCGCCGTCGCCGAGTTCACCCGCAAACGCTGAGGGACCCCGCCCTGTGAGGGCGAGGTCCCGTCGAACAGCGCCTACTGGAAGGTCACCCGCACGTCGTCGGCCTTGACGAACATCACCCGGTGACCGAACTGGATCTGCCAGTACTTCGTCTTGCCGCGCACGACGGTGTGCGGGGCGGGGTCGAAGGTCACCGCCCTGTAGTACTCGGCCGCCGCGGGCCCTGCCAGCGTGTACTTCTCCCCTTCGGAGAAGGTGTACTGCAGCGGCGTCACGGCCTGGTACGGGATGCCCGCGGGGTAGGCCTCCTGCTCCGGGTAGGCCCTGCCGTACACGGGGACGGTCTTGAGCCCTGGACGGGGGGTCACGACGAGCCCCATGGACGGCACCGCGGTCGGGTTGGCGGCGGGGTTGTGGAACCACGCCTTCTGACCGAGGTACCAGATCGCGGTCCAGTCGCCGTCGCGGTCGGCCACGGCGTAGCGCTGCCCGGTGGTGGCGCGGGCGCTGTGGTCGTAGACGCTGTAGAGCGAGTCGCCCGTGGGGTGCTTGCCGATGTCCTTGACCAGCGGAGCGTCGGGGCGCGGCTCGGTGCGCAGCCACACCGTGGAGGCGGGCAGCGGCGGGCACGCGGCCGAGGGGTTCTTGCGGTCACAGCCGTAGAAGTACGGCTTGTTCGTCTCAAAATCCGGCTTGATCATGATGGAGCCCGACCTCGGGCCGCCGAACTGGTGCAGCGGAGCGCCCATGAGTTCGAAGTAGTGCGCCCAGTCCCAGAAGGGGCCGGGGTCCTCGTGCATGCCCCTGACCGTGGTCGGCAGCGTGCCTGGCACGTTGTCGTGGCCGATGATGTGGGCGCGGTCGAGCGGCACGCCGTGGCGCATGGCCAGGTAGCGCACGAGCTTGGCCGACGTGCGGTACATCGCCTCGGTGTACCAGGTGCTGCCCTCGGCCAGGAAGCCCTCGTGCTCGATGCCGATGGACTTGGCGTTGATGTACCAGTTGCCGGCCTGCCAGCCGACGTCCTTGGTCTTGATCTGCTGGGCGATGTGCCCGTCGCTGGACCTGACCGAGTAGTGCCAGCTACCGGGCCACCTCGGGTCCTGGTTCAGCCGCACGGAGGGCGCCCAGTAGCCCTCCATGTCGTGGATGACGATGTAGTCGATCTTCTGGTTGTTCGGCCTGTCGGACAGGTCGTAGTGGCCGTAGTTGTTGTTCGGCAGCTGCGCGTATCCCGCGGGGATCCACTCGCAGGAGATCGAGCGCGGGCACTCCACGCCGTCGCGGCGCGGCAGCGAGAGCCCGAGCTTCTCCAGCCACGACTCGATCTTGCCGAGGTCGGGCACCGGCTTCAGGGTGACCCGCTGCCCGTCGTCGGTGGTGCGCGTCATCCCCGAGGCGATCACCGAGAAGACCTCGTCGGCGAAGAACTTGGCCGCCTCGTACTCGGTGGCACCGGAGTAGCGCGCGACCGCGCCGTACCACTGGCCGGGATCGTCGCTGAGCGGCGCGCCGAGCTGCTTCTGGTAGTCGGCCAGCAGCGCCGCGCCGCCGCGGATGTTGGCCGCGGGGTCGGTCTTCAGCGTCTCGTGCGACTCGCCCGTCAGCGCCGCGGCCTTCTCCATCGTCCTGAGCGAGACGGGGATCTCCTCCGGCGTCTCCGGCGCCTCGGACGGCAGGGCCAGCGGGCGCGTCTCGTCGCCCCGCGGGTCCTCCTCGCCCTCGGCGTGGTGGTTGGAGCCGGTGAAGGCGGCCGCGTCGGTCAGGTGCATCGGCCCGAATCCCGCGTCGTTGCTGGGCTGGCCCGCGTGGGAGTCCCACCTCGACCCCAGGTAGGAGACGCCCAGCAGGACGCTCTCCGGCACCTGGTAGGTCTCGGCCGCCTTCGCGAACGCCTGCTGCCTGTCCTCGGGCGCGGCCTCGGCGTGCGCGATCGCGGTGGGTATCAGCAGCGGTAAGAAGCAGGCGACCGCCAACGCTCTGCGCATGGGTGACTCCTTGACTGGGGGGTCGTTCAGGAGTCAGCGTCTCAACATTTTCCTTCCTCTAGAAGAGGATTGAGAAGGATTTTTTCAGGACTTCATCGGGGAGGCCCCCGCCTCCCCGGAGTCCGGTCAGCCGTTGGCGGCCTCTTCAAGCTCCTTGACGTTGATCTTCGACATCTTGAGCATCGCCTGCATGGCGCGCTCGGCCCTGGCCGGGTCGGGGTCGCTGAGCAGCTTCGGCAGCGCCTTGGGGATGATCTGCCAGGACAGTCCGTACTTGTCCTTGAGCCAGCCGCACTGGCTCTCCTCGCCGCCCTCGACGAGCTTGGCCCACAGCTCGTCGACCTCCTCCTGGGTGTCGCAGTCGACGTAGAGCGAGATCGCCTCGGTGAAGGTGAACTGCGGCCCGCCGTTGAGCGCGATGAAGCGCTGCCCCTCGATCTCGAACGTCACGATCATGGGAGTGACCTCGACGACGCGCGAGTTCGGGAAGATGGAGACGTAGTGGTTGGCCGCCTCCTCCGCCTGGTTGTCGAACCAGAGGTACGTGGTGATCTTCTGCATGATGTGCTCCTCTCTCTGCTCGCTATAGTCGCAATCCCGCTGGACCGCCAGTAGTGCCTCGTTCACCAACACCGTGTGAAGGATTCACAGTGATCCGAGTTCTGATCGCGGAGGATGTGCGCATCCTGCGCGAGACGCTGGCCGCCGTGCTCGAGCTGGAGGACGATCTCGAGGTCGTGGCCGCCGTGGAGCGCGGCGACCAGATCGTGCCCGCCGCGCTGGAGTCGCGTCCCGACGCGGCTGTCCTGGACATCGAACTGCCAGGGCTGGACGGCCTCAGCGCCGCCGCGCTGCTGACCGAGCGCCTGCCCGAGTGCCGCGTCGTGGTGCTCACCGGCTTCGCCAGGCCCGGCTACCTGCGGCGCGCCATGGCCTCGGGGGTGAGCGGCTTCCTGCTCAAGCACTCACCGCCCGGCGATCTCGTCGAGGCCATCAGGAAGGTGGTCGCGGGAGAGCAGGTCGTCGATCCGCAGCTGGCCATGGCCGCCCTCCGCAAGGCCGACAACCCGCTGGCCGCCCGCGAGGTCGACGTGCTCAGGATGGCCGCCACGGGCGCCGAGGCCGACGAGATCGCGGTACGGCTCTCGCTCAGCAGGGGCACCGTCCGCAACTACCTGTCGTCAGCGGTCATGAAGCTCAACGCGAGGAACAGGGTCGACGCGATCCGCATCGCCGCCGACGAGGGCTGGCTCTAGCGGAGCCGTCGCGGTGAGGGTGTGGGTCTCACCCGTGCGTTCGGCGCTCAGCCGCCCGCCCAGGGCGTCCAGGCGGTGGGTGAGGTTGCCGACGCCCGAGCCCTGCCGGTGATCGGGTGAGGCGGCGGTCACGCCGTCGTTGGTCAGGCTGAGCCGTACCTGCCTGTCGTCGGCCACGATCTCCAGCGAGCAGTGGCGGGCCGCGCTGTGCCTGAGCACGTTGGTCACGCCCTCGCGCAGCACCGCCGCCAGCGCCTCGTCCACGCCGGCGGGCAGCGCCGCCGCGGTGCGGGACCAGCTCACCTCGACGCCCATCGCCTCCAGCACCGCGCGGGCCGACTCGACCTCGGCGGCCAGCGAGATCTCCGTGCGGCCCGAGGCCACCGAGTCGATGTCGGCGAGCACCTGGCGGGCCGCCTCCAGGCCGTCGCCGAGCTGCCGCGCGGCAGCGTCGGGATCGCGCTCCAGCAGGCGGAAGGCCAGCTCGGCCTTGAGCACCACCACCGACAGGCCGTAGCCCAGCAGGTCGTGCAGGTCGCGGGCGAAGCGCAGCCGCTCACGCGCCACCTGGACCCTGGCCAGCTCCGCCCGCGCCTCCCGCAGCTCGACCGTCAGCCTGGCCATGCGCCACAGGGCGTAGACGATGATCGCCCGCTCGATCACGTACACCACCCCGTAGACGGCGTCCAGGACGTTGCCCGCCAGGCCGGTCTGGGTCAGGTGGAAGACGACGTCGACCGTCAGCACCGCGCCCGCGGCGGCCCACCGGACCGGCCCGCGCAGCAGCACGACGACGGCGCCTGGCAGCAGCGTGGCGACGTACCAGAGCTTCGCGCCGAGCAGCGCCGTCGGCGCGTAGGTGAGCAGCACCAGCCCCGCGAGCGTCCAGCCCTCGTGCCGTCCGCCCGGCAGGCACGCTCGCAGGTAGAGCGCGACGAAGCCGAGCAGCGCCACGACGAAGACCAGCAGGGGGAGGCCGGACAGGCCGATCTGGAACAGGTGGCGGACCTCGTGCGGCACGATCATCAGCAGCAGCGTCGTGACGACGAGGACGTTCACGACCCTCGTGGTCAGGTCTCCCGCCACCACCGGCCTGGCGGTGACCCCGTCGCGGTGGGCGTGCGAGACCGACCGCACCTCGGTGAGGGCCGTGCGCGCCGTCGCGAGGCTCGCCTCGAGCTCGTCCCGCGACAGGCCAGGACGCTGGAGCACCAGGGCCACCTGCTTCAGGCTCGAACCCACCCGCTCGTTGAGCTGCTCGGCGAAGGCCAGCCGCTCACGGGCCACCTCGGCCGCCGCCAGGCTCGCCTGGGTGCTGCGCAGGTCGGCGATGAGGTCGGCCAGCCGCACCACGCCGTACAGGGCGATCCCGACGAAGGCGGCCTGCCCCACCACGAGGTAGAGCGCCTCGCTCACCGTGGGCCGCACGGTGAGCCCTGACAGGAACTGGGCGAGCAGCACCAGCGAGAACGCGCCCCACCTCGGCCCCGGCCTCCTGATCAGCAACAGGACGGCGGCGGCCAGGAAACCGGTGTTGCCGTACCAGGTGCTCGCGAACCACACCAGGCCCGCCCCTGTCAGGACCGCCTGGACGGCGAGCGTCCACCGCCAGCCTCGCGGCCTGCGCCCATCGGCCCGCCGTACGCAGTTGCGCAGGTGCAGCCCCAGCAGGACGGCCAGCAGGGCGAAGGCCACCGCCTTGGCGGCAGGAGGGTCTTCGGAGTAGAGGACGCCGATGAAGCCGCCGAAGGAGAAGCCCGCGCTGGCCACCACGGCGACCAGTTGGGCGAGCCTTAACGCTTGAGCGTCCATCGTGTCCGCCTTCCGTGTGCCCACATTCTCGCCGTTTCGGACAGCGGCTCTCGCCCTGTTCGCGGATAGGGTCGCTCCATGGGTGAGTTTGCACGCGTCGAGGTTTCCGACCAGATCGCCACGATCAGGCTCGATCGTCCGAAGATGAACGCCCTCAACGGGCAGGTCCAGCGCGAGATCGCCGAGTGCGCGCGAGCCGCGGACGCCGACCAGGACGTCCACGCGGTCGTCGTCTACGGAGGGGAGCGCGTCTTCGCGGCGGGCGCCGACATCAAGGAAATGGCCGACATGTCCTACGCGGACATGGCCGCCCACTCGAGGACCCTGCAGGACTGCTTCACCGCGCTGGCCCGGGTCGGCAAGCCGGTCATCGCCGCGATCACCGGTTACGCGCTGGGCGGCGGCTGCGAACTCGCACTCTGCGCGGACTTCAGGGTGGCGGGCGAGAGCGCCAAGCTCGGCCAGCCGGAGATCCAGCTCGGCATCATCCCCGGAGCCGGCGGCACCCAGCGGCTGTCCCGCCTGGTCGGCCCCGCCAGGGCCAAGGACCTCATCTTCAGCGGACGGCACGTCAGCGCGGCCGAGGCGCTGGAGATCGGCCTGGTCGACAGGGTCGTGCCTGACGTCGACGTCTACACGGCGGCGCTGGAATGGGCGGCCACCTTCGTCGGCGGCCCCACGGTCGCGCTGCGCGCCGCCAAGCAGGCGATCGACCAGGGGCTCGAGGTGGACCTGGACACAGGGCTCGAGGTCGAGCGCCTGCAGTTCTCCGGGCTGTTCGCCACGGACGACGCCAAGATCGGCATGCGCGCCTTCACGGAGAAGAGCAAGCCCAAGTTCACCGGTCGCTGACCCCGGACGCGACGGCAGACGTTGTGCCTCGGCGCCGGGCGATCGTCAGCCGGGCTGCCGCTCGGCGGGTGGGTCGACGAAGCCGAGGCGGCGGTTCATGGCGATCGCGGAGGTGTTGCGGGGGTGGTGGAAGGTGATCAGGCGCTCGTACCCGGCCGATCG
The DNA here is from genome assembly GCF_039533245.1 of Nonomuraea recticatena. Taxonomy (NCBI): domain Bacteria; kingdom Bacillati; phylum Actinomycetota; class Actinomycetes; order Streptosporangiales; family Streptosporangiaceae; genus Nonomuraea; species Nonomuraea recticatena. Next base: position 182,539 of record NZ_BAAATE010000008.1, on the reverse strand, counting down.
CACGAACCGGATCGCCAGCAGTTTCAGCGCCAGCGACAGCCCCCGCCCGCGATGGGGCGCGAGGACGCCGGTCATCTCGCTGAAGGCGTACCCCTCGTCCGGATGCAGGGAGGTCGTGGACATGCCGATCCACTCTCCTTCGAGGGTCGCCAGCACGACGCCCTCGGCGGAGAAGGTGGGCACCTCGATGCGCTGGGCGAGGTACTCGTCGTAGGTGTAGAACGCGCCCCTGTTCGGGATGTCTGCCGAGCAGGTCCTGTTGAGGTCGTAGAGGGCGCGCCGGTGGGCGGGGGTGTCGCCGAGTTCGGCCATGGTCGTGAACGAGATGCCCGACTCGCGGGCTCGATCGAGGCGGGGCTCGAAGGCCGCGTCGTCGAAGGTGTCCACGTGCAGTTCGAGGCGTACCCAGTCGACCATGTCCTGGACCCTATCCGGAGCGGCGCCGCACGCTTTTCGCGGATCCTGGGATGACCGGGACGGGGTTCGGAGAGCGGCTCAGGAGGCAGGTGGTTTGCCGCTATCGTGGCGTTTCATGATGCGCGTCCCCGTCCCCGCGCGGCTGAAGAAGGCCGTCCGTTCGTGGTTCGACTCCCGTTACATCTCGGTCGCCGACCATCGGCAGGACATCAAGGACGCGCTGTGGGAGGTTCAGACGCTGCGCCGTGAGGTGACCACTCTGCAGGAGGAGGTCAGGCGGCTCAGGGCGGTCAGGCAGCAGGGCCCGCAGCCCGCGGCGCAGGCGGCGGCCGCCACGGCGGTCGCGGAGAAGGCGGCCGAGGCGCACAGGCTGGCCCACGAGACGGCCCAGGCGCTCGACAGGATCCTGCAGAACGAGGTCCTGCTCTGGCAGGCGGTCGACGAACTCAGGGCCGCGAACGAGGGCGCCGTGGGCGGGGGGCAGTCGTGCGCGTGAGCTGGAAGGGCGGCGAGCTCACCTTCAGGCTCGACCCCGAGGACGAGATCACCGGCACCGTGTCCGACGGTTACCCCGTGAAGCTGGCGGTCAACTCCTGCGAGGTCAAGGGCGTCCCCTCCGACGCGCACAACGACCTCTGGGCCGTCGCCGCCTGGACGGTCGTCGCGCCCTGGACCAGGAGGCGCATCACCTTCGACCGTCCCGTGTCGAGCGCGCTGGCCGCCGCGCTCCACGACGGCTGGGGGATCGAGGCGGGCCCCGTGGGAGGCCCGCCGCGCGACCCCGGCCCCACGCTGGCGATCTCCTACAGCGGCGGCGCCGACTCGGTGGCCGCCGCGGCAGTCTTCCCCGACGCGCCGTTCGTGCACTTCAGGCGGGTACCGCACAGCAGGGTGCCGAACCGCTGGCCGCACTACCGCTCCGACGTGCTGGCCAAGCTGGCCGCGCAGACCGGCCGCGAGGTGACCACGGTCGAGTCGGACCTGGAGTTCACGCTGGCCGAGCCGCGTCCCGGCTATCCCGAGCACCACGCCGTCATGGTGGGGGCCCTGCTGAACGCCGACAGGCTGGGGCTGGGCGGCGTCGGCCTCGGGTACGAGATCGGCTCGCGCTGGCTCGGCGGAGGGCGGTACGTGCACCGCTTCACCCCCGACAACCCGATGTGGGCGCCCCACGGCATGTGGGGGCGGCTGTTCGCCGCAGCGGGGCTGCGGATCGTGCTGCCCGTGGGCGGCGTGAGCGAGGCGATCACGATGAGGATCGCGCTCGACTCCCCGCTCAAGGCGCAGGTGCGCTGGTGCCTGCGCGGCACCTCGGGGCCCTGCCGTACGTGCGGCAAGTGCCTGTACAAGGAGCTCATCCAGGCCGCGGTGGAGCGGCGTCCGATGGACACGCCGATCACCGCGGACCGTCCCGTGGCGCGCAAGTGGCAGGAGCCCCCGCCGTACGGCGGGCAGGAGATGATCGAGTACGGCTGCGCGAGGGTTCCCGGCATCGAGAAGACGCCCTTCGCCAGGGCGGCCGGGTACCTCGAGGCCACCGAGGAGTCCACCGCCTGGCTCGACCACTGCTACAGGCCGGCGATCGAGGAGATCCCCGAGCCGTGGCGGGAGCGGGCGGAGCGGTTCATGGCGGAGAACGTCGGGTTCATGGACGAGGCCCAGGCGCGGCGAGTCGAGACATGGGGTGGCGCGGCATGAAGGTCTACCTGTCGGTGGACATGGAGGGCGTGACCGGGTTGACCGACCCGGAGGAGATGCACGCGGGCAAGCGCGGCTACGAGCGCGGCTGCGAGCTCATGACCGCCGACGCCAACGCCGCCATCGAGGGCGCCTTCGACGCGGGCGCCACCAGCGTGCTGGTCAACGACGCGCACGGCTCCACCAAGAACCTCAGGATCGACCTGCTCGACCCCCGCGCGACGCTGATCCGCGGCCCCGGCAAGTCGCAGCGCATGGCCCAGGGGCTCGACGCCTCCTTCGACGCCGCGATGTTCGTCGGCTACCACGCGAGGGCGGGCGTGCAGCACGGCGTGCTCAACCACACGTGGATGGGCAAGGAGATCCAGAACGTCTTCCTGAACGGCGAGCCCTGCGGCGAGACGCGGCTGGTCGCGGCGTGCGCGGGCTTCCACGGCGTGCCCGTCGCGCTGGTCACCGGCGACGAGGCGGTCGGCCAGGAGGCGGCGGAGCTGCTGGGCGAGGTCGAGACCGTCGCGGTCAAGAAGGGCATCGACAAGTTCTCGGCCGAACTGCTGCCGCCGAGCGTGGCTCAGGCGCGGATCCGTGAGGGGGCGGCGCGAGCGCTCGGCAGGTTGAGCGCGTTCACACCTTACGAGACGGACCGGCCGTACACGCTGGCCGTGGAGTGGAACTCCACGGCCATCGCGGCGGCCTGCGGGCTGGTGCCGGGCGTGAAGCAGACGGGCGCGCGGGAGATCGAGTTCGCCACCGACGACTTCACCCAGATCATGGCGTTGATGGGGCTGTTCGCGACCATCGGTGGGCAGGTGGCCTGCGGCAGCGGGCCCTATGGCTGACAGGGGCACGCTGACCAGGCGCGGACTGCTGGTCGGCATCGGAGCGGCCGGCGGCGCCGGCGCGATGTACGCGGCGATGGGCGCGCTGGGGCTGGCCCCCTCCGAGCAGGACAAGACGTTCACCCCGCCCAGGCAGGGTGATTTCACGCTCAAGGGCAGGGGCGCCGCCAAGGTCGTCATCCTCGGCGCGGGCGTCGCGGGGCTGACGGTCGCCTACGAGCTGGGCAAGGCGGGCTACGACTGCACGCTGCTCGAGGCGAGCGACAGGATCGGCGGGCGCAACCTCACCCTGCGCGGCGGCGACAGGCTCACCGAGCTCAACGGGGCCGCCCAGGACGCCCGTTTCGGCGAGGGCGTCTACTTCAACGCGGGCCCGGGCAGGATCGCGCCGTGGATGGTGACGATGGACTACTGCCGCGAGCTCGGCGTCCCCATCGAGACCTTCGTCAACTCCAACGCCTCGGCGTACGTGCACACCGAGGGAAGGACGGTCCGCAACAAGACCGCCCGCGCCGACATGTACGGCTATGTCGCGGAGCTGCTGGCCAAGGCCACCCACAACCGCGCGCTCGACCGCAGGCTCACGGGCGAGGACCGCGAGCGCCTCCTGGAGTTCCTGCGCAGGTTCGGAGACCTGGGGCCCAAGCTCACCTACGAAGGCTCCGAGCGCCGCGGTTTCACGAGATATCCGGGCATGGACGGCGGAACAGCGCTGACCTCACCCGCCGGCCTGCACGAGGTGCTCGCCGCGGGAGTCGGCCGCGCGATCACCAACGACTTCGGCTACGACCAGGCGACCCCGATGTTCCAGCCGGTCGGCGGCATGGACGCGATCGTCACCAGGCTGGTCGAGGCGGTCGGCCGCGACCGCGTCAGGACCGGAGCCAGGGTCACGAAGATCACCGACCAGGCCGGGTCCGTCACCGTCGCCTGGGAAGGCGGCGAGCTCACCGCCGACTACTGCGTCGCCACGCTGCCCCCGCACATCCTGGCGAAGATCCCGCACAACCTGGGCGCCCCCGTCACCGCGGCGCTCCGCACGCCCGTCCCCGTGGCCGCAGGCAAGATCGGCCTGGAGTACGGCAGGCGCTGGTGGGAGCTCGAGGACCGTATCTACGGCGGCGTCACCGAGGCCGATCTCGACATCACGCACATCTGGTATCCCTCCTACGGCTACCACTCCGAGCGCGGCCTGCTCGTCGGCTACTACAACTCGGGCGAGCCCGCCGAGCTGTACGGGGCGCTCACCCCCGAGGACCGCAGGCGCCGCGCGCTCACCCAGGGCAAGAAGATCCACGGCGAGAAGTACCGCGCCGAGCTGCTGTCGAGCGTCTCGATCGCGTGGGAGCGCCAGCCTCATCTCCAGGGCGGATGGGTGCGCTGGCCGGCCTTTGATTCGTCCTTCACTCTCCTGCAACGTCCGTCGGGGAGGGTGTACTTCGCGGGCGACTGGCTCACCCACCTAGTCGCATGGCAGGCGGGTGCCATGGAGTCGGCGAGGAGTACGGTCACCCAGCTGCACCGGCGTGTCACAGCGTCGGCGTAGGGTCCTGCGCATGGACCTCAGATGGGTGCCCGCCCTCGACCGGATGGACCTGCTCGCCGAACCGGTGGCGAGAGCCGTACGTGAGCTGAAGGAGGAGGTGCGCGTGGCCGAGATCGACGCCGAGCTGGCCGACACCGCCGCCTTCTGCGACCGGTACGGCGTGGCGATGGACGCCTCCGCCAACTGCGTGGTGGTGGCGGGCAGGCGGGGCGGCGAGGTGCGCTACGCCGCCTGCATGGTGCTGGCCACGACGAGGGCCGACGTCAACGGTGTGATCAGGAGACATCTCGACGCACGCAAGATCAGCTTCGCCTCCATGGACGACGCGGTCTCGCTGACCGGCATGGAGTACGGCGGCATCACCCCGCTGGGCCTGCCCGAGGGCTGGCCGATTCTGGTCGACAGCAGGGTGGCGGCCCATCCCGAGGTGGTCATCGGCAGTGGTGTGCGGCGTTCGAAGCTCGCCCTGCCGGGGGCCGCTCTGGCCGGATTGAAGACCGCGGAGGTCCTCGATCTGGCGAATTGAGACCAATGCGAGACCGATGATTGGGAAACCTATGGGGTCACTTCAGACGTTACACGAGTGGGAATGTGACCTTGTGGTTCATCTCGTGGGCGGGGTTTGAGCCGGTATGGTGCTTCATGCCATGAACGATGACCGACTAGGCCCTTACCGGCTGCTCAGGCGGCTCGGTGAAGGGGGCATGGGCGTTGTCCACCTCGCTGTCGACCCGCAGGGACGGCAGGTGGCGGTCAAGGTCCTCAGGGCCGAGGTCGCCGGCGACGACGTCGCCAGGCGGCGGCTCTCGCGTGAGGTCGACACGATGCGGCGGGTGCGCAGCAAGTACATCGCCGAGGTGCTCGACGCCGACGTCACGGGACACCGCCCGTACATCGTCACCCGCTACGTCGCAGGCCGTCCGCTCGACGAGGTCGTCAAGCAGGACGGTCCGCTCGAGCTGCCCGCGCTGGTCAGGGTCGCGCACGGGGTGGCCTCGGCGCTGGCCGCCGTCCACTCCGTCGGGGTGATCCATCGCGACCTCAAGCCGGGCAACGTGCTGATCCTCGACGGCGACCCCGTCCTGATCGACTTCGGCATCGCCCAGGCGGTCGACGCGACCAGGCTGACCCAGACCGGCATGTTCATCGGCACGCCCGGCTACCTCGCGCCCGAGATCATCGAGGGTCACGAGGCGGGCCCCGAGGTCGACATCCACGCGTGGGCGGGCACGCTGCTGTTCGGCGCGACCGGCCAGCCGCCCTTCGGCAAGGGCACGCTGGAGATGATCTTCTACAACATCACGGCGGGCAAGGCCGAGGTGTCGGCGGCGCCGCGCGAGCTGCAGCCGCTGCTCAAGGCGGCCTTCCAGCGCAACCCCTCCAAGCGGCCCAAGGCGGCCGACCTGGCCGAGCAGACCGCCAGGCTGCTGCCCAAGTCCGCCAGGGTGGCCGACGAGATCTCCACCGTGCCCAGGCCCGACCGTCCGGGCTCGCGTCCTGTGACCGACCCCGCCGACGTGCCCACGCCGGCGATCCCGCCCGCCAGGCCTCCGCTCGGTCAGCCGTCCCTGTCAGGCCCGTACGGCGGCGCCGCGCCCATGTCCGGCGCCGGCGCCCCCGGCAGCCAGGAGTTCGTCTCCCTCCTCGGCAACCAGGCCCCCTCGGGCCCCTCGACCGGCGGCCACGGCCCTGTGGGGCCCTCGACGGGCGGCCACGTGGGTCCCTCGACGGGCGGTCACGGCCAGGCGGGCCCCGCCGGCGGCGGCCCCACGGGTCCCGGCACCGGCGGGCACGGGGCGACGGGCCCGGGTTCGGGCGGTCATGGGCCCTCGGGTCCAGGGCAGGCGGGCGAGCACGCCACGACCGGCGGCGACCCGTGGCCGACCAGACGCGTGACGCCCGAGGAGTTGCGGCAGATGCGCGAGGAGGGCGGCGTGCCCGCCCACCCATGGGATGTGGCGACCAGGGCCTCCACCGAGCCGCCCGCAAGCCGCCCATGGCCGGGCAACCAGGCCGACCACAGCGCCCCGCACACCCCTCCTGGCGCGCCCAACCCGCCCGGCGCCTTCCCTTCGGCGGGCCACGCAGGCGCCTTCCCCGCGCCCGGAGGCCAGGCGCCGGGCTTCCCCGCACAGAGCGGCCAGGCGCCTGCCTTCCCCGCGCAGGGCGGGCCTTCGTCGGGCTTCCCCGCCCAGGGCGGGCAGGCAGGCGGCTATCCTGGCGCACCGCCGTACCCGCGCGACGGTGACATCCCCACGCGCAGGGTGCGCCCCGACGCGCCCGACTACCCTCGCGGTGCCCCGCAGCCCTACGGCCACCAGTACCCGCAGGCCGGTCATCCCGCGCCCGACCCCGAGACCTGGCGCGAGCCGCGCATCCCCGGGGCGCGCCCCGGCCTGGCGCTGCAGCGTTCCAAGGCGTACGGCGTCGCGGGCGCCATGCTGCTCGTCGTCATGATCGTGCTCGCCGTGCTGGCGCCGCTGATCGTCAGCGCGGTGGCGATCCCGTTCGCCGTGCTGCTGCGCGCGGCCGACCTGGCTCAGCCGCAGCTCAACGTCAGGCGTTCGACGGGTTCGGCCGCTGCCGACGTGCTGCGCGTGTTCGCCCAGCCCGCCGCGCTGCTGAAGTCGATCGGCATCACGGTCGCGCTGGTGCCGTACGCGCTGATCCTGGGCCTGCCCGTCACCCTGCTGCTCACCGTGCTCGTGCACTCGATGCCGCTGGCCAACGCGCTGGCCTGGGGTGGAGCGATCGCCCTGTGGACCGTCTGCGCGGGTCCTGGCGTCGAGGCTCCGGGACGGCAGATGCGCAGGACGCTCGCCTCCTTGGTTCCGTCGCGTACGGTGGCCATGGTGACCGCCGGCGTGCTCGCCGTCGGAGCCGCGCTCTCGCTGGTCCTGGCGCTCGGCACAGTGCCCGAAATGGGTAGAAAGTCGGTATGGGTGCCCGTCGACGTGAGTCCGCTCACGGACAGGCTGACGGACCTGCGGGGGAAGGCGGGCCAAGGAGGGGGATGAGTAGATGAGCACCGGCAACACCCAGGCGCCCGAGCGTCTCGGTCCCTACAGACTGGTCAGGAAGATCGGCGAGGGTGGCATGGGGGTTGTCCACCTCGGGATCGACGAAGAGGGGCGCGAGGTCGCCATCAAGGTGCTGCACCCCCACGTCGCCGCCGACCTCAAGGCGCGAGACCGGCTGACCCGCGAGGTCGAGACCATGCGCAGGGTGCGCAGCCGGCACGTCGCCGAGGTGCTCGACGCCGAGCTCGTCGGCGGGCAGCCGTACGTCGTGACGAGGTTCGCTCCGGGGCGCACGCTCGAGGAGACCGTCCTCGCCGAGGGCCCGCTGCCGGCGGCGCAGCTGATCAGGCTGGCGCAGGGGCTGTGTTCGGCGCTGGTCTCCATCCACGCCGCCGACGTCATCCACCGCGACTTCAAGCCGTCCAACGTCATGCTGGTCGACGGCGAGCCGCTGGTCATCGACTTCGGCATCGCGCACCTGGTCAACGCCACCAGGTTGACCCAGACCGGCATGTTCGTCGGCACGCCCGGCTACCTCGCGCCCGAGATCATCCGCGACACGGAGATCACCCAGGCGGCCGACGTGCACGCGCTGGCCTCCACGGTGTTCTTCGCCGCCGTGGGCGCTCCGCCGTTCGGCACGGGGACGTTCGAGGTCATCTGCTTCAACATCATGGAAGGCCGGGCGCAGCTCGACAAGGCGCCCGCGTGGCTGCGCGGCTGGCTCGGCAAGGCGCTGGCGGTCGACCCCCGCGCAAGGCCCGCGGCGCAGGATCTGCTGCGCATGGCGCGCAGGCTCGACCCCTCGGTGACGGCCTTCAACGAGACCCCGCCGAGCGGCACGCGGGTCCTGGAGTCGTCGCCGCCACCGCCGGTCAACAGGACCAAGACGCTCGCGCGCGACGACAGCTACTCCGACCTGCTGCCGCCGGTCGAGTACGCCAAGCCGCCGAGGCCCGCGCCGCAGCCGCGCAAGGAGGCCAAGCCCCGCAAGGAGCCGAAGCCGCCGCCGTACGTGCCGGCGAACGTGCCGCCCTACCGGCCGCCCGCGCCGTACCCCGACCAGCGGGTCGCGGGCTACCCCGCGCCGCAGCAGGCGGCGGCCGTGCGGCCGCCGCAGCCCGCCACTCAGCCGAGGCCCTACACGCCGCCGCGGGCCGACCGGCCGAAGTACCGCGTGGGGCATCCGCTCATCGCGGCGCTGCTGCTGACGCTGCTGGTCGCGCTGGCGGTCATGATGCCGGTGATGGTCGGCGCGGCCGCCGTGGTGATCGCGTTGGTGCTGCGCGTGGGCGAGTACCTCTTCGGTGACCTGGTCGCGCGCCGCCAGCTGCGCGGCAGCAGCGCGGCCGATCCCGCGTTGATCCTGCTCGGCACGCCATGGGCGCTGATCAAGGCGGCGCTGGTGTCGCTGGTGCAGGTGCCGCTGTCGATCCTGTGGGGCGTGTGCGTCTGGGGCGTGCTGCACTACGGGTTGAAGATCGAGAGCGACCAGGCGGTGGCCTACGCGGCAGGCGCCTTCGCGGCCGGGCTGTTCCTGCTGCCTGGAGGGGGCGCGCCGCGCAAGGCCGTCACCCGCACGCTGACCGGCGTCATCCGCAGCCCTGGAGCCGGGCTGGTGGTCGCGCTGGTCGTCGGCACGGCGGCGCTGCTCGCGGTGCTGTTCGCGATGGGCCAGGCGCCCACATGGCACCCGTGGGAGCAGCCCTCCGACGTGGTGAGGGAGCTGACCCGCAGCGCCAGGGAGAGCGTGACGGGGCTCATCGGAGGGCTCATCGACTCCCTCATGACGAGCCTCGGTCTCGGCTTCCTCACACCCTGGTCATGACGTGTTCTCCGGCGCCCCTCCGCGGGGCACTATGGAGACATGAGCGAGCCTGACGGTGAGCACCTGGGCCCCTACCGCCTTCTCTCTCCTCTGGGGTCCGGCGGGTTCGGCGAGGTCCACCTCGCGCTCGACCCCGAGGGCCGCACGGTGGCGGTCAAGGTGCTGCACCCGCACGTCGCCGCCGACGCCTCCGCCCTGACCAGGCTCGAACGCGAGGTCGAGACGATGCGCCTGGTCGAGGGGGCGCACGTGGCCGAGGTGCTGGACGCCTCGATGTCGGGCGACAGCCCCTACCTCGTGACCCGTTACGTCCAGGGGCGGGCGCTCAGCGTCGTGCCGGTGCCCGTCGACGATCTGCACCGCCTGGCCAGGGGGCTGGCCCAGGCGCTGATGTCCATCCACGAGGCGGGCGTGGTGCACAGGGACCTCAAGCCCGCCAACGTCATGATGGCCGACGGCGAGCCCGTCGTGATCGACTTCGGCATCGCCTCGGCGCTCGACTCGCTGTCGGTCACCGCTTCAGGAGCGGTGGTCGGCACGCCGGGCTATCTGGCGCCCGAGGTGCTGGAGGGACAGGAGGCCGGCGCCCCCGCCGACGTGTTCTCCTTCGCCGCCACGCTGGCCTACGCGGCCACGGGGCGCCAGCCGTACGGCACGGGCCCGCTGTCGGCGGTCGCCTACCGGGTCGTCCATCACGAGCCCGACCTGGAGGGCGTGCCCGCCTGGCTGGAGCCCCTGCTGCGCGACTGCCTGGTGCGCGACCCCGCCGCGCGGCCGACGGCCGCCCAGGTCTGCGCCAGGCTGGGTGTCGACGCGCCCGCTCGCGGACGCCACGGCGTGCGAGGCCTCAGCGGTACGGCCCGCCGTCCCGCGCCGAGCGCGATGGGGGTGCCGGGCTCGGCCGGCCACGAGCAGGGCAGCTACCGCTCCACGGAGGCAGGGCCTGGCGCCGTCTTCTCGACGGGCAGGAGGGCCGGCCTGGAGCCGCCCGACCTGCACGACCTGTCCACCCGCGAGTGGCGTCCAGGCGTGGCGGCGGTGGACGAGGCGCGAGCCCGCCACAGGGAGAAGATCCGCAGGCGGTGGGTGGTCGGCTCGGGCATCTTCGTCGCCCTGCTGGCGGCCGCGGCCAGGACCCCGTTGCCCGAGGCGTCGCTGCTCCTGCTGGCCTCCTACTCGCTCATCGTGGTCGTCGACGCGGGCGTCGCGCTGCTCTCGCGTGGCCTGTTCAGGAGCCGCCGCATGGTGACCGACCTGTCGTCCGTGGCGGGGGTCGTGGCGCTGTGGCTGGTGCTCAGCACGCTGTTCAGCCCGTTCACGCTGGCGCTCTTCGCGGGCACGGCGCTGGTCGTCGGAGTGGTCTTCCTGCTCAACGCCTGATCGCGATGTGCGAGGGGGGTGATAGCAGGATTCCGGAACAAAGTTCGGTAAGGTGAGGCTACCTGCGGGTTTGCGTCAAAGCTACTCATGGGTAACATGGCGACCCGAGGGCCGTGGAGTAGGGGCCCTGGGCAGTCTGGCAGTCTGGACAGCACTCATCCGAGCATGCGATTACGGGAGGTCGGCCACCGGCCATGAACATCGTCGTCTGCGTGAAGCAGGTCCCCGACACGGCGACCGAGCGCAAGCTCCGGTCCGATGACAAGACGCTCGACCGCGACGCCGCCGACGGCGTCGTCAACGAGCTTGACGAGTACGCGGTCGAGGAGGCCCTGAAGCTCAAGGAGGCCCACGGCGGTGAAGTGACCGTCCTCACCATGGGCCCCGGCAAGGCCACCGAGACCATCCGCAAGGCCCTGGCGATGGGCGCGGACAAGGCGGTCCACCTGAGCGACGACGCCCTGCACGGCTCGGACGCCCTCTCGACCTCCTACGCGATGGCCCAGACGCTGAAGAAGATCGGGTTCGACCTGGTCATCCTCGGCTCGGAGTCGACCGACGCGCGCACCGGCGTGCTGGCCGCCATGCTGGCCGAGCGCCTCGGCGCCGCCCAGCTGACGCTGGCCAACAAGGTGGACGTCGAGGGCTCCTCGATCTCCATCCAGCGTCTGACCGACTACGGCTACGACAAGGTCGAGGCCACGCTGCCGGCCGTCGTCTCCGTGGTCGAGAAGATCAACGAGCCGCGCTACCCGTCCTTCAAGGGCATCATGGCGGCCAAGAAGAAGCCGGTCGAGACCCTCTCCGTGGGCGACGCCTCCATCGACGCCGCGCAGGTCGGCCTCGGCGCCGCCTGGTCCGAGGTCGTCGACTTCGCCGCCGCCCCTCCGCGCGCGGCGGGCACGATCGTCAAGGACGAGGGCGACGGTGGCGTCAAGGCCGCCGAGTTCCTCGCGTCCAAGAAGTTCATCTGAGCACGGGAGAGAACAGCAGATATGTCGGAGATTCTCGTTCTCGTTGAGCAGGTCGACGGCGAGGTCAAGAAGGTCACGCTCGAGCTGCTGACCCTGGCCCGTTCGCTCGGCACCCCGTCGGCCGTGTGGGCGGGGCCTGGCTTCGGCGCCGACGCCAAGGCCAAGCTGGCCGAGTACGGCGCGGAGAAGATCTACGTCGCGGGCTCCGCCGACGTGGTCGACTACGTCGTCGCCCCCAAGGCCGAGCTGCTGGCGCAGCTGGTCGGCTCCGCCACGCCCGCGGCCGTCCTCGTCGCCGCCACGGCGGAGGGCAAGGAGGTCGCCGGTCGGCTGGCCGTCAAGACCGACTCGGGCGTCATCACCGACGCGGTCGGCCTGGGCGAGGGCTTCGTCGCCGACCAGTCCATCTTCGGTGGCGGCGTCAACGTCCACTCGCGCGTGACCAAGGGCACGCCGATCATCGCGGTCCGCCCGAACTCCACCGCCCCCGCTCCCGCGCCCGCCGCGGGCGCCGAGGAGGAGGTGTCGGTCGCGCTGTCGGACTCCGCGAAGGCCTCGAAGATCGTCGAGCGCGTCAAGCAGGAGAAGGGCGCTCGCCCCGAGCTCACCGAGGCGGCGATCGTCGTCTCCGGCGGCCGTGGCGTGGGCTCGGCGGAGAACTTCTCGATCATCGAGGGGCTGGCCGACGTCCTGGGCGCCGCTGTCGGCGCCTCCCGCGCGGCCACCGACGCGGGCTGGTACCCGCACCAGTTCCAGGTCGGCCAGACGGGCAAGACGGTCTCGCCGCAGCTCTACATCGCCGCGGGCATCTCGGGTGCGATCCAGCACCGGGCGGGCATGCAGACGGCGAAGACCATCGTCGCGATCAACAAGGACCCGGAGGCGCCGATCTTCGAGCTCGCCGACTTCGGTGTCGTGGGCGACCTGCACCAGATCGTCCCGCAGCTGGCGGACGAGGTCAGCAAGCGCAAGTAGCACAGCACGAGAACGGCGGCCCCCTGCCTCAGGGGGCCGCCGTTCTCGTGTCGTGGCGGACGGTCAGCCGGCGAGCGCGGCGCGGATGCGGGCGGCCAGGGCGGCCGCCCGCCCGGTGTCCCACGGGATGAGGCCGTTCTCGCTCATCAGCGCGTAGAACTGCTGCTCGTGGTACGGCGTGCCCGGCGGCAGCGGCGCGATGTGCCAGTGCAGGTGCGCGTTGCCCTGCTGACTGCCCAGCGTGAGCAGGTAGGTCCGCTCGGAGGGCACCGCCGCCTCCACGGCCAGCGCGACCCTGCGCACCACGGCCATCAGCGCGAGGTAGTCCTCCTCGTCCAGGTCCCTGACCGCGTGCTCGACGTGCGCCTTCGGGCAGACGAGCGCGTAGCCGGGGACGGTGGGATAGCGGGCGAGGAAGGCCAGGTGCCTGTCGTCCTCGTAGAGGATCTCCTCGAGGTCGTGGGCGGGGTCGCCTGACACGATGGCGCAGACGAAGCAGGGGCCGTTCCTGACGCGTTCGACGTAGGCGTCCAGGTCCATCCGTTCGGAGCGGGCGGTCATCGACCGAGCCTCTCACGCGTGCGGGCGGCCCCCAAGGGGCCGCCGGGTCAGGCGGCGACTCCTGCGGGGGTGCGCTCCTCGACGTGGGCGGGGGTGATCGTGGTCGTCTCGTGGCGGGGCAGGAACCGTGCCGCGACGGCGATGAGCACGCCGAGCACGACCGCGATGCCGAGGGCCATGCGCAGCGAGGTGAAGTCGCTGATCAGGCCGATCGCCACAGGGCCGAGCAGCAGACCCGCGTAGCCCATCGCGCCCGCCTGGGCGATCGCGGGGCCGGGGTTGTCGGTGGCGGTGCCTGCCAGCGACAGCGTCATCGGCGAAATGGTGGCGACGCCGAGCCCGACGAAGAACATCGCGAAGACCGCGATCAGCGGAGTGGCGGCGGTCAGCACGATCGCGAACGTCGCGGCCGTGGCCACACCGGAGACGGTCATGATGCCTCGCACGCCGAACCGCCCGCGCAGCCGGTCACCGCCCAGCCTGGCCAGCAGCATGCCGACCTCGAAGACCGGGTAGCCGAGCGCGGCGATCGCCTCGGGCGCGCCGAGCTCGTCACGCATGAACAGGCCGTTCCAGTCGGCGACGGTGCCCTCCACCATGAACGCGAAGAACATGATCGCGCCCAGCAGGTAGACGACCGCGGGCAGCCTCTTGCGCGCCTTGGCCGTGTTCCGCACGACGGGAGGCTCGGGCAGGTAGGTACGACCGATGACCATGACGAGGGGAAGCGAGATCAGCGCTACCAGCGAGAGGTTGGCGGTGTAGGACAGGCCGAGGGCGATCGCGAGGCTGCCGATGCCGCCTGCCGCGATGGCGCCGACGCACCAGCCCGCGTGCATGCCGTTCATCAGCGGCCTGCCGTAGGCCTGCTCGACCGTCGAGCCCTGGGCGTTCATGGCGATGTCGACGGTGCCGAAGGCCATGCCGAAGACGGCCACAGCCACCAGCAGCGACGGCAGGTTCGGCGCGCAGCCGATGCCGAGCAGCGACAGCGCGGTGGCAGGGCCACCGACCCGCAGGACCGTCCGGCTGCCCGCGCGCTGCATGATCCCGCGCATGGACTGCATGGTCACGAGCGCACCCAGACCCCACACGAGCAGGATCACGCCGACCGTCGCCTCGGACAGGCCGAGTTTGTCGGTCAGTGCCGGGATGCGCACGGTCATCGTGCCCACCATCAAGCCAGCCAGGACAAAAGTGAGGATCGACCCATAACGGGCAGTCCTCAGGTCGCGGGTCATCGTCAACACCTCTCGGATCGTCAGGTGGGCGCCCTCGTGGGGCGCCGCTCAGTCAGTGAACGGCGCCCCACGGGGGCGCCGCTGGTCAGGGAAATGGCAGCCAGGAGCGGCGGCGCCCGGTCGGGCGCTGTTCGTCCGGGAAACGGGGGAAACGGGGGAAACGGGGGAAACGGGAACGTGGCGACCACGCGCGGCGTGCGGCTCTTCTGGAAGGAGGCGTGCCGCGGGCGCTAGAGCAGAGCCAGGAGCCTGGCCTCGAGCGCGACGAGGTCGCTCTCCGAGTGGAGCCCGGGGTCGTGGCTGGCCACGTCCCACAGCCCTTCACACGCCAGCCGGACGATCTGGGAGGCGACGGGGTCGGCCTCCTCGGCCAGGGCCTCACGGTGCCACCTGGTCATCGCGTCGCGGAGCGGCGCGAGGAGGAACAGGTTGCCCGAGGCCCCCGTCACGACGGCCCATCGTCGCAGCCGGCCCGAGCGGACGGCGGCGAGCGTGGCGCCCAGGTAGCGTTTGGTGTAGGTGTCGTGCGGCTGGGCCGCCATCAGGTCGTCGAAATCCCCGATGAGCCGCTCGACCATGCCCTTGATCAGGGCTTCCTTGCTGCTGAAGTGGTAGAGGAGCCCGCCCTTGCTCACGCCGGCCCTGTCGGCGACGGCGGCGAGGGTGAGCGCGGCCGAGCCCTGGTCGCAGAGGAGCTCCTCCGCGGCGTCAAGCAACTCGTCTCGCCTCATAGGGTCCACTGTACCGTCCGGACGGTACAGTGGCAAACGAGATACGCTGATCGGGTGAGCCCGGCCTACCTAGATCACGCGGCGACCACTCCGATGCTTCCTGAGGCCATCGAGGCGATGACCCAACAGCTCGGCCGCGTCGGAAACGCATCGTCGCTCCACGCCGCCGGACGGCAGGCCCGCCGGGTGGTCGAGGAGTCGCGTGAGGCGATCGCCGACGCCATGGGCGCCCGGCCCAGCGAGGTGGTCTTCACCGCGGGCGGCACCGAGGCCGACAACCTCGCGATCAAGGGCCTCTACTGGGCCCGCGAGCCGCGCAGGCGCATCCTGATCAGCGCGATCGAGCACCACGGCGCGCTCGACCCCGCCAGGTGGCTGGCCGACCGGCAGGGCGCCGAGGTCGAGCTGCTCGAGGTCGACTCCCACGGCAGGGTCCACCCCGACACTCTGCGCGCCGCCATCGAGCGCGATCCCGAGAGCGTGGCCCTGGTCAGCGTCATGTGGGCGAACAACGAGGTCGGCACGGTCCAGCCGATCCGCGTCCTGGCGTCGATCGCGCGCGACCACGGCATCCCCTTCCACACCGACGCCGTGCAGGCGGTCGGCGTGCTGCCGGTCTCCTTCGCCGACTCGGGCGCGCAGGCGCTAACGCTGAGCGGCCACAAGGTCGGCGGGCCCATGGGGGTGGGCGCGCTGCTGCTGGAGCGGGGTGTCACGCCCGTCTCCGTCCTGCACGGCGGAGGCCAGGAGCGCGACGTGCGCTCGGGCACCCTCGACGCTCCCGCCATCGCCGGTCTGGCCGCGGCCGTCGAGGCGGCGGCGAAGGGTCAGCAGGCGCAGGCGATCCGCCTCAGCGCGCTGCGCGACGACCTCATCCGCCGCGTACGGCAGGCCGTGCCCGACGTGATTCTCAACGGCGACCCCGTCGACCGGCTGCCCGGCAACGCCCACTTCTCCTTCCCCGGCTGTGAGGGCGACGCGCTGCTGATGCTTCTCGACGCCAAGGGTGTGGAGTGCTCGACGGGCTCGGCCTGCTCGGCCGGGGTGGCTCAGCCGTCCCACGTGCTGCTGGCGATGGGCGCGCCCGCCGCGGCCGCCCGCGGCTCGCTCCGCTTCACCCTGGGCCACACCTCCACGCAGGACGACGTCGACCGCCTGATCGAGGTTTTGCCCGCCGCCGTCGAGCGAGCCCGCCGCGCGGGCCTCAGCTGAGCGCACGGCGGGCCGGACCGGCCGGGCTAGGACAGGAACGGCGCGACCGAGGTCCAGCCGGGATCGCTGACCACGTCGACGAGCGGCTGGCCCTCCTCCCAGCTCACGATCAGCTCCTTGGCGTGGATGGCCGCCTCGCCTGTGGGGTCGGCGTAGACATGGATGACCCTCGTGCCCTCGGCGCTGAGGTGCGCGGCCAGCACCCCGTCGGCGTGCAGCCTGCCCAGGCGGGCCGCCAGCCGTTCCTCGAACTCCCTGAGCGAGGCCAGTGACCCGTCCACGGGCAGGCCGTTCTCGTCGGCGTGGGCGTAGGGCAGCGTGATCTGGATGTGCTGGTCGTAGAGCGGGTAGTCGACGGGCCTCAGCGGATAGCGGGCCGTGGCGACGAGCGGCGCGCCGCCCGCGGTCTGGCCCTCCAGCAGCGCCCACTGCTCCTCGGCGTACTCGGAGGCCAGGTCGGCGATCACCGAGGGCAGGTGCACGGCCTCGACGGAGTCGATCGGCTGGAACGTGGCAGGCGTGATCTCGCCGACCCATCTGGCCACGTCGTCCTCGCCGAGCAGCCAGTCGAGGGAGAGCAACGTCGCCTCCATCCTCGTCTCCTCGTCGAGCATGACGAAGACGGGGTGGAAGGCGGCGATGTCCATGCGCGGGACGCCCCTGGGCACGCGCAGGCCGAGCAGCAGCTTGTCGAGGGCGAACTCGTAGCCGCCCACGTCCAGCGTGAGCTCCATCGCCTCGGGGTTGGCCTGGCGCGAGGGGTGGTACTCCCACAGCGCGTCGCTCTCGGGCGCGGCCCTGGCCCACCGGTGCGCCAGCGACCGCAGCTCGGGGTCGCCCGCCGCGGTCACCACCAGCGCCTGCTGTGCCTTCCCCCCGGGCGCGACCTCCCAGACCAGGCCGGGATGGACCGCGCTGACGGCAGGCGCGATCAGCTCCGAGAGCCGCTCGGCCTCGCCCGCCTCGACCATCGCGTCGATCCCCGGTCTGGCCTGCTGCCACCACTCCCAGAACTCGGCCAGCCCGTCGCCGGTGTCCTCGGCGACCTCTTCTTCTTCTTCGTCCTTGCGCCCGAACAGTCGCATAACCCAGCATTCTCGCACCGCGCGGGCGCGAGGCTCCCCGTTCTCGTCCCGTACGGCGAGCCGCTCCGCGTCCCATGGGCGCGGCGGCGTGGTGAGGCGGCCCACGCCGGCGGCCCTGAGGGCCGAGCGGGCGCCGGCGAGACGGTAGTCTCGAAACGTCATGGGACTGCGTGTGCTTGCCGCCATGTCGGGCGGCGTCGATTCCGCCGTGGCCGCTGCTCGGATCGCCGAGGCGGGCCACGATGTCACCGGTGTGCATCTGGCGCTCTCGGCCAATCCCCAATCCCACCGTACGGGGGCCAGGGGCTGCTGCACGATCGAGGACTCCCGCGACGCCCGCCGCGCCGCCGACGTCATCGGCATCCCGTTCTACATCTGGGACATGGCCGAGCGCTTCCAGCGCGACGTGGTGGAGGACTTCGTCGCCGAGTACGCCGCCGGCCGCACGCCCAACCCCTGCCTGCGCTGCAACGAGAAGATCAAGTTCGAGGCGGTGCTCGACAGGGCGCTGGCGCTGGGCTTCGACGCGGTGGCCACGGGTCACCACGCCAGGCTCACCGACGGCGTGCTGTCCAGGAGCGTCGACCAGGGCAAGGACCAGTCGTACGTGCTGGGCGTGCTCACCAGGCAGCAGCTCAGCCACGCGATCTTCCCGCTCGGCGACTCCACCAAGGCCGAGGTGCGCGAGGAGGCGGCCAGGCGCGGCCTGACCGTCGCCGACAAGCCCGACAGCCACGACATCTGCTTCATCGCCGACGGCGACACCAGGGGCTTCCTCGCCAAGCGCCTGGGCCAGGAGCCCGGCAGCATCGTCGACCAGGAGGGCGAGGTCGTCGGCTCCCACCACGGGGCCTACGCCTTCACCGTCGGCCAGCGCAAGGGCCTGCACATCGACCGCCCGACCGCCGACGGCAGGCCGCGCTACGTGCTGTCGATCGAGCCCGTCTCCAACACGGTGACCGTGGGCCCACGCGAGGCGCTGCAGGTCACCGAGATCACCTGCGTCCGGCCCGTCTGGAACGGCCCCGAGGCCACAGGGGAGCTGTCGGTGCAGCTGCGCGCCCACGGCGAGGTCTACGGCTGCCGCTTCGAGACGCGCGACGGCGAGGTCGTCATCACGCTCGACCAGCCCGCCACGGGCGTGGCGGCGGGTCAGGCGGCCGTGCTCTACTCCGGTGACACCGTGATCGGCTCGGCCACCATCGCCACCGCCGCCTGACCCTCTCCACCAGGTCGGCCGAGGGGCGGGATCAGGCGAGCGTGACCGAGTCGCCGACGGCGATGCGGCGCATGTCGGCGCCCTGCTTCTCCGACTCCATCTGCAGCCAGCCGTCCACCAGGCCGAGGCCGGCCTCGCTGTAGAGCGCGTCGTGGGTGGAGTAGGCGCGAGCGGGCTTCACCGTGCGCAGGTACCCGATGACCTCCGACATCTTCAGCCAGGGCGCGCCCGTGGGCACCATGAGCGTCCCGACGGAGGCGTCGGGCACGGTGAAGGCGTCGCCCGGGTAGAACACCTCCTCGTCCAGCAGGAAGCCGACGTTGTCGACGATCGGCATGTCGGGGTGGTTGGCGGCGTGCCATTCGCCGAACACCTTCACGCCGAAGCCCGCCGTGTCGAAGGCGTCGCCGTGCCGTACGGTCTGGACCTTCGCGGGCAGTCCCTCGGCGGCGCCGGAGGCGACACCCTGGCAGGTCCACACCTCGACCTCGGCGGACAGGGTCAGCAGCTTGTCGCGGTCGGCGTGGTCGAAGTGGTTGTGCGTGATCAGCACGGCGTCGGCGCCGTCGAGGGCGGCCGCGTCGGTGAGTGTTCCAGGATCGATGACCAGGACCTTGCCGTCCTTCTCGAGCCGGACGCAGGCGTGACCGAATTTGGTGAGCTTCACCTGTCCCACGATAGGACAGGGCCTGAGTCCCGTGACGACGGGACATCTCGCCCCTAGGATCCGCGACATATGGGGAGAAAATTACTGGGGGCGCAGGGCCTGCCGCAGGGGGTCGCGGCGGGCCGGTCCGGCGTCCTCTCCTTTGGAGCGTTCCCGCGCGACCGTCGCAGGCACCTCGCCCTGGTCGTCAACCGCGCGCTCGTCTACGCCGTCCTCACCGCGGTCGTCGGAGCCGTCTACTTCGGGATCATCGCCGTGGCGGCGGGCCTCGGCTCGTGGGCCGGCCTGGTCGCCGCGCTGGCGGCGGGGGCCCTGTTCCACCCAGTGAGGCAACGCCTCCAGGAGGTCGCGGACCGCCTGTTCAAGGTCGAGCGCGACCCCTACAGGGTGGCCGACCGGCTCAACCAGAGCGTCCAGCGGGCCAGCGGCCCCGTCGAGGCGCTGGAGTCGGCGGCGACCGCGATCAGGCAGGCGCTCCAGGCCGACGGGGTGGCGGTCGAGGTGCTGCTGTCCGACGGCAGCCTGCGCAGGGTGGGCGACGGCGAGCCTGGCGAGCAGGCCACGCCGCTGATCTGGCACGGCCGTCCGGTGGGCCGGCTGCTGCTGGCGGGCGAGCCGCCCGATCCTGGTCTGCTCGACATGCTGGTCAGGCATCTGGCCGAGGTGGCCCACGCCGTACGGCTGACCGCCGATCTGCAGCGTTCCAGGGAGCGCATCCTGGCCACCCGCGAGGAGGAGCGCCGCAGGCTGCGCAGGGACCTGCACGACGGGCTCGGCCCCACGCTGGCCAGCCTGGCGATGACCGTCGACGAGGCGCGGCTGCGCCTTTCGAAGGATCCGGCGGCGGTCGACCCGCTGCTGCACAGGGTGCGCAGCCAGATGGCCACGGCGATAGGGGACGTGCGCGACCTGGTCTACGGCCTGCGCCCGCCCGCGCTCGACGAGCTGGGCCTGGAGGGCGCGCTGAGATCGCTGGCCGAAGGGCCTGGGCCGAGGGTGGTCGTGGTGGTGACAGGCCGGCTGAAGGACCTTCCCCCTGAGGTGGGCGTGGCCGCGTACAGGATCGCGCAGGAGGCGGTGACGAACGTGCGCAGGCACGCCCACGCCACCACGGCCCTGATCAGGCTCGAACGCCGGGAGGAGCTGTGGCTGACCGTCTCGGACGACGGGATCGGGCTGCAGGAGGAGCGGCGCAACGGCGTGGGCCTGGCCTCGATGCGTGAGCGCGCGGCGGAGGCGGGCGGCGACTGCGTGGTCACCGGCAGACCCGGCGGAGGCACCGAGGTGGTCGTGCGGCTGCCGCTGAAGGCTGAGGAGGGGGCGCGGTGATGCGCGGGATCGCGTGGGCGGGCGCGGTGTTCTCGCCCGCGGCGGCGTTGCTGTCGTGGTGGATGACCGAGCAGGTGCCGTGGCCCACCTCGATGGAGGGCGTCGACCCCATCGCGCTGCTCTTCCCCGTCGCCGCGGCCTTCCTGATCGACCGCAGGCCCAGGCTGCCGTTCCTGTGGATCATGTGGGGCACCGGCGTCGTGTGGGCGGTCTACAGCCTCGCCTTCTCCGGCACGCACTGGCTGACCGCCCACGCGCCAGGACCGTACGTCCCCTATCTGGGCTGGCTGGCGCTGTGGCTGTGGCTGTGGGCGGTGCCGACCTTCATCGGGATCATGCCGCTGCTCTTCCCCGACGGGCGCCTGCCGTCCAGGCGGTGGCGGTGGGTGCTCTACGGCAACCTGTTCCTGATGGTCGGCCACTCGCTCCTGCTCGGGCTGAGCCCCGACGCCGGCTTCGAGCTGGAGATGGAGGGCTTCGACAACCCCTTCGGCGTCGAGGCGCTGGGCACGATCCCCGAGACCGTCGAGAGGTGGATCACCCCGCCGATGATGGGCCTGTCGGTGCTCGGCCTGCTCTCGCTGGTCTCCCGCTATCTGGCGGCCGGTCCTGAGCTGCGCAGGCAGATCGCCTGGTACGCCGCCACCATGGGCGTGTTCGTCGGCTTCTGGCTGGTGCGCGGCGACGACCCGGTGCTGGGGGCCGTGCAGCTGGTCCTGGCCGGCGGCATCCCGATCTCGATCATCGCCGCCGTGCTGCGCCACCGGCTCTACGGCATCCAGATCATCCTCAACAGGACCCTGGTGTACGGCGGGCTCGCGGTCGTCGTCGGCGTCATCTACGCCGCGCTGATCTGGCTGGGCGACCACCTGGTCGGCTCCTACGGCCCTGTCGCGGGCCTGGTGGCGGCGATGCTGGCGGGCGCGCTCTTCCATCCGGTGAGGCTGCGCCTCCAGCAGGCCGCCGACCGCCTGTTCGACGTCGAGCGCGACCCCTACAGGGCGGCCGACAGGCTCAGCCGTACCGTGCAGGAGGCGGGCGACCCCGCCGAGGCGCTGGCCACCGCGACCTCGGTGGTCAGGTGGGCGCTCGGCGCGAGGGGAGCCGCCGTCGAGATCGAGGGGACGGTCACGATCGTGGACGGCGAGCTGGGCGAGGAGCCGAAGGCGGTGCCGCTCGACTGGCACGGCGAGCCCGTGGGACGGCTGCTGCTCAACGGCGTCAGGCAGGGCAGGGAGCCGCTGGCCGTGCTGGCCAAGCACCTGGCCGAGCTGGCGCACGCCGTACGCCTGACCACCGATCTGCGGCGCTCGCGCGAGAGCATCAGGACCACCCGCGACGAGGAGCGGCGGCGGCTCGGCAGGGAGCTGCACGACGGGCTCGGCCCCGCGCTGACCAGCGTCACGATGACGATCGACGAGGCTCGCAGGCGGCTCGCGCGCGACCCCGAGTCGGTGGCGCCGCTGCTGGCGCGCGTGCGCGAGGAGATGACCTCGACGATCGTGTCGGTGCGCGAGCTGGTCTACGGCCTGCGCCCGCCCGCCCTCGACGACCTCGGACTCGAAGGGGCGCTGCGCCTGTTCGGCCAGGCCCCTGGGCCGCGCGTGGACGTCGTGGCCGAGGGCTCGCTCGACGGGCTGCCCGCGGCGGTGGAGGTGGCGGTCTACCGGATCGTCCAGGAGGCGCTGACGAACGTCCGCAGGCACGCGGGCGCCACCGCCTGCCTGGTGAGCCTGGCACGCACGGACCAGGAGCTGCGCGTGGCGGTCTGCGACGACGGCGTGGGCCTGCCGCCCCGCCCTCCCGCGGGCGTGGGGCTGACCTCCATGAGGGAGCGCGCGGCCGAGACGGGTGGCACCTGCACGGCCAGGCGGCGCGAGGGCGGCGGCACGGAGATAGTGGCCCGCCTGCCCCTCCACTGATGACAAACGCTGTCGGACCAGGTCAGACGGCATATGGACGCGATCCTTCGCGGACGTCTCTCATCAGTAAGCTAAGGCCCATGTCCTTTGGCGCGAGCGGTGTCGGATCACATCCAGGCGAGGATCACTTCGAGGCCCTCAGGGTGGTGTTCGGCGAGCTGCCCGACCTGCCGTACCTGCCGGAGCTCCCGGCGAGGGGCGTCGGCGCCGACCTGGTCGGCAGGACGGCGGCGCTGCTGGTCGAGCTGCCTGTGGAGGTGCAGCCCTCAGGCTGGCGCCTGGCCTCGCGGCCGGGCCGCGACCACCGCAGGGCGGTCGACCACCTCGCCCGCGACCTCGACGGGCTCGAGGAGGTCGCCGACGGCTACGAGGGGCCGCTCAAGCTGCAGGTGTGCGGGCCGTGGACCCTGGCGGCCGCGATCGAGCTGCGCCACGGCGACAAGATGCTCTCCGACCAGGGGGCCGTGCGCGATCTGACCGCCTCGCTCGTGCAGGGGGTGACCGACCACGTGGAGTCGGTGCGCAGGCGGGTGCCAGGCGTCACCGAGATCGTCCTTCAGCTCGACGAGCCCGGGCTGCCGGGGGTGCTGACGGGCACCGTGCCGACGGCCTCGGGCTTCGGCAGGCTCGCCCCTGTGGAGGAGTGGCGGGCGGAGGAGGCGCTGCGGCTCTTCCCCGACCCCGTCGTCCACTGCTGCGCCCCCAGGGTGCCGATCGCCATGCTGCGCAGGGCGGGGGTGCGGGCGGTCTCGCTGGACGCCTCGATGCTGTCGAGACGCGACGAGGAGCCGATCGGCGAGGCGATCGAGGCGGGCGTGAACTTCTTCCTCGGCGTGCTGCCCGGCCTCGACAGCAGCCTGCCCGACGTGAAAATGATCGCCAAGACCGCCACCGACCTGTGGCAGCGGCTCGGCTTCGCCGCCGAGGACCTCCAGAACAGGGTGGTGCTCACGCCCACGTGCGGGCTGGCCGGCGCCTCGCCCGCCTACGCCAAGGCGGCGCTCGGCAGACTCAGGGAGACGGCGAAGGCGCTTCGCGGAGACTGATTCCCCGCGCGGGTCTTGACGGCCGCGACAGGAGTGATGGACTCGACGCGTGACGGCGGGCGACTTCGCGGGGGCCGGCGCGCTGCTGCTGGGCACCGGCTCGCACGCGCAGGGCTCCGACCTGCCCGACCTGCCGTCCGTCGCGCGCACGCTCGACGATCTGCGCTCCGTGCTGCTCGACAGGTGCGGCCTCGCGTGGGTGCGGACGGTCCTCGACCCTCCCTCGCCGCGCGAGCTGGGTGACGCGATCGCCTCCGCGGCCTCCACGGAGGGGCCGCTGATCGTCTACTACGTCGGGCACGGCCTGGTCAGCAGGCGTGGAGCGCTCCATCTGGCGGCGGCTGAGACGGTCTCGGGGCCGCTGGCGCTGGAGCACACGGCGCTGCCGTACGACCTGATGCGCCGCTACCTGCTCGACAACGCCGGCGGGCCGCTCGTCGTGGTCCTCGACTGCTGCTTCTCCGGCAGGGCCATCGAGGGCATGTCCGACCCGTGGGACGTGGCGGAGATCTCGGGGGCGTACGTGCTCACCTCGGCGGGGCGCAGCGAGCCCTCCTTCGCGCCCGACGGCATGGCGCAGACCGCCTTCAGCGGGGCGCTGCTGCGGCTGCTGACCGAGGGGCCGCCCGAGCTGACGCTGTCCGACGTGCACCGCCACCTGAGCAGGACGCTCCCGGCCGCGGGCTTCCCGAGGCCCCGCGTCCGCTCGACGGGCAGGGTGGGCGAGCTCGCGCTGCTCCGCGCCCCCTCCGCGGGCCACGGCGAGGTGCGGCCGCCGCCCGCTCCCGCCTTCGCAGGGCCGCCCTACAAGGGGCTCGAGGCGTTCGGCACGGCGGACGCGGCGCTGTTCTTCGGCAGGGAGCGCCTGGTGGAGACCCTCGTGCGGCGCCTGGACGACCCCGCGCCGCTGATCGTCACAGGGGTCTCGGGCTCGGGGAAGTCCTCGCTGTTACGCGCAGGGCTCGTTCCCGCGCTGCGGCAGCGGTCGGCCGGCCTCACCGTCGCGGTGATCACGCCGGGCGAGCCGATCCCCCAGGGCGTGGACGTGCTGGTGCTCGACCAGTTCGAGGAGGCGTTCACCGGCGGCGCCGTCCCGGACCTTCCCTGCCAGACCGTGATCGGCGTGCGGGCCGACTTCCTCGGCAGGTGCGCCGCCGTACCCGCGTTGCAGGCGGGTCTCGAACGCGGGCCCGTCGTCGTCGGCCCGATGAGCCACTCGGAACTGCGCTCCGCCGTCGAGCGGCCCGCGCTCGCGGCCGGGCTCACCCTCGAACCCGGCCTGGTCGAGCTGCTGCTCAGCGAGCTGGGCAGCGAGCCGGGACGGCTCCCCCTGCTCTCCCACGCCCTGCTGGTCACCTGGCGGCGGCGCGGCGGCGCCACGCTCACCGTGGCGGGCTACCGGGCCACAGGCGGCATCCACGGCGCTCTGGCCGCCACCGCCGACGGCGTGCTGGCCTCGCTGCCCTCGCACGAGGCGGCGAGGGCGGTCTTCAGGCGGCTGGTCCACGTGGGGGAGGGCAGCGACGACACCAGGCGGAGGGTGGAGCTGGACCGGCTGCTGGCCGAGGTCCCCGACCCGTTGGCCGCCTGCGAGGTGGTCGACGCCTTCGCCGCCGACACCGCCAGGCTGATCACCCTCGAAGGGGAGGCGGTCGCGATCACCCACGAGGCGCTGCTGACGGCCTGGCCCGTCCTGCGCGGCTGGCTCGACTCCGATCGCGCGGGCCTGCTCGTCGAGCAGCACCTGCTGGAGGCCGCCGCGGCATGGGAGGGCGAGACCGAAGGGCTCTACCGGGGCCACAGGCTGGCGCTGGCGAGAGAGTGGGCGCTCGGCAGGCCGTTGCCGCAGGCGGCCGAGCGCTTCCTCGCCGCCTCCATCGCGCACGAGGAGGGGCGGGCGAGGGCCGCGCGCCGCCGCGCCAGGCGCAGGGTCCTGCTGTCCGGCGTGCTTGGCGTGCTGTTGCTGCTGTCCTTGGCCGCGGGCGGCGTCGCCTTCACCCTGTACGGCAGCGCCGAGTCCGCCCGCAGGAGCGCCACCGCCCGCGCCCTCGTCCAGCAGGCCGGCGCCCAGAGCCAGGCCGACCCCGCGCACGCCCTCCGCCTGGCGCTGGCCGCCCTGGCCGTCGAGCCGGGAGAGCGGCACAGGGGCGCCCTGGTCGGGCTGCTGGCGGGCTCGCTGTACGCCGCCGCCGCGGTGGTGGGCGAGGCGACGCTGACCCTGGCCCACAGCCCTCGGGGCGGGCTGGTGGCGGCCGTCGGCCTCGACGGCTCGGCCGAGGTCTGGGACACCACCGACCGGCACGCGCCCGCCCGGGTCGCCGTGCTCGACGGCCACGGAGGAGCCGTGCGGGCCGCGGCGTTCACGCCGGACGGCGCGACCCTCGCCACCGGCGGCGAGGACGGCAGCGTGATCGTCTGGCGGAGCTCCGACTGGGCCAGGACCGCCACCGTCGAACCGGGCCGCGGCGGGATCCACGCGCTGGACTTCAGCCCGGACGGCAGGCGGCTCGCGGTGGGCGCCGACGCGGCCGCGCTGGTGTGGCCCCTGGGCGGCGACCGGGCGGAGGCGGTGCGCGGGACGGGGCGGGACGACCCCGTCCGGTCCGTGGCCTTCACGGTGGACGGGCGGCGGGTGGTCACGTGCGGCAGGTTCACCGACTGCGCGCTGTGGAGTCCGTCAGGCGGGGCGGCCGTGCGCTTCTCCACGCCGTCGACCGTGGAGGGGGAGCAGGCGCACGTCACCTGGGCGCTCGCGCTCAGCCCCGACGGCAGGACGATCGCCACCAGCGGGAACAGGTCACGCGCCTACCTCTGGAACATCGAGGGGACCAGGCCGAGGCTGCTGGCCGACCTCGCGGGCCACGCCTCGGCGATCAGGGCGGTGGCCTTCAGCGGCGACGGACGGCTGCTGGCCACGGCGGGGGCCGACGGGCGGGCGATCGTGTGGGAGGTGTCGCAGGGCGCCCCCGTCCAGCGGGCCGTCGTCGGCGGCCGGGCGGCGGAGATGCGCTCCGTCTCGTTCGACCCCGTCACCGGAGACCTCGTGACCGCTGACGCCGGGGGCCGGACCGTGCTGTGGGAGACCTCCAGGCTGGGGCCGCCCGCCGTACTGACGAAGGTGCCGCAGGAGGCGGTGGGGCGGGGCGCGCTGGCCGCGGACGGCAGGCGGCTGGTCACGGTGACGGCCGAGCACGCCCTCACCCTCTGGGAGCTGGGCGGCGACCTGCCGCGGCGCGCGCTCCTCGCCGAGGACGCGGGCCAGGTCTCCGCGCTCGCCGCAGGCGACGGCGTGGCCGTCACGGGCGGCGAGGACGGCACGGCCGCGCTGTGGCGGCCCTCGCGGCACGACACCTCGGTGACCGCGCGGCTGTCCTCGCGGATCACCGCGGTCGCCTCGGCGGGTGGCTGGGCGCTCGCCGGCGCCGCCGACGGCAGCGCGGCGCTGTGGCCGCTCTCCTCCCGGGACCCGGTACGGCTGCCGCCCGCGCTCGGGTCGGTGGACGCGGTCGCCGTCAGCGCGAACGGCAGGCTCGCGGCGACGGGTGACGCGTCGGGCAGGGTCCGGCTGTGGAGCCTGGCCGACCCCGGGCGCCCTGCGGTGGTGGCGGACTTCCCCGCCGCTCTTGATGGGATCGTCTCGGCCGCGCTGTCCGCCGACGGGCGCAGGCTGCTCGTCGGCGGGAGCGACAAGCTCGCCAGGCTGTGGGACGTCGGCGACCCTGCCAAACCCGTTCGCCTGGCTGACCTGGACAACGACTTCAGGGTGGTGGCCTCGGTCGGGTTCGCGCTGGGATCGTCCCTGGCGTACACGGGGGCGGGCGGGGGCCCGGTGAGCCTGTGGCACGTGACGGGGGAGGGGGAGACGCGCAGGTACGCGACGCTCCCCTCAGCCGACGAGGTGACGCTCAGCGCGGACGGGACGCGCATGTTCGCCAACGGCCACCCGGCGGGGGCCGTGGTGTGGGACCTGTCGCGGCCGGCACGGGTGCTGCGCGACCCGGTCGCGGCGGCCTGCGAGATCGCCCGTGGAGGGCTCGACGAGAAGGAGTGGATGCGACTGACCGAGGGGCTCGCCTACCGACGTTCGTGTCCTTGAGGAGACAGCCATGATCATGAGAATCGCCGCCACAGCCCTGCTCGTCACCGCCCTACTCCCCGCTTCCGCGCACGCGGCCACGCTCGTCACAGGACCGGACGGCAACAGGGCCACGATCCGCGCCTCGATCGACGGACACCACAAGCTGACGGTCCTGCTTCCCTCGGTCACGGACAGGCACAGGAGCAGGTGCACCTGGGTGGTCCTGCTCGTGCGCCGTACGGACGGGCACAGGAGGGCGGTGCCCAAGTGGAGATCGGCCACCAACCGCAACTGCACCAACAGGACGGTCGGCCTGCCCACCTTCACCAGGGGCGACGTCAGCCGGGCATGGGCGCAGCTGTGCGTCTCACGATCCGCGCCCACGAGACCGTGCTCCAGGTCGTGGACGAGGCTGGTCTGAACAGGTGAACGGCGTCCCCGGGAGGACCGGGTTGTCGGTGCCGCGAGATAGCGTTCTCCCAGGGTTGACGGAGGGAGTTTCCTGATGAGCGCCGAGGTCGAGGGTGTGCCGGTGGACGCGCTGAAGCGGCACGCCGAGCTGAGCGAGCTGGTCGAGGAGGCGCGTGAGCGCTACTACGTCCTCGACGAGCCCACCGTGAGCGACGCGCAGTTCGACGCGTGGTTCAACGAGCTTCTCCAGCTCGAGCAGGCCCATCCCACGCTGCAGACGCCCGACTCGCCGACGCAGAAGGTGGGCGCGCCCGTCAGGGGCGACTTCGCCAAGGTGCAGCACCTGCAGAAGATGGAGAGCCTCGACAACGCCTTCAACGACGCCGACATGGCCGCCTGGCAGGTCAGGGCCGAGCGCCTGGCCGAGCACGACCCTGGGCCCTACCTGTGCGAGCTGAAGATCGACGGCCTCGCCATCGCGCTGGTCTACCGCAACGGCAGGCTGGAACGCGGCGCCACCAGGGGCGACGGGCGCACCGGCGACGACGTGACGCCCAACGTCCGCACCATCAAGGGCATCCCGCACAAGCTCGAGGGCGACGACGTGCCCTCGCTCGTCGAGGTGCGCGGCGAGGTCTACATCCCCGTCGCGGAGTTCGGGAAGCTCAACGAGCAGCTGGTCGAGCAGGGCAAGGCGCCCTTCGCCAACCCGCGCAACGCCGCGGCGGGCACGCTGCGGCAGAAGGACTCCCGCATCACCGCGCAGCGGCCGCTGCGGATGCTGGTCCACGGGGTCGGCGTCTGGGAGGGCGCGGCCGAGCCGCGGACCCAGTCGCAGGTCTACGACAGGCTGCGCGAGTTCGGGCTGCCCGTGAGCGACCTCTACCAGGTCGTGCCCGACCTCACCGGCATCAACGACTTCATCGAGCACTACAGGGTCCACCGCCACGACCCCGCCTACGAGATCGACGGCGTGGTCGTCAAGGTCGACAAGATCAGGACCCAGCGCGAGCTCGGCTCCACCTCGAGGGCGCCACGCTGGGCGATCGCCTTCAAGTACCCGCCCGAGGAGGTCAACACCAAGCTCCTCGACATCGAGGTGGGCGTCGGCCGCACCGGCAGGGTCACGCCCTACGCGGTGATGGAGCCCGTGCTCGTGGCGGGGTCCACGGTCGAGAGAGCCACGCTCCACAACGCGGCGATCGTCGTCAAGAAGGGCGTGCTCATCGGCGACACCGTCGTGCTGCGCAAGGCGGGCGACGTCATCCCCGAGATCGTCGCCCCCGTCACGGCGCTGCGCGACGGCTCCGAGCGCGAGTTCGTCATGCCGACCCACTGCCCCGAGTGCGGCACCGAGCTGGCCTACGAGAAGGAGGGCGACGCCGACCTGCGCTGCCCCAACGCCCGCTCGTGTCCCGCGCAGATCCGTGAGCGCCTCTACTTCGCGGCGGGGCGGCGCGCCCTCGACATCGAGGGCCTCGGCTACGTCGCCGCCACGGCGCTGACCCAGCCGGTCGAGGGTCAGGAGCCGGTGCTGCGCACCGAGGCCGACCTGTTCGACCTCACGCTGGAGCAGCTCATCCCGATCAGGTCGGTGGTGCGCGACCAGGAGACGGGTCTGCCCAAGATCGACCCGAAGACCGGCGAGCCGAAGGTGGTCTCGTTCTTCTCCAACGTCAGCGGCGCGCCGAGCCAGAACGCGCTGAAGCTCCTGGCGGAGCTCGAGGAGGCCAAGAAGGTGCCGCTCTGGCGGGTGCTGGTCGCGCTCTCCATCCGCCACGTGGGGCCGCCCACCGCCCAGGAGCTGGCCGGCGCCCTGCGCTCGATCGACGCGGTCATGAACGCCTCCGAGGAGGAGCTGGCCGCGGTCGAGGGCATCGGTCCTCGCGTCGCCGCGACGATCCGCGAGTGGTTCGCCGTCGACTGGCACCGCGAGATCGTCGAGCGCTGGAAGGCGGCGGGCGTCCGCATGGAGGACGAGCCCGCCCCGGAGAAGGGCCCGCAGACCCTCGAGGGCCTCACGTTCGTCGTCACAGGCACCCTGGAGGGCTTCACCCGCGATTCGGCCGCCGAGGCCATCACCTCGCGCGGCGGCAAGGTCGCGGGGTCGGTCTCGAAGAAGACCGCCTTCGTGGTGGTGGGCGAGAACGCGGGTTCCAAGTACGACAAGGCGGTCAGCCTGGGAGTGCCCATCCTCAACGAGGCCGGGTTCGGGGTGCTGCTGGATCAGGGCCCCGAAGCCGCTGCGGAGGTCGCCGTCAAGCCGGAAGAATAGGCCTTCCCTACGGAAAGGTGGTCATATGTCCGAGCTCAGCGGTGAGCGGTTGGCGGAGCTCCGTCAGACCTTCGCCTCGATCGACGTCAGCGGCGACGGTTTCATCAGCCAGGAGGAGTTCCTGAAGCACTTCCCCGGCCTGCCCGCCGAAGCGCTCGGGTCGCTGGAGCAGACCGCCGACGCCGACGGGGACGGCCGGATCTCCTTCGAGGAGTTCGTCCGTCTCCTCGGCTGAGATCAGTCTTCCCGGCAAAACGGATAAATGCCGCGTTTTGCCGGGAAATGTGGGCAAGTGGGGTGACGGAACGTAGGCGGGTGGTTTCGGGAAGTGGGGTAAAGGTCGTACCCTCCCATAGTGACCTCATGGGGGTTCTGTTACCGATGACCGACCCGAATGACACGCGCGACACGGGACCACGCGTAGGCACCCCGTTGTGGGCCTTCCTCGCAGGCGTCTCCGTGATCGGCTGCACCGCGCTGATCGTGGCCGAGCTGCGCCTCGACGTGTTCGAACTGGCCGAGCTGGCCAGGGCGCCGCTCTTCTGGGTGCTGGCCGTCCTGGTGGTGCTCGGCGAGCTGCGTCCCGTGATGGTGTCGTCGGCCACCGCGGTGGGCGGCACCTATCCGGCGACCATGTTCACCTTCGCCGTGCTCCTGCACTACGGGCTCGCGGTGGCGGTGCTCATGCAGGTCGTCGGCATCGTGGTCAACGGCGTCGTCACCCGCAAGGCCTGGCACAGGGTGAGCTTCAACGTCGCCCAGGCCACTCTGGCGTTCACCGCGGCGGCGGTCGTGCTCGGCCTGTTCGGCATCGTGCCGAGCCCGTCGTCGCCGTGGGTGCCCTCAGGGCCCACCCTGACGGCCGTCGCGCTGTCGGGCCTGGCCTACTTCGCCGCGCGGGCGATGCTGGTCTGCGGCGCCGTGGCGCTGCACGAGCGGCGCTCGCTGAGCAGGGTGCTGCGGGCGACCGTGGGCCCGCAGGCGCTGGTCTACACGGCGCTGCTCGGCCTCGCGCCGCTGGTCGTCGTGGTCATGGAGGACTCACCGGGGCTGGTGCCGCTGTTCGTGGCGCCGCTGGCCGCGGTCTACTTCACCGCCACGCTCTCCATGCGCCGCGACCACCAGGCGATGCACGACGAGCTCACGGGGCTGCCCAACCGCAAGATGCTCATCGTCTCCACCGAGGAGGCGCTGGCCGAGGCGCGCCACGACGAGCGGGTGGGGCTGTTCCTCATCGACCTCGACAGGTTCAAAGAGGTCAACGACACCATGGGGCACCCGGTCGGCGACCGGCTGCTGCAGATGGTCGCCCACAGGCTCACCCACTCCGTACGGCCCGGCGACGTCGTCGCACGCCTCGGCGGCGACGAGTTCGCGGTGCTGCTGCCGTCCATCAGGGACTCGCACGCGGCGAGGGAGGTCGCGGCCAGGCTCAGGGCCGCGCTGACCGAGCCCGTCCGCCTTGAGGGCATGACGTTCGACATGGACGGCTCGGTCGGCATCGCGCTCTTCCCCGACCACGCCCCCGACTTCGAGCTGCTGCTGCAGCGCGCGGACGTGGCGATGTACCTGGCCAAGGAGGGGCGTACGGGGGTCGAGCTCTACCAGCAGGACAAGGACCGCAACTCGCCCGAGCGCCTCGGCCTGCTGGGCGACCTGCGGCGCGCGGTCGACAACCGCGAGCTGCGGCTGCACTACCAGCCCAAGGTCGATCTCGCCACCGGCGAGGTGCGGGGGATGGAGGCGCTGCTGCGCTGGCGCCATCCGGTGCGCGGGCCGATCCCCCCTGACGACTTCATCCCGCTGGCCGAGCAGTCCTACCTGATGCGGCAGCTGACCGAGTACGTCATCGACGCGGTGATGGAGCAGGCGGCCCGCTGGTGGCACACCGGGCTGCAGGTGCAGATCTCGGTCAACGTCTCGGCCCGCGACCTGCTCGACTCCGCCCTCCCCGACCAGCTGGAGGCCGGGCTCTCCCGCTTCAGGCTGCCGCCCGAGGCGATCCAGCTGGAGGTCACCGAGCGGATCCTGATGGGCGACCAGGCCTACACCCACGAGACCATCAAGGCGCTGGCCGCGCTCGGCGTGCCGCTGGCGCTCGACGACTTCGGTACCGGCTACTCCTCCTTCATCCGCCTGCAGCGGCTGGCCGCCTCCGAGGTGAAGATCGACGCCTCGTTCGTGCAGCGGCTGTCGTCGTCGGAGGACGACGAGCGCATCGTCCGCTCGATCGTCGACCTGGTCCGCTCTCTCGGCCTGCGGTCGGTGGCCGAGGGGGTCGAGACCGAGGAGGTTGCGCTCAAGCTCACCGGCATGGGCTGCGACATGGGCCAGGGCTGGCTGTTCGGCAGGCCGATGGCGCCCGCCGACGCGACCGTCTGGCTCAGGGAGCGCGTCGGCGTGCAGGAAGCCGAGTACGTCGAGATCTGAGAGCGATGCCTGGAGGCGGCGCTAATGGTTCGGCCACCCTCCGTCAAGAGCCCTAGGATGACAGTGTCCAAACTCCATCCACGAAACGGGTTCAACGACTCATGTCCGCCATAACCCGCGACGAGGTCGCGCACCTGGCCCGGTTGTCCCGGCTGGCGATCTCCGACGACGAACTCGACCACTACGCGACCCAGCTCGATGACATCATCGCCGCGGTCGCGAAGGTGGCAGAGGTCGCCGCCGAGGACGTTCCGCCTTCGTCGCACGCGCTCCCGCTGACCAATGTCTTCCGTGCCGACGAGGTGCGACAGTCCCTCACGCCCGAGCTGGCGCTCTCGGGCGCCCCGGCCGTCGAGGACGACCGCTTCCGGGTTCCGCGCATTCTCGGGGAGGAAGCATGAGTCTGATCCACAAGACCGCCGCCGAGCTGGGCGCGCTGATCGCCTCGGGCCAGGCGAGCGCCGCCGAGGTCGCCGAGGCCCACCTCGACCGCATCGAGCAGGTCGAGCCCAAGGTGCGCGCGTTCCTCCACGTGGACCGCGAGGTCACGCTGGAGCAGGCCCGCGCCGTCGACGAGCGCATCAGGCAGGGTGAGAAGCTCGGCCCCCTGGCCGGGGTGCCGATCGCGCACAAGGACATCTTCGCCACGCGCGACATGCCCACCACCGCCGCCTCGAAGATCCTCGAGGGGTGGCGCCCGCCGTACGACGCGACCGTCACCGCGCGGCTGCGCAAGGCCGGGCTGGTCATCCTCGGCAAGACCAACCTCGACGAGTTCGCGATGGGCTCCTCCACGGAGAACTCCGCCTACCACGCCACGCACAACCCGTGGGACCTCACCAGGGTTCCCGGCGGCTCCTCCGGCGGCTCCAGCGCGGCGGTCGCCGCCTACCAGGCGCCGCTGTCGACGGGCACCGACACCGGCGGCTCCATCAGGCAGCCGGCCGCCGTCACCGGCATCGTGGGCATGAAGCCGACCTACGGCGGCTCCTCCCGCTACGGCCTGATCGCCTTCGCCAGCTCCCTCGACACCCCCGGGCCCTTCGCCCGCAACGTCATGGACGCGGCGCTGCTCCACGCGGCCTTCTCAGGACACGACCCGATGGACTCCACCTCCATCGACGCGGCCGTGCCCGACGTCGTCGAGGCGGCGAGCAACGCCGACATCGCGGGCATGCGCATCGGCGTCGTCAAGGAGTTCGGCGGCGAGGGCTACCAGCAGGGCGTGCTCAACCGCTTCCACGACGCCGTCGAGCTGCTCGAGTCGCTGGGCGCGAAGGTCGTCGAGCTCTCCTGCCCCTCCTTCACCACGGCGCTGCCCGCCTACTACCTGATCGCGCCGTCGGAGTGCTCCTCGAACCTGGCCCGCTTCGACGCCATGCGCTACGGCCTGCGCGTCGGCGACGACGGCACCAGGAGCGCCGAGGAGGTCATGGCGCTCACCAGGGCCGCGGGCTTCGGCCCCGAGGTCAAGCGGCGCATCATGCTCGGCACCTACGCGCTGTCGAGCGGCTACTACGACGCCTACTACGGCCAGGCGCAGAAGGTCCGCACGCTCATCTCGCGCGACTTCGAGGCCGCCTTCCACCAGGTCGACGTGCTGATCTCGCCGACCACGCCGACCACTGCCTTCCCGATCGGCGAGCGCGCCGACGACCCGATGGCGATGTACCTCGCCGACCTGTGCACGATCCCGTCCAACCTGTCGGGCAACGCGGCCATGTCGGTCCCGATCGGCCTGGCCGACGAGGACAACCTGCCGGTCGGCCTGCAGATCATGGCCCCGGTCCTCGGCGACGACCGCTGCTACAGGGTCGGCGCCGCCGTTGAGAAGGCCCTGGAGAGCCGCTGGGGCGGCCCGTTGCTGAAGGAGGCTCCCGCACTGTGAGCGTCATGGCGTACGACGAGGCCCTGGAGCGGTACGAGCCGGTCCTCGGCCTGGAGACCCACGTCGAGTTGGGCACCCACTCGAAGATGTTCTGCGGCTGCTCGACCACCTTCGGCGCGCCGCCCAACACCCATGTCTGCCCGACCTGCCTCGCGCTGCCCGGCTCCCTGCCGGTGGCCAACGAGATGGCGATCGAGTCGACGATCCGCATCGGCCTGGCGCTGAACTGCTCGATCGCCGAGTGGTGCCGCTTCGCCCGGAAGAACTACTTCTATCCGGACATGCCGAAGAACTACCAGATCTCGCAGTACGACGAGCCGCTCTGCTTCGACGGCTACCTCGACGTCGAGGTCGACGGCAGGACCGTGCGCATCGAGATCGAGCGCGTCCACCTCGAGGAGGACACCGGCAAGTCCACCCACGTGGGTGGCGCGACGGGCCGCATCCAGGGCGCCGACTACTCCATCGTCGACTACAACCGCGCGGGCATCCCGCTGGTCGAGATCGTCACCAAGCCGATCCCCGGCACCGACAGGCTCGCCCCCGAGGTCGCCCGCGCCTACGCCACCGAGCTGCGTGAGCTCATGCGCTCGCTCGGCGTCTCCGACGTGCGCATGGAGGAGGGCTCCATGCGCTGCGACGTCAACGTCTCGCTCATGCCGCGCGGCTCCTCCGAGTGGGGCACCCGCACCGAGACCAAGAACGTCAACTCGCTGCGCAGCGTCGAGCGCTCGGTGCGCAGCGAGATCCAGCGGCAGGCGGCGATCCTCGCCGAGGGCGGCAGGATCATCCAGGAGACGCGCCACTTCCACGAGGACACCGGCATGACCACGTCGGGCAGGTCCAAGGAGGAGGCGCAGGACTACCGCTACTTCCCCGAGCCCGACCTGGTGCCGATCGCGCCCGACCCCGCGTGGGTGGCCACGCTCAAGTCCGCGCTGCCCGAGCTGCCCGCCGTACGGCGTAAGCGGCTGCAGGCCGAGTGGGGCGTGAGCGACCACGACATGGAGTCGATGCACAACGCCGACGCCATCGAGATCGTGGAGGCCACGATCGCGGCGGGCGCGCCCGCCGCCGACGCCCGCAAGTGGTGGATGGGCGAGCTGGCCCGCAGGGCCAACGAGTCGGGCAAGGCCCTGGCCGACCTGCCCATCACCCCCGCGCAGGTCG
This sequence comes from Nonomuraea recticatena, assembly GCF_039533245.1. Classification (NCBI taxonomy): domain Bacteria; kingdom Bacillati; phylum Actinomycetota; class Actinomycetes; order Streptosporangiales; family Streptosporangiaceae; genus Nonomuraea; species Nonomuraea recticatena. The sequence continues at coordinate 146,597 of NZ_BAAATE010000008.1, read as the reverse complement.
CCAGGGTGACCGAGCTGGTGGCCTCCGGCACGCTCAACGACAAGCTGGCCCGTGAGGCGCTCGACGGCGTGCTGGCGGGCGAGGGCAGCCCCGACGAGGTCGTCGCCTCCAGGGGGCTGCAGATCGCCGACGAGGGCGAGCTGGCGACGATCGTCGAGCAGGTGCTCGCCGGCAACGCCGACGCCGTGGAGAAGGTCCGCTCCGGCAAGATCGCCGCGGTGGGCGCGCTGGTCGGCGGCGTCATGAAGGCCAGCCGAGGCAAGGCCGACGCCGCGCGGGCCCGCGAGCTGATCCTGGAGAAGCTCGGCGTCTCCGAGTAGGCGCCGTCGCGAAGCGGGGGGCCGAAGTCCTAGGCCGGTGCCTAGGACTTCGGCCCGATGTGCTTCGCGGCGCCCCGCCGTAGCGTCGCATCCATGACGCGTACATCTTTGACCGCAGGCCTGGTGGCACTGGTGTCGCTGGTGGCCTTCGAGTACATCGCCGTGGCCATCGCCATGCCGGTCGTGGCACGTGAGCTGGGCGGATTGCACCTGTACGGCCTGGCCTTCAGCGGCGCGATGGCCGCCGCCGTCGTCGGCACGGTCCTCGGCGGCCGATGGGCCGACCTGAGAGGGCCGAGCGCCCCTTTGTGGTCCGGAGCGGCCGCCTTCATCGCCGGCCTCGTGCTGGCGGGGGCGGCTCAGTCCATGGAGATGTTGATCGCCGGCCGGCTCGTCCAGGGTTTCGGCGGAGCGCTGGTCAGCGTGGCGCTCTACGTGGTGGTGGCCAGGGTCTATCCCGAGGAGTCACATCCGAAGATCTTCTCCCTGTTCGCCACGGCGTGGGTGGTGCCCTCCATGGTCGGCCCCGCGATCGTCGGCCTCGTGGTCGACACGCTGGGCTGGCGGTGGGTCTTCCTCTCGGTGCCGGTGCTCACCGTGATCGCGGGGCTGATGCTGCTGCGCGGGCTGGCGGGGCAGCCGGTCACCGGCGGGCAGGCCGAGCCCGCGCCGGGGCTGGCGAGGAAGGTCGGCTGGGCGATGCTGACGGCCGTGGGCGCGGGCCTCATGCAGTACGGCAGCGACGGCAGGTTCCTCCTCCTGGTCGTGGGGCTCGTCGTGCTGCTGGTGGCGCTTCCGAGGCTGCTGCCCGCGGGCACGCTGCGCGCCGCCAGGGGGCTGCCCTCGGTCGTGGCCCTGCGCGGCCTGGCCACCGGCGCGTTCTTCGCCGCCGAGGTGATCATCCCGCTGATGCTGATCAACGAGCGCGGCCTGTCTCCTCTGCTGGCCGGGTTCGCGCTGACCGGCGGCGCGCTCACCTGGTCGTTCGCCTCATGGCTGCAGGGCCGCGAGGTGTTCAGCAGGAGGACGAACCTGTTCGGCGGCTCGGTGGCCATCGCCCTCGGCATCATGTTCATGGGCGCGGTCACCTTCGACGGCGTGCCCGTCGCCCTCGCCTACCCGGCGTGGATCGTCACGGGATTCGGCATGGGACTGGTCTATCCGACGCTGTCGGTGCTGACACTCGAACTGTCGAGCCCCGGTGAGGAGGGCGTGAACAGCTCCGCCCTGCAGGTCGGCGAGTCGGTCTTCTCGGTAGTGGCGGTCGCGATCACCAGTGCGCTGTTCGTCGCGGCGGACTCGGGCTACTGGGCGGTCTACGCGGCCACGCTGCTCATGGCGCTGGCCGGGCTCTGGGTCGCGCCCCGCTTCCAGACGGCACGAGTCGCCGCTCCGGCGGTTGCTCATATGTCATGATTTCCGCCATGCGCTGGGCGATGAGGGGGACGATCGCCACCGTCGCCCAGCGGCACACGGGCAGGCGGCCGGCCCGCGATCCGCGCTGAAAAGACCGTGAAAGTGAACCGGTTGATCGGGTGATACCTATCGACCGCTTCGCACACGGAAGGCCACCCATGACCGCAGCCGCGGTGCACCAACCGGATCTCGCCGACCCCGAGGGCTTCGGCGAGATCTTCGACGCCCACTTCGGGGAGATCCACCGGTACGTCGCCCAGCGACTCGGCCCCGATGACGCCGAGGACGTGGTCGCCGAGACCTTTCTCACCGCCTTCCGCAAACGCGGCCAGTACGACCCCTCCCGCGCCAGCGCGAGGACCTGGCTGTACGGCATCGCCACCAATCTCGTCGGCAAGCACAGGCGCTCGGAGACACGCGCGCTCAGAGCCCTCGACCGCCTGCCCCGCGACCGCGACGTGCACGGGCTCGCGGAGGGCGTGGCCGTGCGGGTGAGCGCGCAGAGCCTCGGGCCGAGCCTGGCAGGCGCGATCTCCAGGCTGGGCAAGGGCGACAGGGACGTGCTGCTGCTCGTCGCGCTCGCCGGGCTCTCCCACGAGGAGATCGCCTCAGCGCTCGGCATTCCCTACGGCACGGTCGGCTCCCGGCTGAACCGCGCGAGGAAGAAGCTCCGCAAGGCCCTTGGCGGCACCAACCCGATGGAGGGCGAGCATGGATGAGCTGAAGAAGGTGCGCGAGCTGTACGGGGAGCCGGCCCTGGATCCCGACGTCAGGGCGCGGGTGGCCGCCAGGCTCGACGCCGAGCGCGCCGCGCCCGCCAGGAGGAGAGGGTGGCGCAGGTCCGCGCCGCCCGCCGGCCGGCCACGGGACGACCGCGCGCCCGGCAGGGCGGGGACGGCCAGGACCGGGCGGGCGGCCAGGGCGGCGAGGTCCTGGTGGGCGCCGATCGCGGCGGGGGCCGCGATCGTCGTCATGGCCGCGGTGGCCTTCGTCGGGCCCAGACTCGTGACAGACGAGGGGGAGAGCGTCCTGCTGGCCGCCGCCGGCGTGGTGGAGACCAGGCCCGCGACGAAGGGCGCCTACTGGCACGTCAAGCGGGTGCTCAACGGGTCGGACGTCAGGCACCTGTGGGTGGCGAGGGACGGCCGCGCCTGGACCAGCCAGGGGGCGGGCAGGCCCGTCCCCTTCACCGGCAAGGGCCCCTTCACGATGGACGGCCACGAGCTGACGATCGCCCAGATCGAGGCGCTGCCCGACGAGGTCGGGCCGCTGCTGGCGAAGGTGCACGCCATCCTCGGGGACGTCTCCGAGGACGAGCGCGAAGGGGTGGTCGCCGACGCGATCACCGGCCTGCTGTGGAGCAAGCCGGCCCCTCCCGACGTCCGCGCCGCCGCCTACCGGGCCCTGGCCGGTCTGTCCAACGTGCGGTACCTGGGCAAGGGGACCTTCAGCTACGACGTGCGAGGGGTGCGCCGCGAGCTGGTCATCGACCGGCGCAGCGGCCAGGTCCTGCGCGCGACCACGGGCCAGGCCACCGAGGCCGTGCTCGAAGCGGGATGGACGGACGTCAAGCCGTGAAGCGCGCGCTCGTGTTGATCGTTGTTTGCGTGCTCGCGGTCGGCTGCCTGGTCAGGCCGGACGAACCCAGCCTGGCGGCGGCGAGAGGACGGCCGATGTGCGACAAAACCCAGTTCGCCGCCGCCGACGTGATGCGAGGGCCCATCTCCTTCGTCGGCCTGCCGCCCGTGGAACTCGGCGTGGACGTCGACTGGCGGATGGACCCCTACCGCAACCGCTCCTGGGCGCTGAACCTGCACGCGTTGCGCTGGGTCGGCCGCCTCGTCGTCGCCTACGAGACCACGGGCGCCGCCGACGCGCTCAGACGCGCGGAGGGGACCGCCCATGACTGGGTGCGCGACAACCCCCGCGGCGGGACGGGGATCAGCGAGTGGGCGTGGGCCGAGCATCCCATCGCCCTGCGCGCCCCCGCGCTGGTCTGCCTCAGCACCCATGTGAAGGCCGAATGGCTGTCGGACACGCTGGTCGAGCACGCCGTGGTCCTGGCCGACGCCTCACTCTACGAGGGCGGCCACAACCACGGCCTCGACCAGGACATCGCGCTGCTGGGCATCGGCTGCAGGCTCGACGTGGCGAAGTGGCGCGACCTCGCGCTGCGCAGGATGACGGAGTCGGCCAGGCGCGCCATCGACGGGCAGGGCACCCTCCAGGAGCAGGCCCCGCGCTACGGCGTCTACGTCCACCAGCGGCTGGGCGTCGCCTTCGCCGCCATGAAGGAGTGCGGTCTGCGCATCCCGAAGGAGCTGTCCACCAGGCGGAGGGCGCTCGAGTCGTACGTGGGGCACGCCATCCAGCCCGACGGCCGCCTCACCGCCATCGGGGACGGCCCCGCCGACATGCGTCCCAGCGGCTTCCGCCGTCCTGACTCCACGGTCGGGGTGTTCGACGGCGGCTACGTCTTCGGCAGGAGCGACTGGTCGCGCGAGGCCGCCTTCTACTCGATCAGGTTCGGCCCGCCGCGCCGCTACCACGGCCACGAGGACCACCTGAGCGTCACCTACCAGGCCAAGGGGCGCGACGTGCTGGTGGAGGCAGGCTTCCACTCCTACGAGAGGGCGGCCTACCCCCGCTGGACCGTCACGCCCGAGGCGCACAACGTCCCCGTGGTCGAGGGCGCCGCCTTCCGCCCGGGCACGGCGACGCGCCTCACCGGCTCCTCCATCACCCCCACGAGGCAGACCTACGAGCTCACCGACGACGCGTACGGCGTGAGCCGTACCAGGAAGGTGCTGGTCAACCACGGCACGGACGTGCTCGCCGTCCTGGACGAGGTGCCCGAGGGCCACCGGCTGCGCAACCTGTGGCACCTGGCTCCGGGGCAGCGGCCCACGCTGGTCCAGTTCGAGATGCCCACGTGCCGCCGGATCGGCGGTCAGCGGGAGGGCGTGGGGGAGATCTCGCCCGGCTACCTCAAGCGGGTCAAGACCGTCACGATCACCTCGCCCGCCGCCAGGTCGCTGCTGACGGTGATCGTGCCGGGAAGGGCGCGGGTGAGCTGCGACGGCGGGACGGTGACCGTCCGGAGTCGTGACGGCTCGGTGGCCTTCCCCTCGGGGATCCGCTGACGAAGCGGTCCGGACGTCACGGAGGCCCCGCCGGATGGACGGGCCGGCGGGGCCTCGACGTCTTGTCCCAAGAACCACAGGGGAGATGCCCTGGCGGACCTCCCTTTACTCCACCCGTGACCCAGGTGTGACCGCTTCGACGTGACGCCGTGCCCACAGCCGCCTGAACAGCGGCGTCAGCAGGGCGAGAGCCGCCAGGGCGAGCAGGGTGGCCGCGATCGGGCTCTTCACCAGGACCGTCACGTCACCCGCGCCGATCGCCAGCGCGCGGCGCAGCTGGATCTCGGCCATCGGGCCGAGGATCATGCCGATCACCGCGGGGGCGATCGGCAGACCGAAGCGGCGCATGGCGTAGCCGAGCAGGCCCAGCACGAACAGCACCACGAGGTCCACGATCGAGCTCTTCAGCGCGTAGACGCCCAGCGCGGCGAACATGACGATGCCCGCGTAGAGGTAGGGCCTCGGGATGCGCAGGACCCTCGCCCAAAGCGGGGCCAGCGGCAGGTTCAGCACCAGCAGCATCGCGTTGCCGATGAAGAGCGAGGCGATCATGCCCCACACCAGGGCGGGGTTGTGGTCGAACAGCTGGGGACCCGGCTGCAGGCCGTACTGCTGGAAGGCGGCCAGCATGATCGCGGCGGTGGCGGAGGTGGGCAGGCCGAGGGTGAGCAGCGGCACCAGCGTGCCCGCCGCCGAGGCGTTGTTGGCGGCCTCGGGGCCCGCCACCCCCTCGATGGCGCCCTTGCCGTACTCCTCCTTGGCCACGCCCTTGGCGAGCTTCTTCTCCGTGGCGTAGGACAGGAAGGTGGGGATCTCGGCGCCGCCGCCTGGCAGCGCGCCGAAGGGGAAGCCGAACGCGGTGCCGCGCAGCCACGGCTTCCACGAGCGGCCCCAGTCCGAGCGGCCCATCCACGCCGCGCCCACGGGGACCACCTCGGGGGTGGCGTGACGCAGCCTGGAGGCGACGTAGAGCGCCTCGCCCAGCGCGAACAGGCCGACCGCGACGACCACCACGTCGATGCCGTCGAGCAGCTGATCGATGCCGAGGGTGAGGCGGGCCTGCCCGGTCTGCTCGTCGATGCCGACCAGGCCGATGACCAGGCCGAGGCCGAGTGAGGCCAGGCCGCGGACCATCGAGCGCGACAGCACGGAGGAGATCGCGGTGAAGGCCAGGATCGCCAGCGCGAAATAGTCCTCGGGGCCGAAGGAGATCGCGAAGTCGACCACCAGCGGAGCGGCGACGACCAGCAGCGCCGTGGCGATCGTGCCCGCCACGAACGAGCCGATGGCGGCCGTCGCGAGAGCCTGGGCCGCCCTGCCCCTCCTGGCCATCTTGTTGCCCTCGAGCGCCGTGATCATCGAGGACGACTCGCCGGGCGTGTTGAGCAGGATGGAGGTGGTGGACCCGCCGTACATGCCGCCGTAGTAGATGCCGGCGAACATGATGAACGCGCTGGCGGGAGGCACGGTGAAGGTGATCGGCAGCAGCAGGGCGACGGTCATGGCGGGGCCGATGCCTGGCAGGACGCCGACCAGCGTGCCGAGCGTGACGCCGACGAGCGCGTACAGCAGGTTGACGGGGGTCAGCGCGGTGCTGAAGCCCTCGAGGAGCAGCTGGAACGACTCCACTCAGATCACCCCCTGCAGGAGGCCGCCCGGCAGGGTGACGCCGAGGCCCCTGACGAAGGCCACGTAGGTGACCACGCCGAGGACCACGGCCACGATCGCGGCCTTGACCTTGTTGTCCGCGCCCAGGGTGACGGAGAGGCCGAAGAAGAGCAGCGAGGAGGCGATGATCCAGCCGAGGGTGGTGAGCAGCGCGGTGAAGGCCAGGAAGACGCCGCTGACCAGGCCGACACTCCTCCAGTCCGCGGGGGCGTCGGCGTCGATGTCCTCGCTCTCCTCGGGGTCGCCCCTGCCGCCGCGCAGGACGTCGAGGGTGTAGAAGGCGCCGATGACGATGAGGGCGCTCCCGACCAGGATCGGGAAGAACCTCGGGCCGAGGCCGAGCGCCGAGCTGGCGGCGCTGACGTCGAGAGTGCCGACGATGACGAGCACGCCCAGGGCAAAGACGACCAGGGAGAGGCCGAGCTCGGGCCGCCACCAGGCGTGCCGCTTCGCCTCCCCTGGGCCGCCCGCGGACGGGCCGCCTGCGGGTGGAGGGACGGCGCCGCCGGGAGCGGCGCCGTCATCGTACGGCGAGGACATCAGGAAACGAGCCCCATCTCGGCGATGACCGCCTTGACGCGCGCCTGCTCGGCGTTCAGGTAGTCGGTGAACTGCTGGCCGGTCTGGAAGGCGTCGATCCAGCCGTTCTTGGCCACCGCGTCCTTCCACGCCTGCGAGTCGTGCATCTTGGTCACCAGGTCGGTCAGCGACTTCTTGTCGGCGTCGCTCAGCCCGCCGGGCGCGACGAACCCGCGCCAGTTGGCCAGCTCGACATTGAGGCCGCCCTCCTTCAGCGTGGGCGCGTCCACCGAGTCGATGCGGGAGGGCGAGGAGACGCCCAGCGCCCGCAGCTTGCCGGACTTCACGTGCTCGGCGAACTCGCCGACGCCCGAGACGCCGATGGTGACCTTGTTGCCGAGCAGCGCGTTGAGCGCCTCTCCGCCGCCCGAGTGGGCGATGTAGTTGACCTGCTTGGGGTCGACGCCGCCTGCCTTGGCCATCAGCCCGGCCAGGATGTGGTCGGTGCCTCCGGCAGAGCCGCCCGCGACCGACACCTTGGCGGGGTCGGCCTTCCACGCCGCGACCAGGTCGGCCAGCGTCTTCAGCGGCGAGTCGGCGGGCACGACGACGATCTCGTACTCCTCGGTCAGCTTGGCGATGGGCGTGGTGTCCGCCAGTGTGACCTTGGACTTGTTCTGCTCGATCGCGCCGACCATGACCAGGCCCATGGTCATGAGCATGTTGCCGTTGCCCTTCTCACCCGCGAGCTGGGCCAGGCCGATCGTGCCGCCGGCGCCGGGCACGTTGAAGACCTCGACCTTGCGCTGCGGGTCGACGGACTTGAGCGCCTGCTCGGCCGTACGGGAGGTCTGGTCCCAGCCGCCGCCGACCGCCGCGGGCGCCATGATGCGCAGCGCGCTTGTTCCGCCACTGCCGCCCGTGCCCTGGTCGCCGCAGCCGGTCAGGGCCGCGATGGAGAGGGCGGCAATTGTGGCAAGTATGCGGAGTTGCATGATCACTCCAAAGCGGGGGGTCACAATCTCGAATACTGGATGGTGAAACGGACATCCCCCCACGTCGAGTGTTTACGCGTTTGCCGTCGTAAAGGTCGTATTGGTCGCGACCCCCGCGTGACCTCCTGGTGCTTCCATGGGCCGTGTGAGACTCGGCACGCAACTCTTCGTGCTGCAGATGGTGATCGTCGTCCTCGCCGTCAGCGGCACCGCTGTCGTGTGGGCCCAGCACACCCGCACCCAGCTCGATTCGCAGTACCAGCAGCGGGCGCTGGCGATCGCCGAGGCGGTGGCGGGGATGCCTCAGGTGCGCGCCGCCTTCGCCGTCCAGGATCCGGCCGCGCTCCTGCAGCCCATCGCCGCGGGCGTGCAGCTGGAGACCGGCGCCGACTACGTGGTGATCGCCAACAGGGAGCAGAAACGCTACGCCCACCCCAATCCCTCGCTCATCGGCAAACGGCTGTCCACCGACGGCTCGGAGGTGTTGCTGACGGGGCAGAAGTGGGTCGGCGTGCAGACGGGGACGATCGGCACCACCGTCAGGGGCAAGGCGCCGATCTACGACGAGTACGGCACCGTCATCGGCCTCACCTCGGTCGGCGTGCTCGTGGAGAAGGTCGACGCCCAGGTGGGGGCGGTGCTGGCACCCCTGCTCTACACGGCGCTCGCCGTCCTGGTGGCGGGCTCGGCGGCGGCCGCGCTCATCGTGCGCAGGGTGCGCAGGCAGACCTTCGGCCTCGAGCCGGGAGAGATCGCCAAACTGCTGGAGCAGCGCGAGGGCGTGCTGCACGGGGTCAAGGAGGGCCTGCTCGCCCTCGACATGGAGGGCAGGGTGACGCTGGTCAACGACGCCGCCCGCGAGCTGCTCGGCGGGGTCGGCGCCGACCTGACCGCGATGCCGGTCTCCGAGCGCATGCGCGACGTGCTGAGCGGGGCCGACCCCGGCGAGGACAGGATCGTCCTGCAGGGCGAGCGGGTGCTGGTGCTCAACCGCACCCCCGTGTCCGTGCGCGGGAAGCAGCGCGGCTGGGTGATCACCCTGCGCGACCGCACCGAGCTGGTACGGCTGGCCCGCGAACTCGACTCGGCCAGCTCCACCACCGAGGCGCTGCGCGCCCAGGCCCACGAGTTCGCCAACCGCATGCACACCGTGGTCGGCCTGCTGGAGCTGGGCGAGCACGACGCCGCGGTCAGCTTCATCACCAGGACCACCCGCAACACCTACGCGACAGGCATCCGCGACCGGGTGGCCGACCCCACGCTGGCCGCGCTGCTGCTGGCCAAGTCGGCGGAGGCCGCCGAGCGAGGGGCGACCCTGGTGCTGTCCGACGACACGTGTGTTCCCGAGGGCGTGATCGACGACCCGCAGGACGCCGTGCTCGTGGTCGGCAACCTGGTCGCCAACGCGCTCGACGCGCTCGACGGCGCGCAGGGCACGATCGAGGTCTCGGTGCGCGCGACGGAGGAGGGGCTGAGCGTGCGGGTCGGCGACTCCGGCCCCGGCATCACCCCCGACCTGGTCGAAGAGGTGTTCAGGGAGGGGTTCACCACCAAGGCGGCGCACTCGGGGCCGCGCGGGCTCGGGCTGGCGCTCACCAGGCAGGCGTGCATGCGCAGGGGCGGCTGGGTGCGCGTCCACAACGCGGGGGGCGCCGTGTTCACGGCGTTGCTGCCATGACCTTCCGCGTGCTCGTCGTCGACGACGACTTCATGGTGGCCCGCATCCACAGCGGCTACGTGGCCAAGGTGCCGGGCTTCGAGGTCGTCGGCACCGCCCACACCGGCGCCGCCGCCCTGGAGGCGGTGGCCGAGCAGCGCCCCGACCTGGTGCTGCTCGACATCTACCTGCCTGACATGTCGGGGCTCGAGGTGCTGAACAGGCTGCGCGGCGTGGACGTCCTCATGATCAGCGCGGCCCGCGACCTGCCCACGGTCAGGGAGGCCATGCGCGGCGGCGCGATCAGCTACCTGATCAAGCCCTTCACCGCCGCCGCGCTGGCCGAGCGGCTCACGCAGTACGCCGACACCCGCAGGCAGCTCACCACCATCGGTCCCGAGGTACGGCAGGACGACATCGACCGCCTCTTCGGCGTGGTCAGGGCGCCCCTGCCCAAGGGCCTGTCCTCGGCCACGTGCGCCCTCGTCGCCGACGCGCTGCGCCAGGCGGCCGGCGATCTCTCGGCCACCGAGGCCGCCACGCTGACCGGGCTGTCGCGGGTCAGCGCCCGCCGCTACCTCGAATACCTGTGCGCGGCCGGCCGGGCCGAGCTCAGACCCAGGTACGGCACGACGGGCCGCCCCGAACACCGTTACCGCTGGATGTCCTGATTCAAGGTACATATCGCACCAGGAGTGCCTTACTGTTTCCTCTGGGAGAGCAGCGATGGGGAGGAGTTTGAGGCGTGGCGAACGCCCGACCGATCGATCCACCGACCGACCCGTTCGCCTCGGTGCCCACGCCACCTCCGGGTAACGGCAGGAAGCCCAGGATGGGCGGGCTGCCGCCTGGCGTCTCACCCGACATCTACGGCCCGGGAGCCCAGCGCGGACCGGCCCCTCTCGGGCCCGGCGCACTGCCGCCCGTGGCGCACACGCCCCAGCCGTGGCCCATGAACGAGACGCAGCGCCACGACGCGCCGCCGCCTCCCCCTCCCGTCTTCGGCCACCAGGACGGGCCTTCGGAGCCGCCGCCCCCGCGGCAGCGGCAGGGACGCCGCCTGCTTCCCACGATCGCCGTCGTGCTGGGCGTGCTGGTGGTGCTGGCCTACGTCGTCCCCGCGGTGATCATGTCGGGCTCCGTGCTGCGCGGCACCAAGGTCGGCGGCGTCGACATCGGCGGCCTCACCGTGACCGAGGCGGCCGACAGGCTCAGGGACGAACTGGCTCCCAAGGTCGAGCTGCCGCTCGCCGTCGAGGTGAACGGCCGCAAGGAGACCATCGAGTCCGACGAGGCGGGCGTCGAGCTCGACGTCGTCGGCACGATCGAGCAGGCGCCCAGCGGCTTCCCCAACCCCGTCGAGGTGTGGCGGGCGCTGACGGGCACGACCGAGATCGACCCGAAGGTCTCCGTGGAGTCCGCCCAGCTCGCCAGGACCGTCGAGACGCTGGCCGCCAAGGTCGACCAGAAGGCCAGAGAGGGACGCGTCGCCTTCAAGGGGACCCAGCCCGTCTCGGTGACCCCGCGCGACGGCGTCGTCCTCGACCAGGAGGCCGCGGTCAAGCTGATCAGCGAGGGCTTCCTCAAGTCGCGTGAGACCGTGTCCCTCCCCGTCAAGGTCGACCAGCCCAAGACCACGCCCGCCGCGGTCAAGGCGGCCGCCGCCACCGCCGCCGAGGCGGTGTCCGCGCCGATCACCCTGACCAGGGACGGCAAGCAGGCGCAGATCCCCGTCGCCGTCATCGCCGCCAACCTCACCTTCGTCTCCGACGGAGAGGGCGGGCTCGAGCCCCGCTTCGACGCCAGGAAGGCGCTGAGCGGCATCGAGAACCAGCTGATCGACGCGGCCCAGGCGCCGCGCGACGCCACCTACGACGTGGTCGGCGACAAGCTCAAGCTCATCTCCGCGCGCAAGGGCAAGGGCGTGGACGACAAGAGGCTCGCCACGGACGTGGCCAAGGCGCTGCAGTCGGGCGGCAGCCGTACGATCCCCGTGGAGCTGGCGGTCGTCGCGCCGCGGCTGACGGACAGCGAGCTGCGCCAGATGGGCATCAAGGAGAAGGTCGCCTCCTTCACCACCCAGCACCCCTGCTGCCAGAACAGGGTGACCAACATCCACCTGATGGCCGACGCGGTCGACGGCCACATCGTCAAGCCAGGAGAGACCTTCTCCATCAACGGCCTCGTGGGCGAGCGCACCGCCGCCAAGGGCTACCTGCCCGCAGGGCAGATCGTCGCGGGCAAGATGGAGGACGGCGTCGGCGGCGGCGTCTCACAGTTCGCGACCACGATGTACAACGCGGCCTACTTCGGCGGCTTCCAGGACGTCGAGCACCTGGCGCACATGTTCTGGATCTCCCGATACCCCCCGGGACGCGAGGCCACGGTCTTCTGGCCCACGGTGGACCTGAAGTGGAAGAACGACTCCGAGTACGGCGTGCTGGTCAAGACCTCCTACACGGGCTCGTCGATCACCGTGACGCTGTGGAGCACCAAGCGCTACGACAAGGTCGAGTCGATCACGGGGCCGAAGCGGAACGTCGTGCCGGTGGTCCGTGAGCAGGACGACAGCCCCGACTGCAAGCCGACCGAGGGACACGAGGGGTTCACGATCGACGTGACCCGCGTGATCACCGACGAGGGCGCGGAGGTCAGGCGGGAGAGGAAGACCACGACCTACCGCATGGAGAAGCTCATCACCTGCGTGAAGCCGCCCTCCGACGACCTCGAGTAGTCAGCCGACGGGCACCGACATGATCCGGTCGTCGCCCTGACGGGCGTCGCCCCTGCCGTCCTTGTTGCTCGTGCCGACCCAGAGCGAGCCGTCGGGGGCGAGGGTGACCGCGCGCAGCCTGCCATGTTCCCCCTGTAGACGGTCGGCGGGACGGCCCGCCGAGCCGTCGGCGTCGAGCGGCACCTGCCACAGCCGCTCGCCCCGCAGCGCGCCCACCCACAGCGAGCCCTCCGCGTACGCCATGCCCGAGGGGGAGGCCTCCGAGGTGCTCCACGTGACGATCGGGTCGACGTAGCGGGAGTCGTCGCCGACGCCCTCCACTTCGGGCCAGCCGTAGTTGCCTCCAGGCTTGATGAGGTTGACCTCGTCGAAGGAGTTGGCGCCGAACTCCGAGGCGTACAGCCGCCCGGAGGCGTCCCACGCCAGGCCCTGCACGTTGCGGTGACCGTAGCTGTGGACGAGGGAGCCGAACGGGTTGCCAGGCGCGGGCGCGCCGTCGGTGGTCATCCTCAGGATCTTGCCCGCCAGCGAGTCGCGGTCCTGGGCCAGACGACTCTCGCCGGTCTCGCCCGTCGTGGCGTAGAGGAAGCCGTCGGGGCCGAAGGCGAGCCTGCCGCCGTTGTGGATGCCGCCCTTCGGGATGCCGTCTACGATCACCTTCCTGTCCGAGAGCTTCTCACCGGACAGGCGGTAACGGACGATCCTGTTGTCCGAGGCGGCGGTGTAGTAGAGGAAGACCTGCTCACCCCGCACGGCCACGCCCATCAGGCCGCCCTCGCCGTCGGGCTCGACGCCTTCGACCTCTCCCAGCGAGGTGACCCGCCCCGCGGCCGTCACCCTCAGCAGCCTCGCGCTGTCGCGCTCGGTCACCAGCGCGTCGCCGCCCTCGGTGAAGGCGATCGCCCACGGCACCGACAACCCCTCGGTGACGGTGCGGGGACCACCCGGCGTGGTCGCGGGCCGAGCCGTGCCCACGGGGTTCGCGCCACCGCCGACCTCCACGGGCGCCGCCGCGCACCCCACGGTCACGACCACCGTCATCATGATCACAAGCCAGACCCTCATGTGTCCCATACTGACCCTCTGCCCATAAAGTTCGGCGTATGAAGATCTGGGTGCCCTCCGAGGCGGCTGCCGACGTGCTGACCGACCTGCCCGACGTCGAGTGCGTCGTCTACGACGGCAGGGGTCCTGCCCCCGACGGAGCCGACGAGGTCGAGGTGTGGATCCCGCCGCTGATCCCCGTTCCCGACATCCCCGGGCTGATGGCGGCGATGAAGCGGCTGAAGCTGGTGCAGACCGTGACCGCGGGCGTGGAGCCGTACCGGCCGCACCTGCCGCACGGTGTGACACTGTGCAACGCCCGCGGCGTGCACGACGCGGGAACCGCCGAGTGGGCGGTCGGCGCGATGATCGCGGTGCTGAGGGAGTTCCCCGGCTTCGTCGACGCCCAGCGCAGGGGGGAGTGGACCTACCACCACACCGGTGTGCTGGCCGACGCGAAGGTGCTGATCGTCGGGTACGGCTCCATCGGCGCCGCCCTCGAACGCAGGCTCGAGGGGTTCGAGGTCGAGGTGGTCAGGGTGGCCAGGACGGCCCGCGAGGGCGTCCACCCGATGGAGGAGCTCGAAGGACTGCTGCCCGAGGCCGACGTCGTGGTGCTGCTCGTGCCCGCCACCCCCGAGACGACGGGCATGGTCGACGCGGCCTTCCTGGAGAAGATGAAGGACGGCGCGCTGCTGGTCAACGCCGCCAGGGGCGCGGTGGTCGTCACCGACGCGCTGGTGGCCGAGCTCGAGTCGGGACGGCTGCGCGCCGCCCTCGACGTGAGTGACCCAGAGCCGCTGCCCGAGGGACACCCGTTGTGGAACGCGCCAGGAGTGCTCATCACCCCGCACGTGGCGGGCAGCACGCCGGCCTCCACCCGCAGGTCGCTGCGGCTGATCCGCTCCCAGCTGCTGCGCCATCTGGCCGGCGAGCCGCTGAACAACGTGATCACCGAGTCGTACTGACCGGAAACGCGCAGGTGGGAGCGCCGCGCGTTTCCCGCCAGTACGGACAAAGGGAATCCGGAACGTGTCTGCCCCGTGACCTTCGGTGCGTACGGTGGGCGTCATCGAGGAAACCACGACAGCAATCGCTGACCCGTTGTCAAGGAGATCTTCGAGTGAAGTGGTCCTCATGGTTATCAGATCGGTGACGACTCCCGGGTTGTCACCACCCGCGTACCCCGGAGCGCACACACTGGCGATGTGCGACTGCCGACCTCCGGCAGTCACGTGAGCTGACTCGACACGGGATGGGCAACGACATTGATCCGCTGGCGTGATCCACGGGCGCCGCTCGCCGTCGCAGCCGCGACAGGCGTGGCGGGGCTCGCCGCTGCGCTCCTCGCGGGCGCGCCGGCCCTGGCGACCGGCGCGGTCGCGGGCGGGATCGCCGCGCTGCTTGCCGCGCTCTCGCTCCTGCTCGCCTCGGTCAGGACGGCGCCCGCGCACCGGCCGGCCGCGCGCTGGCTCGGCTCGGGCGCGGTCGTCTGGCTCCTCGGCGTGGTGCTGCGTCCCGTCGCCGAGGGCTCCAGCCTGGTGGTCAACTTCGCCGACCTGCTCGTGCTCGTGTCGATCGTGCTGCTGGCCGGCGGATGCGTGCTGGCGGCGGGCAGGCCCCTGCACGCCCGCGCCGTGCTGCGCCATCTCACCGACGCCTACCTGTGCGCCGCCGCCCTGTTCCTGATCAGCTGGGTGGTGGCGCTCAGACCGCTCTACGCCGACGTCGGCGACTCGTCGACCTTCATGATCGTGCTGTTGCCCGCGCTGGTCAGCCTCATGGTGACCTGCGCGGTCGGCCCCGTGGTCGTCACGGCCAGATCGCCGATCCGGCCGCTGGGCCTGGCCGGCTTCGCCGTCCTGGCCGCCGCCTCGGCGGGCGAGCTGGCCGCGGCGGTGGCGAGGCTCGGCGGCGTCGATCCGCCGAGGTGGAGCCTGCTGCTGGCGCCCGTCGCCTTCCTCCTGCTCGCCGCCCTGCCCTGGAGCGGCAGGACGAGCAGGGTCGTCCACGCGAGCCCCGAGGAGTCCAGGCCGCGCGCGGGCCACGTGACCGCCACCCTGATCTCCGCGGTGCCGCTCGTCCTGGTGGTGATCGCCGCCGGCGCGCTGGTCGTCAACCTGCACGGCAGGCCGGTGACGGGCGTCGCGCTGGTCGCCGCCTCCGTGGTGGTCATCCTGGTCATCCGCGTGTTCGTGCTGATCACCGCCAACGCCCGCATGCGCCACCTGGTGTCACTGGGCGACCGCCAGCTGAGAGAGCTGGCCGAGAGCACGGGCGACGTGGTCCTGCTGTGCGACTACGAGGGCGTGGTCCACGAGATCGGCAGCGGGGTGGAGGTGACCTACGGCTACCACCCCGACGAGCTGGTCGGCGGCTCGATCTTCGACTACATCCACCCCGAGGACGTGCCGGGCATCCAGCTCGCGCTGCGCCAGATGGGCCTCGACGAGGACCCCGCCGCGCCCGGCGCCTGCCTGATCGCCTGCAGGGTCAGGGCCGCCGACGGCACCTGGCGGCCGACCGAGTCCGTGGCCACCCGCCACGTCCGCGGCGAGGAGCTGCTGCTCGTCACCACGCGCGACATCAGCGACCAGGAGGCGCTGCGCAACCAGGTCGCGCACCTGACCTTCCACGACGGCGTCACCGGGCTGCCCAACCGCTCCTACTTCGAGGAGCGCACCCGCGAGGTGCTCGAGGGCAGGCTGTCCGGGCGCACCGCGGTCATCTTCCTGGACCTCGACGGTTTCACCTCGGTCAACGACTCGGTGGGCCACGCCAGCGGCGACTACCTCCTCGGGCAGGCCGCCAGGCGGCTTCGCGGGGCCGTACGGCCCGACGACACGCTGGCGCGCTGGGGCGGCGACGAGTTCGCCGTGCTGGTGGAGACAGGGCCGGAGGCCGCCCAGGTGGCGGTCGACGTCGCCGAGCGGCTGGTGCGGGCGGTCTCGCAGGAGCCGTTCAGGGTGGCCGACCGCGACGTGGCGCTGACGGCCAGCGTGGGCGTGGCCTTCGCCGAGGACGGCGTCCCCGCCGGCGACCTGATCCGCAACGCCGACGTGGCGATGGCCAGGGCCAAGGAGCTCGGCGGCCGCAGGGTCGAGGTGTTCGCCGCGCACATGCACGCCGACGTGGTTCGCAGGCTGGAGCTGGCCGCCGACCTGCAGCGGGCGCTCATGGAGAACCAGTTCGCCATCGAGTACCAGCCCGTCGTCGACCTCGCCACCTCGCGGGTGACCGCGGTCGAGGCGCTGGTGCGGTGGTGGCGCGGTTCGGTGTTCGTGCCGCCCGAGCAGTTCCTCGGCCCCGCCGAGGACACCGGGCTGATCGTGCCGCTGAGCGAGTGGATCCTGCGCGAGGCCTGCCGCGAGGTGGCCGCATGGCGCGCCTCCTCCTGGGACATCGGGCTCTCGCTCAACCTGTCGGCCAGGCAGATCACCGCGCCCAGGTTCGTCGAGACGGTCGCCGAGGCGCTGGAGGAGAGCGGCCTTCCCGCCTCGGCGCTCACCCTCGAGGTGATCGAGGAGATGCTGGTCGAGGACGCCGAGGAGACGATCAGCAGGCTGTCGGAGCTGCGCTCCCTCGGCGTACGGCTGGCCATCGACGACTTCGGCACCGGCTACGCCTCGCTGGCGTTCCTCCGCCAGCTCCCCGTGGACATGATCAAGATAGATCCGTCGTTCGTCTCAGGGCTCGGACGCGACGAGACGCTCACGCTGCTCACCCGCACCATCGTGCGGCTCGGCGGCGATCTCGGGTTGATCGTGGTGGCCGAGGGCATCGAGCGGCCCGAGCAGCTCGAGCTGCTGAGGGAGATGGGCTGCACCCGAGGTCAGGGCTACCTCGTGGCCAGGCCGATGGCGGCGCGCGGGGTCGACTCCCTCATGCGGACCAACCTGACCAGTCTCGGATCGTGAGACTCGCGTTTCACCAGGTTGACATGCACTGCCCGGGAGCGGCTATGGTGGACCTCATGCTTCGCAGTGAGATTCTCGTAGTACTTCGCCGGCGCGCAGGCCGTTAAGCGAAGCACTTCGACCTGCGCGCCGCCCCGAGTCCCACAGATCCGTGGGAGAGGGGCATTTTTTATGTCCTCAGTGCTCAAAGCCACGCAAGGAACGAGCGATGACCGAACGGATGACAGGTGCACAGGCCCTCGTGAGGGCACTGGAGCACGTCGGAGTCGACACCGTGTTCGGGATCCCTGGCGGCGCCATCCTTCCCGCCTACGATCCCCTCTACGACTCGACCAAGGTTCGTCACGTGCTTGTACGGCACGAGCAGGGTGCCGGTCACGCCGCTGAGGGATACGCCCAGGCGACGGGCAAGGTCGGGGTGTGCATGGCGACCAGCGGCCCTGGCGCGACGAACCTGGTGACCCCCATCGCCGACGCCTACATGGACTCTGTGCCGATCGTGGCGATCACCGGGCAGGTGACGAGCAGCCTGATCGGCACGGACGCCTTCCAGGAGGCCGACATCTCCGGCATCACCATGCCGATCACCAAGCACAGCTTCCTGGTCACCGACGCCGCAGAGATCCCCCGCACGATCGCCGAGGCCTTCCACATCGCCTCCACCGGCCGTCCGGGCCCCGTTCTGGTCGACATCTCCAAGGACGCGCTGCAGGCCGACACCACCTTCGTCTGGCCGCCTGTCATGCAGCTGCCCGGCTACCGCCCCGTCACCAGGCCGCACTCCAAGCAGATCCGCGAGGCGGCCAAGCTCATCGTCGAGTCGAAGCGGCCCGTCCTCTACGTCGGCGGCGGTGTCCACAAGTCGGGCGCGTCGGGTGAGCTGATGAGGCTGGCCGAGCTGACCGGCATCCCCGTCGTCACCACGCTGATGGCCCGCGGCACCTTTCCCGACAGCCACCCCCAGCACATGGGCATGCCCGGCATGCACGGCAGCGTCTCGGCGGTCGGCGCGCTCCAGCAGGCCGACCTGATCATCGGTCTGGGCGTGCGGTTCGACGACAGGGTCACCGGCCAGCTGGCCAGCTTCGCCCCCTACGCCAAGATCGTCCACGCGGACATCGACCCCGCCGAGATCTCCAAGAACCGCCACGCGGACGTGCCGATCGTCGGCGACTGCCGCGAGGTCATCGCCGAGATGATCAACGCGGTCGAGGCCGAGCCCCGCAAGGGCGAGTACACCGACTGGTGGAAGACGCTCAACGGCTACAAGGAGACCTACCCGCTCGGCTACGAGGAGTTCTCCGACGGCTCGCTGGCCCCGCAGTACGTCATGGAGCGGCTGAGTGCCATCGCGGGACCCGACACCTACTTCGTCGCGGGCGTCGGCCAGCACCAGATGTGGGCCGCGCAGTTCATCGACTACGAGAACCCCGGCACGTTCATCAACTCGGGCGGTCTCGGCACGATGGGCTTCGCCGTCCCCGCCGCGATGGGCGCCAAGATGGGCCGCCCCGACGCCACGGTGTGGGCGATCGACGGCGACGGCTGCTTCCAGATGACCAACCAGGAGCTGGCCACCTGCGCGATCGAGGGCGTGCCCGTCAAGATCGCGATCATCAACAACGGCAACCTCGGCATGGTCAGGCAGTGGCAGACGCTCTTCTACGACCAGCGCTACTCCAACACCAACCTGCAGGCGAAACTCAGGATCCCCGACTTCGTCAAGCTGGCCGAGGCCTATGGTTGTGCGGGCCTGCGCTGCGAGCGGCCCGAGGACGTCGACGCGGTCATCAAGGAGGCCATGGAGATCAACGACCGTCCCGTGGTCGTCGACTTCGTGGTCCACCAGGACGCCATGGTGTGGCCGATGGTCGCCGCGGGGACCAGCAACGACGACATCAAGATCGCCCGGGACATGGCGCCGAAGTGGGAGAGCGAAGAATGAGCAAGCACACTCTGTCGGTGCTCGTGGAGAACAAGCCGGGTGTCCTCGCCCGGGTCTCCTCGCTGTTCAGCCGGCGCGGGTTCAACATCGACTCGCTGGCGGTCGGGCCGACCGAGCACGCCGACATCTCCCGCATGACCATCGTCGTCAGCGTCGAGGAGCTCCCGCTCGAGCAGGTGACCAAGCAGCTCAACAAGCTGGTGAACGTCCTGAAGATCGTCGAGCTCGACACCTCGCAGTCGGTGCAGCGCGAGCTGATGCTGATCAAGGTGAAGGCCGACGCCGACAGCCGCTCGCACGTCCTCGAACTGGTCCAGCTCTTCAGGGCCCGCTGCGTGGACGTGGCGTCCGACGCGGTGACCATCGAGGTCACCGGCACGCCGGACAAGCTCGAGGCCTTCATCAAGGTGCTGGAGCCTTTCGGCATCAAGGAGCTCGTCCAGTCGGGCATGGTGGCCATCGGCCGCGGAGCCCGTTCCATTACCGACCGGTCCCTCAGGGCACTGGACCGTACCGCCTGAAAGGTTTATGTAAGTGACCGAGATCTTCTACGACGACCACGCCGACCTGTCGATCATCCAGGGGCGGGTCGTGGCCGTCATCGGGTACGGCAGCCAGGGCCACGCCCACGCTCTGTCCCTGCGCGACTCCGGTGTGGACGTCCGCGTGGGCCTGCCCGAGACCTCCAAGAGCCGTGAGCTGGCCGAGGCCGAGGGCCTGCGTGTCGTCACCCCCGCCGAGGCCGCCGCCGAGGCCGACCTGATCATGATCCTCGCGCCCGACCACCTCCAGCGCGGCATCTACGAGAAGGACATCCAGCCGAACCTGCAGGAGGGCGACGCGCTCTTCTTCGGC
The DNA here is from genome assembly GCF_039533245.1 of Nonomuraea recticatena. Classification (NCBI taxonomy): domain Bacteria; kingdom Bacillati; phylum Actinomycetota; class Actinomycetes; order Streptosporangiales; family Streptosporangiaceae; genus Nonomuraea; species Nonomuraea recticatena. Next base: position 126,384 of record NZ_BAAATE010000008.1, on the reverse strand, counting down.
CACGGCCTCAACATCCGCTACGGCCTCATCGAGGCGCCCGAGGGCGTCGACGTCGCCATGGTCGCCCCCAAGGGCCCCGGCCACCTGGTCCGCCGCCAGTACCAGGCGGGTCGCGGCGTGCCGTGCCTCATCGCGGTCGAGAAGGACGCCTCGGGCACGGCCCAGGACCTGGCCCTGTCCTACGCCAAGGGCATCGGCGGCACCCGCGCGGGCGCGCTGAAGACCACCTTCACCGAGGAGACCGAGACCGACCTGTTCGGTGAGCAGGCGGTCCTCTGCGGTGGCGTGTCCGAGCTGATCAAGGCCGGTTTCGAGACGCTGATCGAGGCCGGTTACCAGCCCGAGGTCGCCTACTTCGAGTGCCTGCACGAGATGAAGCTGATCGTCGACCTCATGTACGAGGGCGGCGTCTCCAAGATGTACTGGTCGGTGTCCGACACCGCCGAGTACGGCGGCTACACCCGCGGCCCGCGCGTCGTCACCGAGGAGACGAAGAAGGAGATGAAGCGCATCCTGGCCGAGATCCAGGACGGCACCTTCGCTCGCCAGCTGGTCGAGGAGTTCGAGGGCGGGCAGAAGGAGTTCACCCGCTACCGCGAGGAGCTGGCCGAGCACCCGATCGAGAAGACCGGCGCCAAGCTGCGCCCGATGATGAGCTGGCTCAAGGCCGAGGGCTGATCCCTCAGGGGCGCCCCGCAGTCCGGGGCGTCCCGCCTTGTTCCTCCGGCCCGCGTGGTCACCGGGCCGCGTCCACCAGTTGCGCGCCGCTCTCCGTCCTCCCGCCCGTACGGCACGCCGCTCCGCCCGCCTGCGCGGTCACCGGCGCGCCCCCGTCCAGGGGACGCTCCTCGGGGACGCGTGGCCGCTCGCCGTCACGGACGGCCTCCCCTGTCCGCGCCAGCCGCCAGACCAGCACCGAGGCCGCCAGCGCCGCGATCACCAGCACCGCGAGCCCGGCCCGCGCCGCGCCCGTCCAGTCGGCGGCGTCGAGCACGCCGAAGACGATGGGCCCGACGACCGTGACACCCAGCACGCCGCCGACCTCCTGCACCGTGCCGAGCACGCCCGCCGCCGCGCCCGCGTGCGCCTGCCGTACGGAGGCGAGGACCATGGACAGCAGCGGCGACATCACCAGCCCCATCCCGGCCCCCGCCAGGAGCAGTCCGGGAACCAGGGCGCCGGGCGCGCCGCCCACCGCCATGAAGGTCCACAGCAGCCCGGCGGCCAGCGCCAGCGCGCCCGCGAAGGGGAGCCGCCCGCCCAGGCGTTCGCCGGCGGCGCGCCGAGCGCCGAACGAGGCGGCCAGGAAGCCGGCGTTGACGGCCGTGAACACCGCGCCCGAGGCGAGCGGGCCGAGCCCGCGCCCGTCCTGGAGGTAGAGGGCCAGCACGAACGACAGCCCCGACGAGCCGCCGAACAGCAGCGCCACGGCGGCGAGGCCGGTCACGAACCTGCGCTGGCGGAAGACGCCCAGGTCGAGAAGGGGCTCCTCCAGCCGCCGCTGCCTGGCGACGAAGGCGGTCACGAGCGGGACCGAGGCCGCCAGCGACGCCCACGCCCATGCGGGCCAGCCCGCCTGCCTGCCGTGGGCGAGAGGGAAGACGACCGCCACGAGGGCGGCGGCGAGAAGGGCGGCGCTCAGGACGTCGAGCCTGCCCGCGGAACGACCGCCAGGGCCGGCCGTCCTTCCCGCGTCGGGGACGAGGCGGTGGACGAAGGCCAGGGCGAGCAGGCCGACCGGGACGTTGATGAGGAAGCAGGCGCGCCATCCGAGGCCCGCGAGGTCGAGCGCGACCACGGCGCCGCCGATCGCCTGGCCGCCGACGCCCGCGAGGCCGACCGCCGTGCCGTACCAGCCGAAGGCCCTGGCCCGCTCGGGGCCTGAGTAGAGAGCCGTGAGCAGCGTCAGCACCTGCGGCGCCATGAGCGCCGCCGCGCAGCCCTGCAGCACGCGCGCCGAGACCAGGAACACCGGGTCCGGCGCGAGGCCGCAGGCCGCGGACGCCAGCGTGAACAGGGCGAGGCCGATGACGAAGATCCTGCGAGGACCGTGGATGTCGCCGAGCCTTCCCGCGACGATGACGCCCGCCGCGTAGGCCAGGCCGTAGCCCGCGATCACCAACTGGGTCGCCGACTCTCCCGCGCCCAGGTCGGCCCTGATGGCGGGCAGGGCGACGTTGGCGACGAAGAAGTCGAGCGTGGTGACGAACGCGGCGACGAGCAGGACGGGCAGCGCCCAGCGGCTCGTGGAGGCAGTGGTCATGACCGCGCCCCCGACCATGACCCGCCGGTGTTCTTACTCATGGGCAGTCACTCTGCTGGCGGGTGGTTATGGATGGATTTGGGAGCGCTTATGGTGGCAGCGAAATTGTCGGAGGCCTTTGTTAGCTTGAGCGACATGCGATTCGGGGTGCTCGGCCCGCTGGCGGTCTGGTCGGTGGAGGGAAGGTCGCTGCGCATACCCGAGGCGAAGGTGCGCGCCCTGCTGGCCGACCTGCTCGCCCACGCGGGGCGGCCGGTCTCCGCCGACCGCCTCATCGACGACCTGTGGGGTGACGCGCCGCCGGGCAAGCCGGCCGCCGCGTTGCGGGTCAAGGTGTCGCAGCTGCGCAGAGTGCTGGAGGAGGCCGAGCCTGGCGGCAGGCAGCGGCTCGCCTTCGCCCCCTCGGGCTACGTGCTGCGGGTGGATCCAGGCACGCTCGACACCCACAGGTTCGAGGAGCTCGTCGCGCGGGCGAGCGAGAGCGACGACCCCTCGACGAGGTGCGCGCTGCTGACCGAGGCGCTCGAGCTGTGGAGAGGCGCGCCCTACGCCGACGTCGCCGACGAGGAGTTCGTCAGGCCGGTGATCGCCAGGCTGGCCGAACAGCGGCTCGTGGCGCTGGAGGAGCACGCCGAGGCCAGGCTGGAGCTCGGCCAGCACGGGCAGCTGGCGGCCGAGCTCGCCGACCTGGTGGCCGCCCATCCGCTGCGCGAGCGGCTGCGCGCGGCGCACCTGCGCGCCCTCTACGGGGCAGGGCGGCAGAGCGAGGCGCTCGACAGCTACGCCGACCTGCGCGACCGGCTGCGCGAGGAGCTCGGCGTCGATCCAGGCCCCGACCTGGTCGCGCTGCACAGGGCGATCCTGGAGCAGGACCCCGCCCTCGCGCCCGCGCCCGCCAGGGCGCGCACCAACCTGCCCGTGCCGATGACCGGCCTGATCGGCAGGGAGGCGGCGGCGGCCGAGGTGCGCTCGCTCGTCGCCGCTCACCGCCTGGTCACGCTGACAGGGCCCGGCGGGGTCGGCAAGACCAGGCTGGCGCTCGAGGCGGCGGCCGGCCTCGACGGGGTCGGCCCCGACGGGGTCTATCTGGTGGAGCTGGCCGCCCATCCCTCCGCGGGCTGCGTGGTCGACGCCATCGCCGCCGTCGTGGGCGTCCGCGACGACAGGGCGGCCGGACGGCGGGGCGCGGGCGCGGACGAGCGGCTGGTCGAGGTGCTGCGCGGCAAGCGGATGCTGCTGGTGCTCGACAACTGTGAGCACGTGGTCGAGCAGGTGGCGGCCGTCGCCGAGCTCCTGCTGCGCGCCGCCCCTTCGCTGCGCGTCCTGACCACCAGCCAGGAGGCGCTGGCCATCGAGGGCGAGATGCTGTTCGCCGTCCAGCCACTCGACCTGCCCGACGGCGCTGGAGAGCCGACCGCCTCCAGCGCGGTCCAGCTCTTCGCCGCGAGGGCGACGGCCGCCGCGCCCGGCTTCACCCTCGACGACGGCAACGCCGAGGCCGTCGCCGCGATCTGCAGGCGGCTCGACGGCATCCCGCTGGCGCTGGAGCTGGCGGCCTCCCGCATGCGGGTGCTCAGCCCCGCCCAGCTCGCCGAGCGCCTCGACGACAGGTTCCGCCTGCTGGCCGGCGGCAGGCGCGACGCTCCGGCCAGGCAGCAGACGCTGCGCGCGATGATCGACTGGAGCTGGGAGCTGCTGACCGAGGCCGAGCGCGTCGTGCTGCGCCGCCTGGCCGTCCATGCCGACGGCTGCACGCTCGAGGCGGCCGAGGCGGTCTGTTCAGGAGAGGGTGTGCGCCCCGCCGACGTGCTCGACCTGCTGGCCAGGCTGGTCGACCGCTCGCTGGTTGTCACCGTCGCGGGGGCGAGCGGCATCCGCTACCGCCTGCTCGAGTCGGTGGCCGCCTACTGCGTCGAACGTCTCGCAGAGGCGGGCGAGCTCCACTGCGTGAAGCTGCGCCACGCCCACCACTACCTGGCTCTGGCTGAGCGGGCCGACCTGCGGGTCGCGGGCCAAACGCGATGGCTGGCCATGCTCGACGCCGAGAGCGCCAACATCCGCACCGCCCTCGACACAGCCGCCCACCAGGGCGCGGCCGACACGGCGCTGCGCCTGGCCAGCGCGATGGCCTGGCACCTCATGCTGCGATGCCGGTTCGACGAGGGCCGCAGAGCGCTGGTCACGGCGCTGTCGGTGCCAGGCGAGGCGAAGCGGAGCCTCAGGGCGGTCGCCGAGATCTGGCACGCGGGGCTCACGCTCCGCCTGGGCGGCTGCGACGACGTCGTGGGCCAGGCCAGGAACGCGCTCGCGGTGCTCGAGGCGGAGGGCGACGCCGTGCAGCTGGCCACGGCGCAGTGGCTGCTCGGCTTCGTCCAGTGGGGCCAGGGCGAGCTGTCGGCCAGCGCCGAGCTGCTCAGCCGGTCACTCGCCACCTTCGAGGAGCTCGGCGACCGCTGGGGCACCGCGGCGGCGCTCACCGGCAGGGCCTTCCAGGCCACCATCAGAGGCGACTTCGCCGCCGTCGAACGCGAGGGCGGGCGCAGCCTCAGGCTCTTCGAGGAGCTGGGCGACCACTGGGGCGTGCTCCAGGCGGTCGAGCCGCTGGCCATGCTGGCCGAGATCGACGGCGACTACGAAAGGGCCGCGGGCTTCCACCGGCGGGCGCTGGCCATGGCCGAGGAGCTCGAGCTGTGGTTCGAGGTCTCCCGCAGCCTGTCGGGGCTGGGCAGGATCGCGCTGCTGGCCGGCGACTACGCCAGGGCCGACGAGCTGCACGAACGGGCCAGGCGGCTGGCGGCCGAGCAGGCGCACCCCTACGCCGAGCAGTACGCCGAGATCGGGCTGGCGCTGAGCGCGCGGCGGCAGGGCAGGTTCGAGGCGGCGGAGAAGCACCTGCGCACCTGGCTCGACTGGATCATGAAGATGGAGGGCGAGGCGGGGGCCGCGCTGCTGCTGGCCGAGCTGGGGTTCATCGCCGAGTTGCGTGGCGACGCCGAGCAGGCGCTGGCGCTGCACAGGGAGGGGCACGCCCATGCGGCGGCGACCTCCGACCCCCGGGCACTGGCGCTCGCCCTCGAGGGGATGGCGGGGGCGGTGTCGCTTGCGGGCGACCACCGGGGTGCGGCGCGGCTGCTGGGGGCGGCCTCGGCGGCCCGCGAGTCGGTGGGCAGGCCGCTCCCGGCGGCCGAGCGGGGCGATGTCGACCGCGTCATCGCGCGGTGCAGGCAGACCCTCGACGAGGCGGCCTTCCTCGAGGAGTTCGCACAGGGCAGCGCCCAGCCGGTGGCGGTGTGAGCGGCGCGGGCTTCCCGGAGTTCACGAGACAGCCTCGGTGAGGCGCTGATTCAGGAGGCTACCTCGGCGGAGCGCTGACTCGTGGGGCCGTATGTGTGGGTTGGTGAATCGGATGGGGCTGAGGGGCGGGCCCGTCCTGCGGCTCTCCGTGCGGAGGAGGAGGCGCGGACGGGCCCGCGGGGGAGCGCCGGGTGGGGGCGGTTGGGGGTACCCGACGCGAGTTGGCTTCAGCGGGTCCAGCTTGAGCGGGTTGGCTTCGGCGGGTTGGCTCCAGCCGGTTGGTGTCAGTGGCGGGCGAAGACCTGGGTCCAGACCGGGCCCCTGGCGTCGTGGCCGACCCCGATGTGGGTGTAGTTGCAGTTCATGATGTTGGCCTTGTGGCCGGGGCTGTTCAGCCAGCCGCGCACAACATCGGCTGCAGTGCGCTGGCCCTTGGCGATGTTCTCGCCCCACGCGCTGATGGGCGAGAAGCCCGAGGCCTTGATGCGGTCGCCCGGGTTACGGCCGTCGGGGGAGGTGTGGTCGAAGTAGCCCTTGGCGGCCATGTCGGCCGAGTGGCCCTCGGCGGCGGCGTGCAGCTTCGGGTCGTGGGTGAGCGGCTTGCACCCAGACGTGGCCCGTGCCTCGTTCGTCAGCTTGACGACCTCCTCCTCCACGGTCGAGCCACCTGAGGGCGAACCCGAAGGAGACGGCGTGGGGGTCGCGGACGTCGTAGGAGTCGCGGTGGGCGTGGCCGTGGGGGTGGGGGTGGGGGTCGGAGCGGTGTCGCAGGACAGGGCGACCACACCTGAGCGGTGCTGGTTGCCCCGGTAGTCCGTCGCCGTGACGTAGAGCCGCCGCGGCATGTCGGTGCACCGGACCCCGGCCACGACGCTGCCGTTGCCGATCAGCTTGGACCCGCTCTTGAGGGTGCGGTCGGGACCAGGACGCAGCTGGACAATGCGGACGCGCAGCCGCGCCTGGTCGTCACAGCCCGCCCGCGTGGCGCCACCCCTGACCGTGCCGTTGGCGTCGAGGTAGGGCTTGGCCGCGACCACGCGACAGGAGTCCTGCTTGGTCTCCGCATGCGCGGCGGCGAGCGGAGTGCTCAATGCCGCCAGACTTCCGAGGCAGGCGAGTGCCTGGAGCTGTCTGCGCACGATGTCCTCCGATGGGGTTTAGACGCTGGTTCGAGCACGCATTCTGGTCTGCACACAACGGTCATGTCACGCAAAAACCAGCGAAATCTGGGGCTCCATGTGTCCCATTCGTAATATAGGTCGCTTAGACCCCATGTAAACCCCCATCCCCACCTGTGCGTCTGCGCCCCATCAACATCGCTGCCTCCGGGCCTCCTGAGGACCCGGCGCGGTACGGCAGGACCCGTCTACGAGGGCGGGCTGGGCGCGATCGGTTCACCGTCCAGATGGAGGAGGAGAGGATGGCGGAGACGCGCCGCGGACAGCCGTACGACGGGGCTGACACGATCGAGACCGACCCTGCGACGCTGCGGGAGGGTGGAGGCGCCCCTGGTCAGGTCAGGTCCGCGGCGTGGTCGGCGGCCCAGCGGGACAGGGTGCGGCCAGGTCTGCCGAGGACCCTTTCCACGTCGGGCGAGACCTGCGGCGGCTCCTCCGCGTACTCGGCCTGGTACCCGAGGATGTACTCCGCGCTGCCTCCAGGAAATCCGGCCCTGATGTAGGCCGTCCGCGCCTGCCCGTACGTCAGCGCCTCGAAGCGCAGCCGCCTGCCCAGCCCCTCACCGATGGCCTCGGCCTGCCGGCGGTGGCTGAGGGCCTGCGGCCCGGTCAGCGAGTAGGCGCGCCCCTGGTGGCCGTCCTCAAGGAGGGCGGCCACGATCACCTCGGCGATGTCGGCCTCGTGGATGGGCACCCCCAGCGCGTCGGGGAAGGCGCTGCGCACCACGCCCTCAGTGCGGATCGACTCGCCCCACATGTCGAGCTTGTTGACGGCGAACTCGCCTGGCCGCACGTGGGTCCACCCCAGCCCCGACGCCTCGATGACCTGCTCGACCTCGAGGAACATCTCGTAGCTGCCGGGCCGGCGTTCGGTGACTGCGGAGGTCGACATGTCGACGACCCGGTCGACGCCTGCCTCGGCGGCCGGCTTCACGAAGGACTGGGCCTGCTCGGCGGCGCGGCCCGGATCGAGGACGCCGGGCAGGAGGTAGGCCCGCTCCACGCCGTCGAGCACGCCGGCGAGTGTGGAGGGGATGGTGAGGTCGCCCGCGACGACCTCGGCGGCGTCCGGCAGGCCCGCGGCGGCCGGGTTCCTGGTCAGTGCCCGCACCTGCTGTCCCGCCTCGAGCAGGCGGTCGACCACGATGCGGCCGACCACGCCCGTCGCGCCGGTTACGAGGATCCTCATGGATCTTCTCCCTTCGTCGGTGAGGGGCCGACGCTAACCCCGCAGGGACCCTCGCCGCACATGGGCCGATGTCTCATTTGGCAGGTCAGAGCCCATGCGAGAGGATCACATGCGTGGAGGCGCTCGCGCGACGACTGGTTCCCGACGACTTGTGGGCGGTGGCCAGCACACTCGTGCCCGAGCCACGTCCCCGGCCCCAGGGCGGCGGCAGGGCCGCGGCCGACGCGCGCCAGGTCATGGTGGCGGTCGTCTACGTGGTCACGAGCGGCTGCGCCTGGCAGCACCTGCCGCACTCCTTCGGCGTCACGGTGCCCACGGCTCACCGCTGGTTCGCCCGCTGGAGCAGGGCTGAGCTGTGGCGGAACCTGCACGAGGCGACGGCGTCGGACCCCGCGCTGGCCGAGTGGACCAGGGTGATCCGTGACTGCGCGGCACGCCGTCACTACGACTGAAATTCACCATACGAGACATGCGCCCCGCGAACGCGGACGGCCCGCCCCTGGACGGGGCGGGCCGTGAGTGTGCGCAGGTCAGAGCGCTAGCACTGGACAGGCTTGAGCCACGAGCACTCCAGGTCGCCGCCCTCCTGGGAGGCGGGGCCGTCGCTCCTGAGCTGGGCGGCGGCGTCGGGCGTGGTGCGGCTGAACTTCGCCAGCCGTACGGCGATCTTGTCCTCGATGTCCTTGGGAGAGCCTGACAGGTACTGGTTGAGCATGATGGAGAAGACCAGCGGCTCCCCTTCGGCGCTGGTGACGTAGCCCGACAGGGACGTGACGCTGGTCAGCGAGCCGGTCTTGGCGTGGACGTTGTTGGCGGCGGGGGTGCCGCGCATGCGGCTGCGCAGCGTGCCGCCGGTGAAGCGGTCGGCGTTGCCGGCGATGGGCAGGGCGTTGTACCAGGTCGTGAACCACGGCTTGCTCCGCACCGACAGCAGCAGCTGGGCGATGGAGCCCGCGGTGACGCCGTCGCGGCGGGACAGGCCTGAGCCGTCGCGAAGGTTCAGGATCTGGACACCGTTGGCCTTGGCGAAGTCGGAGGTGGCCTTGAGCCCGGCGGCCCAGGTGCCCTGGCCCGCCACCTTGCGGCCCATGGCCTTGGTGAGGATCTCGGCGTGCATGTTGTTGCTGAGCTTCATGAACGGCACCAGCAGCTCGCTCAGCGGCATCGACTCGTGCTTGGCCAGCTCGCTCGCGCCCTCGGGAGCGCCCGAGACGGTGGAGCCGAGGACCCTGACGCCGTGGGCGTTCAGCGCCTTGCGGAACAGCGAGGCGGCGTAGCGGGTGGGGTCGTCGACGGCCACCCACTCGTCGTAGGGGCCCGCGACGGTGCCCGTGATGACCACGGTGTTGGTGCCGTGGCGGCGTTCGATGAGCACGTCGGTCGACGCGCCGACCGTCGCGTTGTTGACGATCTTCAGGTAGTCGGTCTCGGGGGTGGTCGTGACCTTGACCTTGTCCCCGTCGGCGGCCACCGAGACGATCACCGAGCCCGCGTCGTAGTCCCTGTCGGGCGAGGCGGTCAGTGCGGAGATCTGTGCGGCGTAGTAGGCGGTCTCGTCGTCCCAGGCCCAGTCCTGGCCGAGCCGTACGGTGTCGAACCAGCTGTCGTCGGTGACCAGCCTTCCTGTGACGACCTTGACGCCCTTGGCGGCGACGGCCGCCGCCAGCGCGTCGTAGTCGGCGGCGAGCATGGTCGGGTCGCCGGTGCCGCGCAGCACCAGGTCACCCTTCAGGATCGACCCCACCGTACGGCCGGCGGCCAGCGCGCTGGTGGTGAAGCGGTAGTCGAGCCCGAGCACCTCGGCCGCGGCGGCGGAGGTGAACAGCTTGGTGTTGGACGCGGGGGTCATGAGCTTGCCCGAGTCGATGGAGTAGAGCTCCTCGCCGGTGGCCGCGCTCTTCACCACGACGCCCGCTCGGGCGATGGTCAGGCGGGAGTCGCTGAGGATCTGGTTGAGATCCTGGGTCAGGTCGGCGATGCCGGGGGAGGGGTCGGCGGCGGTGGCGGGAGAGACAGGACTTGACGCCCACGCGAGGGCGACGACGAGCGCGCCCGCGACGAGTGAAGCTGGTGTGCGACGCATGGAGGTCTCCAGGGTGCGTACGAGGTCTCGGAGGGATCATGGGAGCGCCCACCCCTCGCCGCAATCCGCAAATATCCGTATCTTTCGCGAGCCCCTGCTCGGGAGCGTTCCACAACCGCCTGGCAAAGGGGAGGGCCGGGCGGATCAGGAGGCAGGCGCCGCGCCGGCGGAGACCAGGAACCCCACGTCGCCGAAGGAGATCTCGTCACCTGAGCGGACCCGCGCGGGACCGACCAGGCGCCAGCCGTTCAGCCTGGTGCCGTTCAGCGAGCCGAGGTCGACCAGCAGCCAGGAGCCGTCGTCCTCCTTGCGCAGCTCGGCGTGGACCCGCGAGACGGTGAGGTCGGCCAGGATCAGGTCACAGGCCGAGCCGCGGCCCACGACGTACCTGAGCCTGCTGTCGTTGGGCAGCGCCAGCCTGGGCAGCCGGGGCTTGCGCCATGCCGACTGTACGCGGGTGGTGAACTCCGAGACGGAGGCGACCATGTCGGTCAGCCTCTGGCGGACCGTGTTGCGCGGCGGCAGGTCGGCGACCAGATCGTCGAGTTCGTAGCGGCTGCGCGCGCGTAGTGCCTGGTCGACCCGGCCCACGAAGGTGTCGTGGGACAGGCGCCCCTCGACGGCGCGGTCGCGGAGCTCGTCGATGGCGCGATCACGTTCCCCATCGGAGGCACGAAATGGGGGTTGCGTCGAGCTCATGCCCCTGAGTATCGGCCCGAACGGCGTTTCCTGTCCAGAATTCGCGAATCCCTTGAGTCGACCATACTGAGTATGCATACTGAGTATTCATGTCGATCAGACAGAGCCTGTTGACCTTGCTCAGTAAGGGGACCAGGTACGGCTACCAGCTGCGCGCGGAGTTCGAGTCGTCCACAGGGGCGACCTGGCCGCTGAACATCGGCCAGGTCTACACGACGCTCTCCCGCATGGAGCGCGACGGCCTGGTCTCCTCGGGCGAGCAGGACGAGCAGGGCAGGGTCGGCTACACGATCACCGAGGCCGGTCGGGCGGAGGTGGAGCGATGGTTCAGCACCCCCGTCGCCCAGTCCGACCGGCCGAGGGACGAGCTGGTCATCAAGTTGGCGATGGCCGTCGCGGCGAAGGACGTCGACGTCGGCGCGGTCATCCAGCGGCAGAGGACCGCGACGATGCGCGCCCTGCAGGAGCTGACCAGGGCCAAGCGCACCGGCACCGACGGCGCCGCGCAGCGCCTCGTGCTGGATTCCATGATCTTTCAGGCGGAGGCCGAGCAGCGATGGCTCGACCACTGCGAGGCAGTGCTCAAGGAGGCAGGGGAATGACGAGTGTGGTGACACTCACGGACGTGGCGCGGGTCCACGGCGAGGGTGAGGCGGCGGTCCACGCTCTGCGGGGGATCAGCCTCGACGTGCGGGCAGGTGAGCTCGTGGCCGTGATGGGTCCTTCGGGCTCGGGCAAGTCCACGCTGCTCAACCTCGCAGGCGGCCTCGACAGGCCCACGAGCGGCGAGGTCACCGTGGAGGGCGTGCCCCTCTCGACGGTCAAGGATCTGGCCGCGCTGCGGCGAAGGAGCATCGGCTACGTCTTCCAGGACCTCAACCTGATCCCCTCGCTGACCGGGGCGGAGAACGTCATGCTGCCCCGCGAGCTGGACGGCGTGCGGACGCGCGAGGCCAGGGCCGAGGCGCTGGCCGTCCTGGAGGAGATGGGGCTCGCGGCGGTCGCCGACAGGTTCCCCGACGAGCTCTCGGGAGGGCAGCGCCAGCGGGTGGCGATCGCCAGGTCGCTGCTGGGCGAGCGGAGGCTGATCCTGGCCGACGAGCCGACGGGCGCGCTGGACACCCCGACGGGCGACGAGATCCTCGAACTGCTCAGAAGCCGCTGCGAGGCGGGCGCCGCGGTGCTGCTCGTCACCCACGAGTCGCGCTACGCGGGATGGGCGGACAGGGTGGTGTTCCTGCGCGACGGGCAGATCGTCGACTCGACCGCGCCGGTGGTGAGCGCCCGATGAGAGCGCTGCTGCGGATCTCCCGCCGCGACGCCCTGAGGGCCAAGGGACGCACCGCGCTGATCATGATGATGATCGGCCTGCCGGTGCTGGTGATCACGGGCGTCCTCACCTTCTGGGAGACGGCCGACGTGACGTTCGGGGAAGGTCTCGTCAGGAAGCTGGGCGCGGCCGATCTGAGGATCAAGACCAGCAATTACGCCCAGGTGGACGAGCAGCACGACGACCATGGTGTGCCAAGCGGCAAGGGACGCGCCAATGACGGAGTCCCCACCACCACAGCCGAGGCGGCCGCGCGGCTCCAGCCCGGCTCCAGGCTGATCGGCTTCGACGAGGGCAGCGTCGACGTCAGGACCGAGCGCGGCTACGACCACGTCAGCGCCATCGAGATCGACCTGCGAGATCCTCTGACCAAGGGCATGCGGCCGCTGATCGAGGGCCGCTATCCCGCCGCCGCCGACGAGGTCGCCGTGACGCCCAGGATGGGCCGAGGCCCCGGCGACACGATCGAGGTCACCCGCGCCGACCGCAGGGTGACGGTGGTCGGCGTGGTGGAGTTCCCGTTCGACTCGGCGTACAAAGAGGTCGTCGGCTTCAGAGGCGTCCTTCTGAAGGACAAGCGTGATGGCCGCGGCACCGGCTGGCTGGCCGACACCCCCGCACCCGCGACGTGGGAGGACACCCGCAGCCTCAACCAGGTGGGACTGGTCGGCCTCTCAGCTGCCAGTCTCGCCCGCGAGCCCGCGACCTCAATGAGCACCACCACCGTGGTGGGCATCGGTGTCGCGGTGTTCATGGTGGGGATGGAGACGGTCCTGCTGGCGGGGCCCGCGTTCGCGATCGGGCTGCGGCGGCGCGCGACGGAGCTGGCGGTGATCGCCGCGCAGGGGGGATCGAAGGCGCACCTGCGGATGATCGTGCTGGCTGACGGGCTCGTGATGGGTGGGGCCGCGGCGCTGGTGGCCGCCGTCGCGGGAGTCTCTGGCGGGTTGTTGCTGGTCCCGGTGCTGTCGGACTCAATGGGACCGCTCGAGGTTCCGTGGTGGCCGGTGGCCGGCGTGATGGCGCTCGGGCTGGTCAGCGGGGTGGCGGCGGCCATGGCGCCTGCCGTGCTGGCCGGACGCCAGGATCCCGCCGCCGTGCTGGCCGGACGCTCGGGTGCGGCCCGCGGCGGGCCTGGACGGCCCGTGCTGGGACTGGTGCTGGTGGTGGCGGGCGTGGTCGCCACGCTGCTTGCCTCCAGAACTCAGGAGGTATGGATCTTCGCCGCCGCTGTGCTCGGGCTGCTGGGGCTGGTGGCGCTGGTGCCCCTACTGGTCGCGCTCACGGGGCGGCTCGCCGTACGGCTGCCGCTGGCGCCGCGGCTGGGCGTCCGCGACGCCGTTCGCCACCGGATGCGTACGGCCTCGGCCGTCGCGGCCGTGATGGCGGCGACGGCCGGAGCGGTCGCGGCCGGCATCGGGGTCAACAGCCAGTACGTCGAGGCCCGCGAGTCTTTCCGCTCCCTGACGCCGATCGGCACGCTGTCGATCGGCGCGCGCGAAGTGGGCGACGCGGAATGGGCGCGGATCCGCCAGGCAGCCCAGGAGCGGTTGCCCGGCGTCCAGCCGGTCGAGGGGTTCGTGCCGGTGAACTCCAGAGGCAGAATGATTCCCTTGTTCCCCGACGTCACGCTCGAGTGCACCTCCTGCGGTCCGACGACCTACCACCTCAGCGAGGTGCTCGTCGGAGACCAGCGGCTGCTCTCGCTGATACAGGGCGGGAACGACCCCAGGGCGGCCGCGGCGCTCGCCGAGGGCAAGGCAGTCGTCTTCAACCCCTCGATGGTGCGGCACGGCAGGCTCTCCCTCCGCGCCGGCTTCGAAGGATCCTCCTCTGACGCCGGAAAGTTCGAGGTGCCGGCCGTCGTGGCGAAGGCGGCCGACCCTCAGGTGATCGGCATCCTGCTCTCACCCGCCGCGATGAAGGCCAAGGGGTTCAAGCTGAAGGAACGCCTGATCTTCGCGCGGCACTGGCCGCAGGACGTGGAGCTGTTCCGAAAGGATCTCCAGGCGGCCAGCGCCCAGGTGAGCGTCCAGTTGGAGGACGGCTTCCAGACGGACATCGCAAGCGTCCTGCTCGTGCTGATGGGTGGGGCGCTGATTCTGGTGCTCGGCGGTACGTTCGTCGCCACCGCCCTGGCCGCCGCCGACCTGCGGCCCGACCTGGCGACGATCTCGGCGGTGGGCGCGCCGTCCAGGACGGGGCGGCTGATCCTCGCAGGGCAGGCCGGCTACATCGCGGGGCTCGGCGCGCTGGTCGGCGCGATCGCGGGCGCGGTCCCCGGTGTCGCGCTCGCCTGGGCCATGACGTCGAGGACCGGCTACTACGCCACGTTGAATCCGGTGGGTCTGGCCGACCGGATCGAGACGACGACGGTGGCGGTGCCGTGGGAGCTGGTGGGCGCGATCGTGGTCGGACTGCCGCTGCTGGCCGCCCTGGTGGCGGGAGCGTTCGCGCGGACGCGAGCGCTCCCTCTCACCCGTCGCCTTACTTGACCAGGCGCATCTTGGACTGCTTGTGCGGCAGCCGCTCCCAGTCGTCCATGAACATCGCCTTGAACCCGTGCCGCTCGGCCATCTCGGCGAGCGTCTCGGTGCGGTAGTAGAAGTCTTCGCGCAGGACCTGGTGCTCCCTGCCCTGGGTCCTGTCGAAGGTGAAGTCGAACCAGCCTCCGGGCTTCATGACGCGGCCCACGTGCGCGAAGCACTCCTCGATCACTCGTGGGGGCGAGTGGGAGAAGACGCTGTGCGCGTGCACGACGTCGAAGTACTCGTCGGGCAGGAAGTCGAAGCGCAGGTCGTGGACGGGGGTCAGGTGCGGGAGCTTGTCGCGCAGGTCGAAGTCGGCCAGCGTCTGCTGGGCGGCGAAGAGGATGTCGGGGGAGATGTCGATCCCGTAGTAGTGGCCGCTGTGGAGGTAGTCGATGAACAGCCGCCCCGCCCGCAGGTTGCCACAGCCGATCTCGAGCATCCGGTGCTCGGGGAGCAGGCCGTGGTTCACGAGGTAGTCGAACTGGGTCTTGCCGAGCTTGAGCCACCGCTCCCTGCTCTTGGAGCCGACCGCACGGTCGGGGTTGCGCTCGGTGTCGGAGCGCATCACCGCCCGGTAGTAGTCCACGTGGTCGCGGGTCTGGAGCCTGAACCACAGGTCTCTGGTGAGCCGCCGGGCGTGGGGGATGACTCTGTCAGGGTGCCGCAGGGCGTATCTCGCCTGATGCAGAAGGCTGTTGCGGGTCATGCAGAACATGTTCCGCCGTCAATCGGTAACGGAACGTCATGAGCACGGCAAGAAAAATAATGAATGCGGGCACGGCGGTTTGACCGAGCAGCACGGCGGTGATCGCCGAGTCGGGCTGCACCACCGGCCTTCCCGGATCAGACGACACGAACCCGCCCATCGAGAGCACGGCGCCGAAGGTCAGCGCGCCGAACGAGCTGACCGCGCTCTCGATGGCGGTCCACAACCCGGTGAACACTCCGGCGCGCCGCTTGCCCGTCGAGGCCGCGTCGAGGGCGATCACGTCGGCGAGCATCGAGAACTGCAGGAGCTGCACGCCGGCGAAGCCGACTCCCACCACGAACAGCATGAGGTGCGCGTAGAGGGCGCCGAGGAGAGGTGTCGCCGTCGCCGCGGCCGTGCCGCCGCCGAACAGCAGCCCCGCGAGGAGCATCGCGCCGCGCTTCTCGTAGCGCTTGGACAGCCTCACCCACAGCGGCATCGTCAGCAGGATCGGGCCGATCAGCGCGGCGAAGAGCGTGCTCGTGGCCTTGGGGTCACCCAGGACGTACGAGGCGAAGTACGGCGCCGCCGCCAGCATGACGCCGACCGCGAGGAACTGGGTGCAGCCCAGCGCCAGCAGCCACATGTACGGCGGGTTCGAGCGCACCACGGCGAACTGCGACCACAGCGTGCCGCCGTCAGGGTCGGGGGCGCCGGTCATGGGGGCGCGGGCCGTACCGAAGAAGGCTCCCAGCATGGAGGCCAGCATCACGACCGCGATCGTCACGCCCATCAGCCGGTAGCTGGACAGCGTGCCGCCCTCGCCCTGGCTGTTGACGATCGCGGGGGCGACGACGCCGCTGATCACGGTCGCGGCGCCGATGAAGACCATGCGCCACTGCAGCAGCGCGGTCCGCTCGTGGTAGTCGCCGGTCATCTCGGCGGGCATCGCCTTGTAGGGCACCTCGAACAGCGCGTAGGCGGTGGCGGCGAGCAGGAAGACGACGCCCACGTAGATCGCGGCGGGTGTCCCTGTGAGGGGTGGGCCCGCGAACAGGGCGGCGAAGGCGAGCGGCAGCGTGCAGGCCCCGGCCAGCATCCACGGCCTGCGCGGGCCCATGCGGGAGACCGTACGGTCCGACCACCGGCCCACCAGCGGGTTGACGACCAGGTCCCAGATCTTGGGCGCGGCCACCACCACCCCTGCCAACCACGCGGGCACGGCCAGGAAGTTGGTCATGTAGTACAGCAGCAGCAGTCCTGGCACGGCGCCGAACGTCGCCGTGCAGAACGAGCCGACACCGTAACCGAGGCGCACGCCCCTGGGGACGATCATGGGCCCATTGAATCGGAGCGTGCTCCGTCCGGACAGGCCCAGATCTCAGTCGGTGACGTCCGCGCACACCACGTGCGCGCCGAGCTCCACCATCCTGCGCTCGCTGCGCGCGTCGGCCACCCTCGCCATGAGGATCGGCGCCTCGCTGGCCGCCAGCTGCGGCAGCCTGGCCCTGACCCCTCGGTGCAGGTCGCGGACCACGTCCTCGGCCGCCGACATGTGCACCTTGACGTGCAGCATGATCCCTGGAGCCCCCGAGGCCGTGCGCGCCTCGGAGATCCACACGTGATGGACCAGCGGATAGTCGACGAGCAGGAGCGCGATCGCCCCGCGCAGCGCGGGCAGGATCGGATGGGTGCAGCGGCGGTAGCCGGGATCCACCTGCTGCATGGGGCCCGACAGATGGGGACGGGGCGCGGGGATCCACGACTGCGGCGCGGCAGGCACGGAGCGCACGGGTGGCGGCGCCGGCGGCGCGCCGTGCATCACCGCCGCTCCCTGCGAGACCGCGGCCATGGCGCCCGTCGCGTACGCCGTGGGCATCGCCCCTGACAGCACGGGCTGGGGTCCAGTCCGTGTGGATGCCAGGAAGCGCTGGAGATCCTCGATCGGAACGGCTGCCGCGGCAGGTCCTGCGGCGTCGATCACGATCTCCCGCACGCCCGTGACGCGCTGGATGTCGAGGATGGTGTCGGCGTCGCAGGCCGACAGCGAGTGGCCACCCCGGTGGCGCGCGTAGGTCTGGGGGCCTGTGTAACCGAGCAGCACGCGGTCGCCGACCTGGGTGGTGCCCAGGACGACCGAGCGGTCAGAGCGCACGGCCACCAGGATTCCCCCATCGGCGAGTGCGGCCAGCAGCAGGTGCGGACTGCCATGCTGGGCGAGCACGTCGGCGAGAGCGGGGTTCCCGATGCTCATAGGGTGAACGATAGGTAGTAGCCCACGGCTTATCAGGCTAATAGCGAATAAATCTCCCGATCAAGACAAAGTTGGCTCGGGTTGGGATGACTCGCTCGGCTGCTGGGTAACACGCCCAGATCCTGAGACCCTCGTGAATGCGTTCACAAGGCCGGATAGACTCTGAGGGATCCGAGGGGCCCGCTGCCGTGTCCCTCAGCCCGTCGCATGACCCCTTAAGGATCCACCTGTGAACAAGCCCGTCGTTCTGGTCGCAGAGGAGCTGTCGGAAGCAGGTCTCGCCGTGCTTGGTGCGGACTTCGAGGTCCGCCACACCGACGGTGCCGACCGCTCCCAGCTCCTGCCCGCGCTCGCCGACGTGGACGCGCTCATCGTCCGCTCCGCCACCCAGGTGGACGCCGAGGCCATCGCCGCCGCCCCGAAGCTGCGCGTCGTCGCGCGCGCGGGCGTCGGCCTGGACAACGTCGACGTCGAGGCGGCCACCAAGGCCGGTGTCATGGTCGTCAACGCGCCGACCTCCAACATCACCAGCGCCGCCGAGCAGACCGTCGCGCTCATCCTGGCCAGCGCCCGCAACACCGCCCAGGCGCACGCCGCGCTCAAGAACGGTGAGTGGAAGCGCTCCAAGTACACCGGCGTCGAGCTGGACGAGAAGATCGTCGCCATCCTCGGCCTCGGCAAGATCGGCCAGCTGGTCGCGCAGCGCCTGCAGCCGTTCGGCGTCGAGCTGATCGCCTACGACCCCTACCTGCCGCCGGCGCGCGCCGCGGCCATGGGCGTCAGGCTGGTCAGCCTCGAGGAGGCCCTCAAGACCGCCGACTTCATCACCGTGCACCTGCCCAAGTCGAAGGAGACCCTCGGTCTCATCGGCGACAAGGAGCTGCACGAGGTCAAGCCGTCGGTGCGGATCGTCAACGTGGCGCGCGGCGGCATCGTGGACGAGGGCGCCCTCTACTCCGCGATCAAGGAGGGTCGTGTCGCGGGCGCGGGTCTCGACGTCTTCGCCAAGGAGCCCTGCACCGACAGCCCGCTGTTCGAGCTGGACCAGGTCGTCGTCACCCCGCACCTCGGCGCCTCCACCCACGAGGCGCAGGA
The DNA here is from genome assembly GCF_039533245.1 of Nonomuraea recticatena. Classification (NCBI taxonomy): domain Bacteria; kingdom Bacillati; phylum Actinomycetota; class Actinomycetes; order Streptosporangiales; family Streptosporangiaceae; genus Nonomuraea; species Nonomuraea recticatena. The sequence continues at coordinate 107,780 of NZ_BAAATE010000008.1, read as the reverse complement.
GAAGGCCGGCACCCAGGTCGCGCGCAGCGTCAAGCTCGCGCTCGCCGGTGAGTTCGTGCCCGACGCGGTGAACGTCCAGGGCGGCGCCGTGGCCGAGGAGGTCAAGCCCGGCCTGCCGCTCGCCGAGAAGCTGGGCCGCGTCTTCACCGCGCTGGCCGGTGAGACCGCCACCAAGCTCGACGTCGAGGTCCGCGGCGAGATCGCCAGCCAGGACGTGCGGGTGCTGGAGCTGGCCGCGCTCAAGGGCGTCTTCACCGACGTCATCGAGGACGCGGTCACCTATGTCAACGCCCCCCTCCTGGCCAAGGAGCGCGGCCTGACGGTCGAGCTGATCACCAGCTCGGAGAGCCCCGACTGGAGGAACGTCGTCAGCGTCCGCGGCGTGCTGGCCGACGGCCGTACCGTCTCGGTGTCGGGAACGCTCTCGGGCCCGCGTCAGGTCACCAAGATCGTCGAGGTCAACGGCTACGAGATGGAGATCGAGCCGACCGACCACCTGGCCTTCCTCACCTACACCGACCGTCCCGGCATCGTCGGCGTCGTCGGCAGGCTGCTGGGCGAGCACGGCATCAACATCGCCTCGATGCAGGTGGCGCGCGACGTCAAGGGCGGCAAGGCGCTCATCGCCCTGACCGTCGACTCGGCGATCCCCGCCGACGTGGTCGACCAGATCGTGGCAGAGATCGGCGCGGACAGCGGCCGCTCGGTCGACCTGACCGACTGACCCCGTCTCGCATGGAACGCCCTCCCGCGCACCGCGGGAGGGCGTTCGCGCGTTCGGGGGCGACTGTCACCGATGTCTCATATCGTGAGATATTCGGACGTCCTACGAGACAGTCTGGACCGTGCCAGGTACTTTTGAAGTAATGCGCTGGGTACTCGTACTTATTACCTGCCGCGACGGGGCCTGTTAGGGCAGGTCGACGACCCGTCGCGGTGAGCGGCGTTGTGTCGGCCTTAAGTCCCCTTCGTCCGGTCCGTGACCCGGACCGCACGAGCTCAGGCCCGGTCGGATTCGCGACCGGAGTCCGACGTCCGATTCATACGCGTCCGCGAAATGAGATGAGTCACGTGTACGACATGTACCCATGGAACCGTGCGGAAGAGCATGAGGAAGAGGCGGCGGAGGCCGTCCAGACCGCGCTGGACCGCAGGGACAACGGCGGTTCCCCCTCCCCTCGCTGAGCCGGGCCGTTCCGGTGGAGGTCCCCCTGCTCCACCGGGGCGACCCCACCGCTGACACTCTCCGCGAAAGCGCAGTCGTCCCCCCGCGCCTGCCGTGGTGGCGGGAGCGCGAGGGGACGGCCTCGTACGGGCGTGCCGCCGCCTACAGGGTGGCGGTCAGCATCGCGGGGGCGGGTTCCTGCTTGGCCTTGGCCTGCTTCATCGCGAGCGCCACACCCTTGGGGTCTGGACGCACCGCGCCGACGAACGCCTGCCGTCGCCAGGCGCTGAGCTTCTCCTCCTTCACCACGTCACCCGAGCGGGGTGCGTGCACCATGTGTCCCGGCCTGGAGATCATGCCCACATGGCCGAGGCCGCTGAAGAAGACCAGGTCGCCGGGCTTGAGGTTGTCCCACGAGATCTTCCTCGAGAAGGCCCGGTACTGGTCGGCGGCCACCCTGGGCAGTTCGATGCCCGCCTTCTCGTAGGCCTTGAGCATCAGGCCCGAGCAGTCGTAGCCGCCGGAGCCCGTGCCGCCCCAGACGTACGGCGTGCCGCGCTTGGCCAGCGCGAACTTGAGGGCGACCCGCCAGGCGGGGGTGGATTGTTCGCTGATTCGCGCCTTCTTGACGTCGGCGCCGGTGATGCTGCTCGCCGAGCCCTTGCCGGTGGCGGAGCTCGAGGGGGTGTCGGAGCCGGTGGTGTCCGCGACGGCGGGGGATGCCGTCACGAGGGCTCCTGCGGCGAGAAGACCGCAGAGGACCGCGGTCGTGGTGATGCGAGACAGGGGACTGTCCTTCCACGTGGCCGACCGGGTTAGCTGACGGGCTCGGGCGTGGAAGCCGCCCTACGGTGTGGGGACACCGATTCGCCCCAGGGGGAAATGGGTCCCCGGCTCCGTGCACTCCGCAACGGATTAGGCAGCACGGACTCTAACGAAAGGGTCAAAGCACCGCAAACAGGACAAAACTGGACGTCCGACAAGTGAGATGAGTGTTCGTCCATCGAGACGAGCCGGTAAGGTACCGCCCATGGAGTCGCGCAACATTCGTCTGGCCGTCATCCCCGGCGACGGGATCGGCACCGAGGTCGTCACCGAAGGGCTCAAGGTCCTCGAGGCGGTCGGCGTCAAGATCGAGTCCACGCACTACGATCTGGGCGCCACCCGCTACCACGCCACCGGGGAGACCCTGAGCGACGAGGTCCTGCAGGAGCTGCGCGGCTACGACGCCATCCTGCTCGGCGCCATCGGCGACCCCAGCGTGCCGCCGGGCATCCTCGAGCGTGAACTCCTGCTCCGCCTGCGTTTCGAGCTCGACCACTACGTCAACCTGCGCCCGGTCAAGCTCTTCCCCGGCGTGGAGACCCCGCTGGCCGACACCCTCCCTGGCGACATCGACATGGTCGTCGTCCGCGAGGGCACCGAGAGCCTCTACGCGGGAGCCGGTGGCGTCCTGCGCCGCGGCACTCCCCACGAGATCGCCACCCAGGAGTCGCTCAACACCGCCTTCGGCGTCGAGCGCGTGGTCCGCTACGCCTTCGCCAGGGCCGCCGAGCGGCCGCGCAAGAAGCTCACGCTGGTCCACAAGACCAACGTGCTCACCTACGCGGGCGACCTGTGGCAGCGCACGGTCAACAGGATCGCGCCCGAGTTCCCCGAGGTCACCACCGACTACCAGCACATCGACGCGGCCTCGATGTTCTTCGTCAACCAGCCCGAGCGCTTCGACGTGATCGTCACCGACAACCTCTTCGGCGACATCATCACCGACATCGGCGCCGCCATCGCCGGTGGCATCGGCCTGGCCGCCAGCGGCAACATCAACCCCGACCGCACCGCGCCCAGCATGTTCGAGCCGGTCCACGGCAGCGCCCCCGACATCGCGGGCCAGGGCAAGGCCGACCCGACGGCCACCATCCTGTCGGTCGCCATGATGCTCGACCACCTCGGCCTGACCGAGGAGGCGGCCCGCGTCGAGCAGGCCGTCGCCGACGACATCGTGGAGCGCCTGGCCGGATGGGCCGGCCGCACCACGCACGAGATCGGTGACGACATCACCGCACGAGTATCCGGCGGCGCCTGACCGCCGTGTGCACCCCCAGCCCGGCGGCCTCGCAGCCGCCGGTGCTTCATTGACGCCTGGCGGCCAGCGAGAACCGCCAGGCGTTTGCTGTAGGTTCCCGTTACCCGGTCCAGCGCAAAATGGACTCAGGGCAAATCTCGCGAAAAGAGAAGGATTTCCGTCATGACCACCGCTCAGAAGCTCAGCTTCGATGTGCAGCTCTCCGACCACGCTCGCACTGCGGCAGAGCGTGAGCAGGTACTGGCGAGTCCGGGGTTCGGGCAGGTCTTCACCGACCACATGATCTCGATCGACTACACCGAGGGCGAGGGCTGGCACGACGCGCGGCTCCAGCCGTACGGGCCGTTGGTCCTCGACCCCGCGACCTCCGTCTTCCACTACGCCCAGGAGCTGTTCGAGGGCCTGAAGGCGTACCGCCAGGCCAACGGTTCGATCGTGACCTTCAGGCCGTACGCGAACGCGGCCCGCTTCAACGCCTCCTGCCTGCGCATGGCCATGCCCGAACTGCCCGAGGACACCTTCGTCGAGTCCCTCGAACTCCTCACCCAGACCGACCGCGACTGGGTGCCCACGAGCGAGGGACACAGCCTCTACCTGCGGCCCTTCATCATCGCGACGCAGGTCGGGCTGGGCGTCAACTACCCGTCCAAGACCTACAAGTACATGGTCATCGCCTCGCCCGCCGCCTCCTACTTCGCCGGAGGCGTCAAGCCGGTGTCGGTGTGGCTGTCCACCGACTACACCCGTGCGGCGCCCGGCGGCACCGGCGCCGCCAAGTGCGGAGGCAACTACGCCGCGGCCTTCGTCGCCCAGCGCGAGGCCGTCGCCCAGGGTTGTGACCAGGTGGTGTGGCTCGACTCCCACGAGCACCGCTACGTCGAGGAGATGGGCGGGATGAACCTGTTCTTCGTCTTCGGCAACAAGCTGGTCACCCCCGCCCTGACCGGCACCCTGCTGCCGGGCATCACCCGCGACTCCATCCTCTCCATGGCCGCCGACCTGGGTCTGGAGGCCGAGGGGGGGCGCATCTCGATCGAGGAGTGGCAGGCGGGGTGCGAGTCGGGCACGCTCACCGAGGTCTTCGCCTGCGGCACGGCCGCGGTCGTGACGCCCGTGGGGTCGGTGAAGGGCGCCGACCGCGCCTGGACCATCGGCGACGGCACCCCGGGCCCGGTGACCCTCAAGATCCGCGAGGAGCTGCTCGGCATCCAGTACGGCACCCGCCCCGACACCCACCACTGGATCCACAAGATCTCCTGATCCGCCCCGCTGACTCGCCTTCCCCACCACGCCGCCGACCCCCTGGTCGGCGGCGCCTCGGCGATGAGGGCGCTTCCCACGGCGACAGATCCAAGCCGCCGGGGTTCTGCCTGGACCCGCCGCGCCGGTCAGCGGCTCTCGTAGAACGGGATCTCGAAGGAGGGGTGGTCGGAGGCCGCCAGGATGGTCGCGGCGTCGTCGACGGGCGGGTGGATCACCTCCATGATCCACCGCTTGACCTCCTTGCCGTCCACGCCTGAGGCCATCACCGCGCGCTCCCAGCCCCTGGTGAAGACCGCGCCTGCCTCGCCCAGGTCGAGGCAGGTCACGTAGGGGCCTGCCTCGAACTCCCTGAGCTCGAGGCCGAGCACGTCGGCCGCCGCGTTGTGGCCCGCGACCATGCCGAGCGGGATCGCGTGCTGGCAGCTCGGCATCACGAAGTGGCCGTCGTCGTAGCGGGCGGCCGCGGTGTCGCCCGCGGCGAACTCGGCGCGGCCGGCGCGCAGATGCCGGTCCACCAGCAGCCTGCCGAGCCGGTCGCGCTCGGAGGGGAGCTGCGCGGTCAGCGGGCTGGCCTGGATGCCCGCCGTCCAGACGACGGCGTCGGCCTCCACCCGCGAGCCGTCCGACAGGATGGCGTGGTCGGGGCCCACGGAGGTCACGCTGGTCCCCAGCCGCCGCTCGACGGCCAGCTTGTCGAGCGCCGCCTCGATCGTGGGGCGCGGTCCGGGGCCCAGCTCGACGCCGACCACGTCACTTCTGTCCACCAGCACGACCCGGCCGCGTCCCGCCAGCTCGGTGGCGACCTCCAGTCCGGTGAAGCCCGCGCCGACCACCACCGCGGTGAAACCGTCCCGTCCGCGGAGGTGGCCGGCGAGCCTGCGCGCGCCCTCGAGAGTGTCGACGTCGAACAGGTGCTGCGCGCCAGGAAGGTCGGGGCGCACGAGGGCGCTGCCCGCCGCCAGCACCAGCCGGTCGTAGGCGATCACCTCGCCGCCGGCCGTCACGGTGCCGCGCCCGGTGTCGATGGCGGTCACCGTCGCCCGCAGGTGCCCGACGCCGATGGGTTCGAGTACCCGGCTGAGCTCCACCGTGGCCAGGTCGGGCTCCGCCTCGTACATCCGGGGTCGCAGCACCAGCTGGTCGCTCGGCGAGATGAGGGTGATGCGGACGTCGGCGGCCTCGCCGCGCACCCGTGCGGCGCCCGCGGCGCTCCACACGCCCGCGAAACCGCCGCCTACGATCACGATGTGAGCCATCTTGGTCTCCTCTGCAGTGTGCTCCGGCAGGGAGACAAGACAGCTCGCTCAGATGTGACCGATCTTCTCGGGATTGGCCACGCGCCTGATCGCGACGATCCTGCCGTCCACGAGTTCGACCGTGTCGACCCACAGCAGCGCGCCGTCGCGGTGGGCGGCGAGCGCGGGCTCTCCGTTCAGCTCGATCAGCTCGATGCTGTCGGGCCGCGCCTGCAGCACCACCCGGATGGCCAGCATCGCGACGCGCTCGCCACCGTGGACGGGCATGCGGGCCGCGGTCACCCTGCCGCCGCCGTCGGCGACGTAGACGGCCTCGGGGTGGAGCAGCTCGACCAGCCTGGCCAGGTCGCCGGCCTGCGCCGCCGCCTTGAACGCCTGGAGCGCCTCGGCCGTCTCGGCCTTGGACGGCGGCTGCCGCCCTCTGGCCTTGGCGATGCGGCCCCTGGCCCTGGAGGCCAGCTTCCTGCTGGCGGCCGAGGTGGTGCCCAGCACCTCGGCGATCTCGTCGAACGGCAGCGCGAACACGTCGTGCAACACCAGCGCCACGCGCTCGGGCGGGGAGAGCTCCTCCATGACCAGGAGCATCGCGAAGCTCACCGACTCGTCCACCAGCACGGGGGCGGCCGCGTCCGGCCCGGTCAGCAGCGGCTCCGGCAGCCATGGCCCGACGTAGCTCTCCCTTCGGGCCCTCGCCGAGTTGAGCAGGTTGTAGGAGGTGCGCGCGGAGACCGTCACGAGCCAGGCCCGCAGGTCGACCACGTCGTCCAGATCGGCCTGCGCGGCGCGCAGCCACACGTCCTGGACGACGTCCTCCGCGTCGGCCACGCTCCCGAGCAGCCGGTAGGCCGCGCCGAAGACCGCCGGCCGATGCTGCTCCCACTCGGTCTGCGAGACGGACATGGCCTCCTTTCTACAAGCCGGACCTGTTCGCCTCCCACTCGGCCCTGGTCAGCGCGTACTCGACCAGGCCCTCCTCGGACCGCACGATGCCCTCGGGCCAGTCGTCGAAGTACGTGCGCACGTGCGTCAGCCCGGCCTTCTCCATCACCCGTCGCGAGCCCGTGTTGACGGCCAGGGTGCCGGCCGTCACCCGCTCCACGCCCTGCTCGGTGAAGCCTCTGTCGATCAGGGCGCGGGAGCCCTCGGTGCCGTAGCCCTTGCCCCACGCCGCCTTCCGCAGCCGGTAGCCCAGCTCGAGCTCACCGGGAGGGGCGTCCTTGCCCGGCCTGAAGTGGAACCAGCCGATGAACTCACCCGTGGACTTCTCCTCGGCTGCCCAGAACCCGAACCCGTCAGGACGCTCGTAGTAGGACAGCAACCTGGGCAGCGTGACGTCCCTGATCAGTTCGCGGGCGACGGGCCTGCCGCCGTTGAGATGGCGCATGACCTCGGGGTCGTTGTCCAGCTCGACCAGATGGTCGAGGTCGTCCTCGGTGAAGCGGCGCAACACCAGCCGCTCGGTCTCCAGAATGATGTGCACGCCCCATTCTCCCGGCCACGCTCGCGCCGCCGGAAGGGGCGGGGGGTCAGGCCTCGACGAGCTTGCCCGTGTCGATGGAGAGCTTCCACGGCTCAGGCAGGTCGAGCGCGGTGCCGAGCTCTACCTGGGTCCTGTGCTGGTAGCCCTTCTCGGCGGGCAGGCTGAAGAGGATCGCGATGCTCTGCGCGGGGTCGATCAGCAGGTACAGCGGGACACCCGCCCTGGCGTACTCGCGGGGCTTGACGGCGTGGTCGTCGTGGACGCTGGAGGGCGAGACGACCTCGACGACGAGGTTGGTGTCCTCGCCGTAGACCTCGTCATCTCCCCACATGCGTGGGTGAGGCGGCACGATGGTCAGGTCGGGAATGTAGCGATCAGCTTGAGCGCCGAGAAAGAGCTTGATGTTGGTGCCGATCTCCCAGTCACGGTCGGTGACAATGCTGATGATGAGCTTGAGCAGTCGGGAAATGATCTTGTTGTGATCCCAGGTAGGCACGTCGTTCACCACGATCCGGCCGTCGATGAACTCGACGCGGTGGCTGGGAAACAGCTCGCAGGCGCGCTTGTAGCTTTCCTGCATTGTCGGCATCTCTGTGATCGGTCGCTCCAGAACCTTGGCCATGTCACTATCATCCCCTCCGGATGGTCGAGCGCAACGTGTTCAGCGCGCGACACATCGTAACCATCTCGTGGAGATGATTTCGCTACTTCTTTCGAATCATCGTCAGGCCGTCCGCGATCGGCAGCATCACGGAGGTGACTCTCGGGTCGTTCATCACCAGGTCGTTGAACTCCCTCATCCTCCTGGTCATCTCGTCCTCGTACGAGGGGTCGGCGACGTAGCCGTCCCACAGCGTGTTGTCCACCAGCACCAGCCCGCCGGGGCGCAGCCGCTCCATCACCAGCTCGTAGTAGGCCGGGTAGTTGATCTTGTCGGCGTCGATGAAGGCGAGGTCGATCTGCTCCTCCAGGGCGCGCAGCGACTCCGTGGCGGGGCCGAGCGTGAGAGTGATCCTCGAGGCGACCCCCGCCTTCTCCCAGTACCGCTGGGCGATCGAGGTCCATTCCTCGCTCACGTCGAAGCAGCGCAGCCGCCCTCCGGCGAGTCCCCTGGCGATGCACAGCGAGGAGTATCCGGTGAACGTCCCGACCTCGACGGCCAGCGTGGGCTTGACGAGCTGTGTGATCATGGTGAGGAAGCGGCCCTGGTCGGGGGAGATCTGCATCCCCGCGTCAGGCCCTGTGGCCGCGCGCGTCTCGGCGGCGAGCTCGTCGAGCAGCTCGTCGGGGCGGGTCGAGTGGGCCAGGATGTACTGCCCGACGGCGGGCGAGAGGTAAGAGGCCTTCATGGGGCACATTCTCCCCACCCGATAAGGTGACACGCGGTTGAAAGCGGATCTTATGGGCGGAGCCATACGTGGAGTTGACGGTGGAGAGGCGTGGACGGTCCAAGATGGTCGGCGCCTTCGTGGCACTTGCCGTACTCGCCGGCTTGCTGATCATCGCGGGGCTCCCGAAGGGGAGCGCGGCGCAGGACGTCAAGCTCGTCCGGCGAGCCGACGGCTCGATGCTGCTGGGCAGGCCCGGTGCCGACGCGCCCGTGCTCGACCTGTTCGAGGACTTCGACTGCCCCTTCTGCAAGGAGCTGCACGAGACCTCGGGCCGGCGTCTGGAGCAGATGGTCGGTGAGGGCAAGCTCACCGTCGTCTTCCACACCGTGACGATCTTCACCGACGAGCCCAGCCGTTCCAACTCCATCAGGGCCGCCGCGGCAGCGCGCTGCGTGCCCTCGGCCAACTGGCTCGCCTTCCGCGACAAGCTGTACGGCATGCAGCCCGCCCCGCACGGCCAGGCCACCGGCTATACGGTCGAGGAGCTGGTGGCCGCGGGCAGGAGCGCGGGCGTCACCGACGCGGGCTTCGAGCAGTGCGTGACCTCGCAGCGCCACGCGGGCAAGCACCTCGAGGACAACGCGAAGATCCGGATCGACGGCACCCCCACGCTCCTCCTCGACGGCCGGCCGATCAGGGACCTGTCGGCGATCGAACAGCAGGGCACCTCGGTGTGACGTCCCGAAATATGAGATCGATGTGCCAGATGGTGAATGCGTATGGCAGACTCGCAGGCATCATGTGTTCTGCTCTGCTCATTATCGGCAGGCGCGCTGGCTGACAAGGGACATAGCCAGCGCGCAGACCTCTCACGTCCGTGAGGGGTCTTTTGCTTTTCTGCACAGACTTTTCCTCAGGAGATCTCGATGGCCGACGATCGATTCCACGTCTACGACACCACGCTGCGAGACGGCGCACAGCAGGAGGGCCTGAACCTCAGCGTCGCCGACAAGCTCGCTGTCGCGCGGCACCTGGACGGGCTGGGCGTCGGATTCATCGAGGGGGGCTGGCCGGGCGCCAACCCCAAGGACACAGAGTTCTTCAGGCGCGCTCAAACAGAGCTCGACCTGAAGCACGCGCAGCTCGCCGCGTTCGGCGCGACCCGCCGAGCCGGTGTGAAGGCAGCCGACGACCCGTTGGTGGCCGCTCTGCGCGAATCCGGCGCGCCGGTCGTGACCCTTGTCGCCAAGAGCCACGACCGGCACGTGGAGCTGGCCCTCCGCACGACTCTCCAGGAGAACCTCGCGATGATCCGCGATACGGTCTCTCACCTTCGTGCGGGGGGACAGCGAGTCTTCCTCGACGCCGAGCACTTCTTCGACGGTTACAAGTCCAACCCAGCCTACGCGCTGGAGGTGCTGCTGACCGCGGCCGAAGCGGGCGCGGACGTCATCGCCCTGTGCGACACCAACGGCGGCATGCTCCCCGACGAGCTGGCCGAGGTCGTCCACGCGGCCGTGCAGACCAGCGCGCGCGTCGGCATCCACTGCCACGACGACACCGGCTGCGCCGTCGCCAACACGCTCGCCGCGGTCAAGGCGGGCGCCACGCACGTCCAGGGCTGCGCCAACGGTTACGGCGAGCGCTCGGGCAACGCCAACCTCTTCACGGTGGTGGCCAACCTCCAGCTGAAGCGCGGCTTCGACCTGGTGCCTCCGCAGGCGCTGGCCGACATGACCCGCATCGCGCACGCGATCACCGAGGTCACCAACGTCACCCCCAACTCCCACGCCCCCTACGTGGGCACCTCCGCCTTCGCCCACAAGGCGGGCCTGCACGCCAGCGCCATCAAGGTGGACCCGAACCTCTACCAGCACATCGACCCCGCCATGGTCGGCAACGACATGCGCATGCTGGTCTCGGACATGGCAGGTCGCGCCTCGGTCGAGCTCAAGGGCCGCGAGCTCGGCTACGAGCTGACCCCCGAGTCCACCAAGACCCTGGTCGGCAGGGTGAAGGACCTGGAGTCCAAGGGCTACACCTTCGAGGCCGCCGACGCCTCCTTCGAGCTGCTGCTGCGCGACACCGTCCACGGGGAGCGCAAGCGCCACTTCGAGGTTGAGTCGTGGCGGGTGATCGTGGAGCGCACCAAGGGCGGCGAGGTGGTCAGCGAGGCCACGGTCAAGGTCCACGCCAAGGACGAGCGCATCGTCGCCACGGGCGAGGGCAACGGCCCCGTCAACGCGCTCGACAGGGCGGTCAGGCTGGCGCTGGAGAAGCTCTATCCCGAGCTGGCCAAGCTCGAGCTCGTCGACTACAAGGTGCGCATCCTGGAGGGCTCGCACGGCACGGGCGCCATCACCCGCGTGCTGATCACCTCGAGCGACGAGAGCGGCGAGTGGGCCACCGTGGGCGTCGACGAGAACATCATCGAGGCCAGCTGGCAGGCCCTTGAGCAGGCCGTCACCTACGGCCTGCTGCGCTCGGGCAGAGAGGTCTGAGGCTGCGGCGGGGCGGCCCACCCGGCCGCCCCGTCAGGTACGAGCCGGTCTAGAAGATCGACGCCTTGAAGCCGACGGCGCCGTCGGCGGTCTGCACGGTGACCTTGCCCCCCGCGCACGACACCTTCGGCTGGTCGGTGCCGGGCACGATCACCGTCAGCAGCGACGCGGAGGCCGGAGACACGACCGTCGTCGCCGGGTTCTTGGCCATGTACGAGGGCGACACCCATCCGAGCCTGCCGCCGCGCTCCACCTTCTGGCCGCCCACCGGCTTGCAGCCGGACAGCTGCACCAGGCTGACCTTGAACTTCCCGTCGGCCAGCACGACCTTGCCGCCGGAGTTGGAGACGAGCTTGAGCGAGGGGTCAAAGCGCCAGATGTTCCTGACCTTCCTGCCGCCGCCCGCGCCGTCCAGGACGGCCATCACGTCCTCGTCGTGGTTGACCAGCACCGACCTGGTACGGCTCACGCCGTACGCCTTGTCGGTGAGCCGGTAGCGCTGGCGGCCCGAGTCGTAGGCGGTCCTGGACAACTTGGTCGCGGTCCTCGGCCTGAAGCGGGCGCCCACGACGGTCGGCACGTTGTGCGCCTCGGGCGACATGGTCCAGTACCGGTAGCGCGTGGGCTCGTAGGAGTGGAAACCGGCGTCGACCAGGACGTCCCTGCCCTGGGCGTAGTAGGTGAGGCCGAGGTGGTCCTCGTGGCCGTGGTACTTCGTGCCGGGGCCGAACCTGATGGAGTAGAAGGCCGACTCGGGCTTGGCCCAGTCGGTCCTGCCGTACACGTAGCCGGCCTTGAAGACCTTCACCCTCTCCGAGGGGTTCTGGAAGCCCGAGGGCTCGTGGTCGGCGCCGCCGTCGCCGATCGGCACCATGAACCCGGCGGGGTTGGTGGAGTGCATGATGAAGCCGCCCAGCTTCGACCAGCGCGCGGAGATGTCGCCTGGCACCTTGCGGCCGCAGTCCTTGAGGTTGGTCATGGCGACCTTCAGCCGGTCGTGGACGTAGATCGCGTAGCGGGGGGCCTGCTCCATCAGCGCGCCCTGCGAGTCGATGTCGAGCTTCACGGTCTTGGTGAGGCGCCTGATCGCGTGGTCCTGCCAGCGCCTGTCGTTCAGGCGGCAGCCGATGCCGAGCAGCGCGATGTCCTGGTCGATGCCGTGGTTGTGGCCCCACTCGTAGAGGCGGTCATCGCCGAGGACCCTGGCGTGCTCGGACAGGCTGTCCTTGAGCCACTTGGCGTCGACGTGCCTGCTCAGGCAGACCAGCGCGGGAGCGCGCAGCGCGATGGGGTGCTCGGCCCAGGCGTACGGGCTGGCGGGCCGGCCGCGCGGGTTGTCCTTCACCCAGTCCTGGGCGATCTCCGTGGCCCTGGCGAGGTAGCGCTCCTCGCCGTTGTTCTCGTACTCGGCCACCAGGCGGCCCATCCACCGCAGCGAGTGGAACACCATGCCCCACGAGCGGTTCTTGTACGGGTTGGTGCGCCAGTCGACGTCCTGGCCGACCTTGACGGGCGGCAGGTCGAGGAAGGCGACCTCGCCCTTCATCACCTCGGCCGCCGTCGGCGTGGCGGGCAGCCAGTCGCCCTGGCACTCCGCGGTGCGTTTCACAGTGGCGCCCGCGGTGTCGGCCGGCCCTCCGAGGGCGAGCAGGAGAGCGAGGGGGAGAGCGAGGCGACGCACGCCAGATCCTTCCGGGCCGAACCGAGGGGGCGGAACATGCTGTCCGGAATAAGATCACCTGGTCAAGCTGGTATGAGACATCGTTATCGTGACGGCATGAACCTCGTGATCCCGGACACATCGGCGTGCCGAGCGTCGCTCGAAGTGGCGACCGCCTATCACTCGCCCGCGCTGCTCAACCACTCCGTGCGCTCATATCTGTGGGCCGCCTACTACGCGCGCAGAAGGGGCATCCACTTCGACGCCGAGCTGCTCTACGTGGCGGCGATGCTGCACGATCTCGGCCTGGCCGAGGCCTTCGACAACCACAGCCTGCCGTTCGAGGAGGCGGGCGGGCACGTGGCGTGGGTCTTCGGCGCGGGCGCGGGCTGGCCGGTGGAGCGCAGGCGGCGCGCGGCCGAGGTGATCGTCCGCCACATGTGGGACGAGGTCGACGTGCGCGACGACCCCGAGGGCCACCTGCTGGAGCTGTCGACGGGCATGGACGTCTCTGGACGCGGCACCGACGCGATCCCCGGCGACGTGCGCGAGGAGGTGCTGGGCCGCTACCCGCGTCTCGGCCTCGCCGAGGAGTTCGTGGCCTGCTTCGAGAGCCAGGCCGCGCGCAAGCCGGACAGCCTGGCGGCGAGCTTCGTGCGGAGCGGGTTCGCCGCGAGAGTGGCGGCGAACCCGCTCGACCACTAGCCCTTGGGCCCCGTGCTCTGGACGACCTCGAAGGACCACAGCTGCGCGCCCGAGGCGGCGGGGCCCTGGCCGTGACCGTGTCCCTGCCCGTGGCCCTCTCCCTGCCCGTGGCCGTGCCCGGGCCGCTCTCCTGCGGCCTGGGCGTGGCCGGCCTGGAAGGCCCTGCTGGACTGCCAGGCCTGGAAGTCCTCCTCGCTGCGCCAGCGGGTGTAGACGAGGTAGGTGTCAGTGCCCTCGACGGGGCGCAGCAACTCGAACCACTCGAAGCCGTCGGACGACTCCACCATCCCCGCCCTGCCGGAGAAACGCCGCTCCAGCTCCTCGCGCATCTCGGCGGGCACGGTCAACGCGTTGATCTTCACCACGGACATGTCAGGCTCCCTTCACCCTCCTGCCAGCCTTCCACACACCCGTCACGTGATCGGGATCGGACATGGCCGTGATGTCGTCGAGCGGGTCGGCGTCGAGCGTGATCACGTCGGCGTCGTACCCCTCGGCCAGCACCCCGCTGCGCGGCGCCTGGGCACCGAGCGTGAGAGGGCCGTGCGCGGTGGCCGCCCTGATCGCCTTAGAGGAGGCAGCGGGCGGCGCGCAGCTCGGGGGAGACGGTGAGGACGCGGGCGGGGTCGAGGTCGGGGGCGCCGAACAGGTGGGTGTGACAGTCCCACAGACCAGGCATGACGACGGGCGCGGAGGTGCGCGTCGCGCCCGTCGTGTCGGGGGCGTTCCGGGCGGGGCCCGCGTAGCGAATGAGGCCGTTCTCGATGACGACGGCCGCCTGCCGTACGGGCTGGCCGTCGCCCGGAATGAGTAGATCGGCCGTGATGAGCTCCATGCGGCCGATGATGCCAATCTTTTGCCCACTGTTGGCACCCGGCTTGGTACTTCGCTCGTCTGCGGAGCCGATTGCGGGGTAGGGTCCGCAACGCAGCCCTGCTGAAGTAGCGGGGCTCATCAGAAGGAGAAGCAGTTGTCTGAAGGCACCGTGAAGTGGTTCAACGCCGAGAAGGGCTTCGGGTTCATCGCGCCCGACGACGGCAGCGCGGACGTGTTCGTGCACTACTCGGCCATCACCACCAACGGCTACCGCTCGCTCGAGGAGAACCAGCGGGTCTCGTTCGAGACCACCCGTGGGCCGAAGGGTCTGCAGGCTGAGCAGGTTGTTCCGCTGTAACCAACGATGAAGCGGGGCCCCTTCGCCGGGGCCCCGCTTCTTCATCTCACCACTCGTTTGGGCGGAGCCGCCGGTTCCAGGCTGACCCTGACGATCGTCGGCAGCCGGTCGGCCCCGAGCGCCAGCCTCATGTGCGGCACGGTCACCGTGCTCAGCTCCTCCCGCAGCGCGCTCATCGGCATCCGCTCGTCGGCCGCCAGGCGCAGCCGTACCTTGGGGTGGTCGTGGTCGCCCGCCAGCGCCGCGGTCGCCGACGTCACCGACGGCACGGCGGTCAGCTCGGCCGCGGCCGCCTTCGCCACGGCCGCCGAGGTGACGGTCGTCTGGCCCTCGGCTCCGTCTTCCACCCTGACCTCGCCCATGGTCTCGTGGCGGCTCTGCGCGACCAGCCACCGCAGGCCGGCCAGCGCGAGGCCCACCGCCAGCACGGCCAGCGCCCACCAGAGCCATGGGGAGAATCGGGTGAAGAACTCCCGGACAGGCCCGTTGACCAGCGGTTCGTCGGCGGGCGCCCAGTTCTGCGGGAAGGCGCGCAGCCCCCTGGCCAGCGCCAACCCGCCGCACACGAGGCAGACCAGGCCGAGGACGGCCAGCCCGATGCGGTTGGCGCGGCCGGTGCTCATCGCCGCTCCTTCATCGTGACGGACACCCTGTAGTGGTTGATGGGGCCGAGCGCGCCGAGCCGTGCGAGGACGGCGTGCCGTACGGCCTCCGTCAGCCTGGCGTCGTTCCACCCTGACGCGTAGGCGGTCACGGCGACCCTGCCGCCGCCCACGCCGGCCTTGGCCGAGTGGACCCCCGGCACGTCCTCGGCCGCGCGGGCCAGCGCCGCGGCGAAGCCCTTCGGCTGCAGCCCGATGATCAGGTCGGGATCGCCCGTGCGCACCGGCACCAGATGAGGACGGCCCGCCTTCATGGCCAGCGCCAGCAGCCCGAGCCCGACCAGGACGAGGACGCTCGCCGCAGCCAGGACCTGCGGGCTGCTCCACGGGGTCGCCGAGGCCCACGACAGCGCAGGAGCCTTGGGCAGCCAGCCGACCGGCCTGTTGACGAGCGTCGAGATGATCTCGACGGCGGCCACGAAGCCGATCCCGATCAACACCAGCGCCGCCACGGAGGCGGCGACCATCCTGCGCGGTTTGAAGGCACGGAGCGCGGCCTTGTCGGCCGCCGGATCGACCGGCGCGACGGGAGCGGTCTCCGGCGCGGTCTGCTGCTGCGGCGTCGTCTGCGGCTCCGGCTTGGCCTCCAGCGTCATGACCTCACCTCCAGGCTCGTCACGCGCACGTCGACCTGGGCGACCTCGAGGCCGGTCAACTCCAGCACCCTGCGCGCCACGTGGTTTCTGATCTCGGAGGCGATCGTGCGGACCGGCGCCGGATAGTCCAGCGCCACGTCCACGCGGATCGTCGTCAGGTCGCCGTCCACCCTGGCGGCGGGTGAGCGGCGGTGCAGCACCTCGCGCACCTGCTCCACCTCGTTGGCCGCCTGCAGCGCGATGCTGGAGACAACCCTGTCCTCGATACGCGTGCGTCCCCGCTGCTCGGCGGGGATCCGCTGGGCGGGGATGAGCACGCCGTGGGCGGGAACCGTCATCGTCGCCTCGCTGTGAGGTGCGACAGGTCGATCTCGCCGCCCTCCGCGATGCGCCCGACCAGCAGGCCCAGCGCGCCGAGCACGAGGACCAGCAGGAACGCCCCCAGCCCGCCGAAGGCGCCGGCCAGGCCCAGGATGATGCCGACCGCCATGCCGATGATCGGCAGCACGGGGATGGTGTTCATGAGTCCTCCAGATCTTGGATCGCCACGTTCACGCGGCGGCCTTCCGTCAGCGGGACGACGACGCTGCGCACCTGGTCGGCGGTTTCGAGGAGGGAGCGGCCGGCCCGGGCGACGATGGCGATCTCCACCTCGTCGTCGCGAACGGCCACTCCCTTCAGCCGCCTGCCCGGCAGGTACGTCGCCACGGTCCCGAACGGGCCGCCCGAGAGATCCGCCACACCCGGGCAGCTCCGTACCCGTTCCGCTATGGCATGGGCCAGCCCGTCATCTGTCATTGGACTCGTGGCCCCCTCTCCCTTTCGGTGGACTCCTCCTCGTTCTTGGGCGACTCGGGCAGGTGCACGTCGTTGACGCTGACGTTCACCTCGGTCACCTCCAGGCCGGTCATCCGCTCGATCGCCGAGATCACGTTCCTGCGGACCGCGCCGGCCAGGTCGGGGATCGCCGCGCCGTACTCCACTGTGAGGTCGAGGTCGACGGCTGTCTGCCGCTCGCCCACCTCCACCGACACACCCTGGCTCACGCTCTTCTCGCCGCCGACCATGCCACGCATGGCGCCCAGGGCCCGCGCGGTGCCACCGCCCATGCTGTACACGCCGGAGACCTCCCGCGCGGCCAGTCCTGCGATCTTCGCCACGACGCCGTCGGCGATGGTCGTCCTGCCCTGCTCGGTGATGAGCGAGCTGCCGCCCTGCGTCCGTGCTCTCGGTACGGCCGGCGTCGCCGTGCCGCTGTCTCTGGCCATCGTGTCAGCCACGATCAGTCACCCCCGGTGTCGATATCGACTCACTTCGACCTGTTACCAGGCGGTTCAGTGCCATTCAGGGTTTAAAGCGGGTTTTGGGGATTAATGGACCCGACGAGGCACCAGGTGGACGGCACTAGCCTTGTCATGTGCGTATAGCGAGGTTCTCCACAGGCGACGAGGTTGTCTTCGGCGTGGTCGAGGGCGACGTCATCTCGACGATCGCCGGTCATCCGTTCAACCAGATCCAGTTCACCGGTGAGCGCTACCCGCTGGCCGAGGTGCGGCTGCTGGCGCCGATGCTGCCCAGCAAGGTCATCGCCATCGGCAGGAACTACGCCGAGCACGCCAAGGAGCTCGGCAACGAGGTCCCCGAAGAGCCGCTCATCTTCATGAAGCCGTCCACCTCGGTGGTCGGCCACGGCGACGCCATCGCCTATCCCACCTCGCAGTCGGAGCGCGTCGACTTCGAGGGCGAGCTGGCCGTGGTGATCGGCAGGCTCTGCCGTGAGGTGCCCGCCGAGCGGGCCAAGGACGTCATCTTCGGCTACACCTGCGCCAACGACGTCACCGCTCGCGACCTGCAGAAGAAGGACGTCCAGTTCACCAGGGCCAAGGGGTTCGACACCTTCTGCCCGATCGGCCCGTGGATCGAGACCGACCTCGACGCCTCCGACCTGGCGCTGACCACCACGGTCAACGGTGAGATCAGGCAGAGCGGACGCACCTCCCAGCTCATCAACGACATCCCCGCGCTGGTGGCCTACGTCAGCGCGGTCATGACGCTGATTCCCGGCGATGTCATCCTGACCGGCACCCCGGCGGGCGTGGGCCCGATGGAGATCGGTGACGAGGTCAGCGTCGGCATCGAGGGCATCGGCACTCTGACGAACAAGGTGGTCTCCCGTGACTGAACCCGACGCAGTGAGCGGAGTGGGCGGCGCCGCGACGCGGGCCGGCCGCGCCACTGACATACGGGTGCGCTTCGCCCCGTCCCCCACCGGCATGTTCCACGTGGGCGGCGCCCGCACGGCGCTGTTCAACTGGGCGCTGGCCGAGCAGTCCGGCGGCAGGTTCGTGCTGCGCATCGAGGACACCGATGCCACGCGCAACAGGCCCGAGTGGACCGAGGGCATCATCTCGGCGCTCGACTGGATCGGCATCAACGGCACCAACCCGGTCTTCGAGGGGCCCTACTTCCAGTCGGCCTTCGAGCCCCAGCACCGCGAGGCGGTCGAGCTCCTGCTGGCCAAGGGCATGGCCTACTACTGCGACTGCACCCGCGACGACCTGGTCGCGCGCACGGGCTCGGAGCACAAGGGCTACGACGGCCACTGCCGTGAGCGAGGGCTGACCTCGGGCGCGGTGCGCTTCCGCACGCCGGACGAGGGCGTCACCGTGGTCGAGGACGTCATCCGCGGCCGGGTGGAGTTCCCCAACAACGCGCAGGAGGACTTCGTCGTCGCGCGCACCGACGGCTCGCCGCTCTACGTGGTCGCCAACGCCGTCGACGACATCACCCAGAACATCACCCACGTCGTGCGCGGTGAGGAGCACCTCGGCAACGCGGCCAAGCAGATGCTGCTGTGGCCGGCGCTGGGCGCGCAGCCGCCGGTGTGGGCGCACCTGCCGGTGATCGTCAACGAGCAGCGCAAGAAGCTGTCCAAGCGCCGCGACAAGGTGGCCCTCGAGTCCTACCGCGACGAGGGCTACCTCGCGGAGGCGATGGTCAACTACCTCATGCTGCTCGGCTGGGGCACCGGCGAGGACCGCGAGATCATGCCGTGGGCGGAGATGGTCCCGAGGTTCCGCCTCGAGGACGTCAACTCCGCCAGCGCCTTCTTCGACGAGAAGAAGCTGCGCGCCTTCAACGGCGAGTACATCCGCGCGCTGCCGCTGGAGACCTTCGAAGAGCGCTGCCTGCCCTACCTCGACCCCTCCTGGGACGCCGAGCTGTTCAGCAAGGTCGCCTCGCTCGCCCAGACCCGTGTCGCCGTGCTGTCGGAGATCAGGCAGAACGTCGACTTCCTCTTCCTCGAGCAGCCGGTCTTCGACCAGGCCTCGTGGGACAAGGCGATGAAGGCGAACGCCCCCGAGGTCATCGAGGGCTACCTGGCCAGGCTCGACACGGTCAACTGGGACCCCGAGTCGCTGAAGGAGGCGCTCGAAGAGGTCGGCGCCGCCCTCGGAGGGCTCAAGCTCAGCAAGACCCAGGCGCCCATCAGGGTCGCCGTCACGGGTCGCACCGTGGGTCTGCCGCTGTTCGAGTCGATCGAGGTGCTGGGCCGGGAGCGCGTCCAGGAGCGCCTGCGCGCCGCACTGGAGCGGCTGCGAGGCTGACCGTGGTCCCGGCCGCCATGGCCAGCCACACACCCGTGAGACCGAGCCAGGAGCTCAGCAGATAGGCGAGGGGCAGCTGCACCGCGAAGCCCGCCAGCGTGGCGGCCAGCAGGCGGCTGCCCCTTCCGCTCGCCTGGGCCACCCCGCCCGCCGCGATCAGGCCGCCGAAGGGGATCAGGTAGAGCGTCATCCAGCGCAGGAAGCTCACCGCCGCCTCGGGGTCGTCGGTGAACAGGCTCGCGGCGGGCGCGGCGACGAGGTTGAGCGCCGCCGCGACCGCCACCCCTGCCAGCAGCCCCGTCCTCAGCGGCGAGCCCGTCTCCTCTGATCGGGCCGTACGGATCATCGCGGCCTGCCTGAGGGCGTAGAACGCCATCACCCCCACCAGCATGATCTTCAGGCCGATGCCGTAGCCGGCCTGGGCCGCGAGGCCGAACCTGGCGACGATCTCCATCAGGAGCAGGCCGACCACGGCACGGGCCAGGAAGTCTCCCGACATGGGCAGGCCGGTGCCGATGATCTGCCAGGCGCCTGCCCGGCCCTCGGCGTCGCGGGGCGCCAGCCGTGCCAGCGTCTTCAGGGAGACGGCCAGGGTGAGGGCACGGGCCAGCACGGTGGCCAGCGCCGCGCCCTGAACGCCGAGGCCCAGGCCGTAGATGAACAGGGGGTCCAGCGCGATCACCAGGGCGTTGCAGATCAGCGCGTTGCGCATCGGGATCCTGGCGTTGCCGAGCCCCTTGAGCACGCCGTCGGCCACCGTCTGGGCGAAGTAGATCGGCAGCCCCGCCATCGCGACGAGCAGGAAGTCGGCGGCCAGCGCGGCCGTGGCGGCGTCGGCGGTGAGGAGCCTGGCCAGCGGCTCCCTCAGCAGCACGCAAGGGAGCGCGATCGCGGTCGAGCCGGCCAGCCACAGCAGCCAGCCCGACCTGATCAGCGGGGTGACGGGGGCCACGCCGTCTCGCCTGCCGACCAGGACCGTGAGGCCTGTCGGCAGCGCCAGGATCAGCCCGTAGGCGAAGTACTCGACGGTGGTGGCCATGGTCACGGCGGCGATCGCGGCCTCGCCGAGCCCCGAGACCCAGAGCAGGTCGATCACGCTCACGGCGACGACGGCGGTGAGCAGCTCAACGTAGATCGGGATGGCCAGCTTGAGCATCTTTTCGTTATACATCGAATAGAGGTATAGCGATACGATGCTTCCATGGCAAGTGGCGGTGATCTGACGCTGATGATCCTGGGGTTCCTCAACCGGCGGCCGATGCACGGCTACGAGCTCAAATCGCGCCTCACCGCGTTGAGCGGGCATCTGAGGCCCGTCAGCGACGGCGCGCTCTATCCGGCCATCGCCAGGCTGGAGGCCAAGGGCCTGCTCGAACGGCACGAGGAGGAGGGCGCGGCCGCGGCGCGCAGGCAGGTGCTCACCATCACCGCCGAAGGGCGGGAGGCGCTGCTCAGGCGGCTGCGGGAGCCGTCCGAGCTGGACATCAGCGACCAGACGCGGTTCTTCGCGCTGCTGACGTTCCTGTCGGCGCTGGAGGATCCCTCACTCCAGGCCGGGGTGCTGCGCAGGCGCCTCGACTTCCTCGAGGCGCCCGCGAGCTTCTTCTACGAAGGGGACAGGCCGCTGCGGGCCGAGGAGGTCTCCGACCCCTTCCACCGCGGCATGCTGCTGGTCGCCAGAGCCACAGGCACGGCGGAGCGTCAGTGGCTCAAGGAGACACTCGCCGAGCTCAGTCGAGGCCGCGGCGCTTGAGCAGCGGCTCGATGCGCGGGTCGCGGCCGCGGAAGTTGCGGAAGGCGGTCAGCGGGTCCATGCCGCCGCCCCGCGAGAGCAGCTCCTTGCGGAAGTGGTCGCCGTTCGCGCGCGTGAGCCCGCCGTTCTCCTTGAACCACTCCACGCTCTCGGCGTCGAGCACCTCGCTCCAGATGTAGGAGTAGTAGCCGGCGCTGTAGCCGCTGGCGAAGATGTGCTGGAAGTAGTTGGTCCTGTACCTCGGCCGGACCAGGGGGAAGGCGATCTGCGCGGCCTCCAACGCCTCGGCCTCGAACGCCTCGGCGTCCTCGACCGTCTGCCCGTGCTCCAGCTTGTGCCAGGCCCAGTCGAGCAGCGTCGCGGCGAGGTACTCCACCGTGGCGAAGCCCTGGTTGAACTTCTCCGCCGCCTTCATCTTCTCCACCAGCTCGGCGGGCATGGGCTCGCCGCTCTCGTGGTGCTTGGCGTAGTTGGCCAGGATCTCGGGCCAGGTCGTCCACATCTCGTTGACCTGCGAGGGGTACTCCACGAAGTCGCGCGGCACGTTGGTCCCCGACACCCTGGGGTAGCGCACCTCGGAGAACAGGCCGTGCAGCGCGTGGCCGAACTCGTGGAAGGCGGTGTTGACCTCGTCGTAGGTCAGCAGCGTCGGGCCGGAGGCCGGCTTGGTGATGTTGAGGTTGTTCATCACCACGGGCTTCTCGCCGAACAGGTACGACTGGTCGACCAGGTTGTTCATCCACGCCCCGCCGCGCTTGGTCGGCCTGGCGTACGGGTCGAGCAGGAACAGCCCGAGCGCCGAGCCGTCCTCGTTGAACACCTCGAAGACCGTCACGTCGGGGTGGTAGCCCTTGAGGTCGGGGCGCTCGGTGAAGGTCAGGCCGTAGAGCTTGCCTGCCGCGTAGAAGATGCCGTCCTCGACGACCCTGTTCAGCTCGAAGTAGGGCCGCATCGCGTCGGCGTCGAAGTCGTAGCGGGCCTGGCGCACCTTCTCGGCGTAGAACGACCAGTCCCACGGCTCGATGTCGAAGCCCGCCATCTCGGCGAGCGCCTGAGCCTCCTTCTTGGCATTGCGTACGGCGGGCTCCACCAGCTGGCCGAGCATCGCCTCG
The DNA here is from genome assembly GCF_039533245.1 of Nonomuraea recticatena. NCBI lineage: Bacteria > Bacillati > Actinomycetota > Actinomycetes > Streptosporangiales > Streptosporangiaceae > Nonomuraea > Nonomuraea recticatena. The sequence goes on along the minus strand of NZ_BAAATE010000008.1, from coordinate 85,431 downwards.
ACCGCCTCGACGGTCTTGGCCGTCTGGTCGGTGACGGTGTAGGCGGCGTGGTTGGGGAAGCCCAGAAGAGCGGCCCGCTCGGCGCGCAGCGTGGCGATCCTGATGGCCAGCTCGAAGTTGGGCCGGGCCCGCTCGACGCTCAGCTGGTAGAGCCTGCGCCTGGTCTCCCTGTTCGTCAGCTGGGCCAGCCCCGGCTGGTTGGTGTAGTTGAGCAGAGGAAGGACGTACGCGTCGTCCTTCCTGATCGACTCGATCCTGGCCTCGTCGAAGCCGTCGAGCTCCTTGGCGTCGTGGACGACCAGCGCCTCCTCCGTGGAGGCCTTCAGCAGGTTCTGCGAGAACTCGGTGGAGAGCTTCGACACCTCCTCGTTGAGCTCCTTGAGCCTGGCCTGCTCGGCCTCTCCGAGGTCGGCGCCCGCGCCGATGAAGTCCTCGCGGTACTTCTCCAGCAGCCACGACTCCTCGGCCACGTCCGTGGAGACCTGCTTGATGCGGGTCCACAGCGCCCGGTTGAGCTTGACCTCGTCGGTGTGCTTGGTCAGCTTGGGGGAGATCTCGGTCTCGATCGCCATCATGCCGTCGGTGGAGTCGGAGGCGGCGACGCTGAAGAAGGCCATCGCGGCACGCTTCAGGACCTGGCCCGAGCGCTCGAGGGCGGCGAGGGTGTTGTCGAAGGTGGGCGGCTCGGTGCTGTTCGCGATCGCGTCGACCTCGGCGAGGTGCTCGGCCATGCCACGCTCGAACGCGGGCAGGTAGTGCTCCTCGCGGATCTCCTCGAACGGCGGCAGCTGGTAGGGCAGGCTGCTCGGTGCGAAGAACGGATTCTCAGCCAACGCTTGGCTCCTCCACGTGGTGTTTTGTCCCCTTCAGCTTGGCATGTGCGAGGCGTCGGCGCGCTTGTTGAGCAATCGTTTTGGTCTTGTCCCCCTACCTGGGCTATTCTTTCGGAGTCGCCAGCGAACGGGCCTCGGAAGAGGGTCGTGGCCGGTGGGGTATGGTGTAATTGGCAACACGACTGATTCTGGTTCAGTTATTCTAGGTTCGAGTCCTGGTACCCCAGCTCTGCAACGGATGTCCGATCATCGGGCATCCGTTTTTGCTTTTCCGGGCTGGTTCCGTGAGTTTGGTTGTGCTCCTCGAGGTGCGGTAGAGTTACATCCGTTGCCGGGGAGGCCCCCGGCACATCGCTTGTGGACAGGGTCCCGTCGTCTAGTGGCCCAGGACGCCGCCCTCTCAAGGCGGTAGCGCCGGTTCGAATCCGGTCGGGACTACCACTGTCACAAGCTGCTTCGGTCCCGTCGTCTAGTGGCCCAGGACGCCGCCCTCTCAAGGCGGTAGCGCCGGTTCGAATCCGGTCGGGACTACACCGAAGAAAAAGCCCGGCCGCTCACGCGTCCGGGCTTTTTCCTTTCAGCGCCGCAGGTTCTCGGCCACCCGCTCGGCGTGGCCGGCCAGCGTGCCGTGCAGCAGTTCGATCCTGTGCACGACCCGAGGCGCGACCAATGGCACCGCCACAGGCGAGGCGGCGCCCGCGGGCAGCAGGGTCAGGCCGTGCCCGGCCGCCACCAGGCGCAGCACGGTGTGGAGGTCGTCGCCCGTGTAGGTCATGCCGATCCTGAAGCCGTCTCCCGCGATGTCGCGCAGCCGTTCCACAGGACACAGCGGGGTCTGCAGCCAGAGCGCGTCCACGAGATCGGCCAGCCGCAGCCCCGCGCGGCCCGCCAGAGGATGACCTTCCTGCAGGGCGACGACGAGGTCCTGCTCGCCGACGCCGATCGTGGACAACGGGCCCACGTCGGGCAGGCGCAACGGGTCGCTCGGGGCGGCGATGCCGTCGACCAGGCCCAGGTCCGCCTCTCCCGAGGCGACCACGGCGGCCACGTCGTCGCGGCTGGTTGCCCTGATCGTGAGCTCCCCGCGGGGCGGTCGCGCCAGCCGTACGGCCAGGTCCTCGGTGAGGGCCAGCGGGGAGGCGGCGAGAGTGAGCCTGGGGGAGGGGGCGGCCGCCGCGCGCAGGACGTCGGCGCGCGCCGCCCGCAGGCGCAGCAGCAGCGGCTCGGCGTGTTCCAGCAGCCTGGCGCCCGCCGGTGTGGGCTCCACCGGACGGCGGCGCAGCAGCGCCAGCCCGAGATCGGCCTCCAGCGCGGCGATCTGCTGGGAGACGGCCGACTGGGTGTATCCGAGTTCCTCGGCGGCGGCCGAGAACGATCCCCGGTGGGCGACCGTCACGAAGGTCCTGAGCAGATGGGGGTCCATCAGCAATGCTTATCAGAGCAGCAGCGATTATCGTTGGCGCTTAACTCGGCGGACCCGCAGGATGGCTGGCATGAGACTCGCCCTGGTCGGGGACCGTTCCGCCACCGTCCGCTCCCATGTCCGCGTGCCGCTGCTGCTGGAGGCGCTGCGCGAACGTGAAGGACTCACTCTCGACGCCTACTGGATCCCCACCGAGCAGGTGGACGACCTGCGGGGCTTCGACGGCGTCTGGCTGCTGCCCGGCAGCCCCTACCGCAGCGAGGACGGCGCGTTGCGGGCGGTCAGGACCGCCCGCGAGCACGCCATCCCGTTCCTCGGCACCTGCGGCGGCTTCCAGCACGCGATGCTGGAGTACGCCCGCCACGTCTGCGATCTGGACGTCGCCCACGCGGAGAACGAGCCCGACGCCGAGCGCGACCTCCTGCTCGCGCCGCTGACCTGCTCGCTGGTGGGTCACGAGGGCGAGGTACGGCTCGCGCCTGGCTCGCTGGTCGGCCAGGCCGTCGGCACCGAGCGCGCGATCGAGCGCTACCACTGCTCGTTCGGCCTCAACGCGGCCTATCTGCCCGCGCTGGAGGAGGGCGGGCTGCGCTTCACCGCGCACGACGAGGACGGGCAGGTACGCGCCGCCGAGCTGCCCGGACACCCGTTCTTCCTGGCCACGCTCTTCCAGCCGGAGCTGTCGGGGGACGGCACCAGGCCGCACCCGATCATCGCCGCCTTCGCCCGCGCGGTCGCCGCCGGTGTCCTCACCGCAGGCAGGCCGTAGCCCTCCAAGGCTTCGGGCGAATCCCGAGCCGTGAAGGACCCCCACAGCCGGCCAGGAGCCGCTCTTCGCGGCTCTCGGGGTGGGGGTCCTTCGGGTGGCAGTCGGGGTCAGGCGGTCGAGCGGGCCTTGAACAGGGCGCGCTTGGCCGCCTTCGCCACGTTCTTGTCGGGGTGGACCTGCGAGATCAGCTCCAGCAGCTCCTCCACGTGCGCGTGCGGGATCTTCCAGATCACCTCGAGCAGGTTGTTGAGCAGGTCAGGCCCTATGTCGCGCAGGCTACTGACGAACTCCGAACGCCCCAGACCCGCGGAGATCGTCCACATGTCGAGAATGAGCCAGTGGGTGTCGTCCTGGGTGGGCTCGGGCGCGTCCTCCACCTCCAGCTGCGTGAGGTGCGTGGCGGCGTACGGCCGCAGCGACGGCTCCTTCAGCGCGGACTGCCAGGCGGGGACGGCGGCCTCGCCCAGCGTGCCGACCACGCTCGCGGCCTGCACCCTGATCAGCGCGTCGGTGTCGTCCTCCGCCGCCGCCTCGAGCAGCTCACGGGCCGCCTCGGCGGGCTCACGCAGCTCCATCCAGGCGGCGAACTCGGCGTCCGCCTCGTCCTCGGGCAGCTCGGCGCTGAAGGCCAGCAGCTCGAGGGCGGTCATCGCGTCGATAGCAGGACGGGCGTCGAGCTCGATGTCGGAGTCGTCGACCAGGTGCACCACGCCCTCGGTACCGAGGGCCGTCAGCGCGACCTCGTCGCCGTTGACGGTGACCATGCCGTAGCCGACCAGCCAGTCGAGCACCGGCGCCAGCGGGTCGCCGTAGTGGTCGCGGGCCTCGTTCCACGCGTCGGCGCCGAGCTCGTCGAGGTCGGCGGCGGCCTCGGCCAGCTCCTCGCGCAGCTCGCCCAGGTTGCGCGAGCCGCCGCCGATCAGCAGGCGGACCAGCAGCGCGCGGGTGAGACCGACGAGCGTCATCGTGAGGTCGTCGTCCTCGAGCTCGGGGTCGCCGTAGTCGATCGAGTTGAGGCCGAGCATCCAGGCGTCGAGCACGTCCTCGTCGTCGTCGAAGGGCCACTCGGAGGTGTCGTCGTCGACGCCGACGGTGCCGGCGCCCTCGGGCTCGAGGAACTCCAGGTCGACGGCGAGGTTCCAGATGTTCCACAGCTGCGGGACGGCGGCGGACAGCGGGCCGTCGGTCTGCGGCTTGGGCAGGCCGATGACGCCGAGCGCCTCCTCGACCTCGGCGTCGGACAGCAGGCTGTCCTCGCCGACCTCGCGCGCGTCGCCGACCCATACGGCCAGGTCACGAGCCTTGGCGATCAGCGGCACCGCACGCGCGGCCGCGGCCAGCTCCGCGTCGGGACGCAGCCTGATCGTGGGCAGATCGGCCAGCTCGTCGGCGAGAGCCTCGAAGTCGCCGAGGTCGCCGCCCTCTTCACGCACGTCGTCGTCGCCCACGTCGTCGATGAGATCCTCCATGGCCTCGACGAAGTCGTCCTCGAGTTCGTCGAGTTCGTCGAGCAGATCGTCGAGGGAGTCGGACGGTTCGACCAGCTTGTCGGTGTCCGACAGGAAGGTCAGGTAGGCGCGGACGGCGCCGATGGTTCCATCGGCCGCTTCGTCGGGATCCTCCACGACCTTGGGCATGCGCTCGAGCAGCACGGGCCGCAGGTCGGCGCGCCGCCAGCGGCGGACGTCGTCGGAGGCGGCGAGCCTGTGCCACAGCGCCGCCGGGCCGACCAGGTCGGGGTCGCTGCCTGGGGCGTGTTCCCGGGCCCACACGATGAACTCTTCGAGCAGGGGACGCAGCTCAGCGGCGGCTACCTCGATGCGATCTGTCACGCACTCAGGCTAGTGCGCCCTGGCTGCGGTCGGCCCCCGAAATGCCCCTAGCGCCGATCACGAAAAGTCATGACATGGGGGGATGGTGCGTGTGGGAGCGCGTCCAAAGCCCACCGAACCCCTGCCGCGGGCGTCCCGCGTCTCCCTGCCGACGCGCCCGAAGGAGGCGGGGCTGTGACGCAGGCGAGGGCGAGGGAGAGGGGGAGGAAGGCGGGTGAGGAACGGCCGGAGTTCCGACGCCCGCCCTCGCCGCTCGCCCGGCGTGTCCTGGGAGCCGGGGGCGAAGGCGGGCCTGGGGATCACGGAAGAGGGAGGTTCAGTTGGCGCGGCGCATGGCCTCGGTGATGCGCTCGGCCGCGGCCATCACGGGAACGGCGTGCAGCCGTCCGGGCGTGCGCGTCAGGCGCTCGATCGGTCCGGAGACAGAGACGGCCGCGATCACCTTGCCGCCCGTACCCCTTATGGCGGCGGAGACGCTGGCCACCCCCTGCTCGCGCTCTCCCACGCTGTGGGCCCATCCGCGCCGCCGTACCGAGGCGAGCGTGGCGGCGGTGAACTTGGCCCCGCGCAACCCCCTGTGCAGGCGGTCGGGCTCCTCCCATGCCAGCAGGATCTGCGCCGCCGAACCTGCCGTCATGGGCAGCGCCGAACCAACGGGGACGGTGTCGCGCAGGCCGCTGGAGCGCTCGGCGGCGGCGACGCAGACCCGTTCGTCACCCTGGCGGCGGTACAGTTGCGCGCTTTCTCCCGTCAGATCCCTGAGCTGGGTCAACACAGGAGCGGCGACGGCGAGCAGCCGGTCCTCGCCCGCCGCCGTGGACAACTCCGAAAGCCTGGGGCCGAGGACGAATCTTCCCTGCGTGTCACGCGAGACGATCCTGTGGTGCTCCAGCGCAACCGCGAGCCGGTGGGCGGTCGGGCGGGCCAGTCCTGTGGCCTGAACCAACTGGGCGAGGGAGGCCGGACCTGCTTCGAGGGCATTGAGCACGAGAACGGCCTTGTCCAGTACGCCGACTCCGCTAGAGTTGTCCATACACCGATACTGCCGTCTCGACATATGAGAAGGCAAGTCGGGGCAAAGTCTCAAGGAGGAGATCATGGGCCGCACACTCGCGGAGAAGGTCTGGGAGCAGCACGTCGTGCGCCGCGCCGAGGGCGAACCCGACCTGCTCTTCATCGACCTGCACCTCATTCACGAGGTGACCAGCCCGCAGGCCTTCGACGGCCTGCGCATGGCAGGGCGCAAGGTGCGGCGGCCCGATCTCACCATCGCCACCGAGGACCACAACGTGCCGACGGTGCTCGGCCCGATCTCCGACCCCGTCTCCAAGACGCAGGTCGAGACGCTGCGCAAGAACGCGGCCGAGTTCGGTGTCAGGCTGCACCCGATGGGCGACGCCGGTCAGGGCGTGGTGCACATCATCGGCCCGCAGTTCGGCCTGACCCAGCCCGGCATGACCATCGTCTGTGGCGATTCTCACACCTCCACGCACGGCGCCTTCGGCGGCATCGCGTTCGGCATCGGCACCTCCGAGGTGGAGCACGTGCTGGCCACCCAGACGCTGCCCGCCTACCGGCCGAAGACGATGGCGATCGAGGTCTCGGGCGAGCTGCCCGTGGGTGTCACCGCCAAGGACCTGATCCTGGCGATCATCGCGAAGATCGGCACCGGCGGCGGCCAGGGCTACATCGTCGAGTACCGAGGCGAGGCCGTCCGCAAGCTCTCCATGGAGGGCAGGATGACCGTCTGCAACATGTCGATCGAGGCGGGCGCGAGGGCCGGCATGATCGCGCCGGACGAGACGACGTTCGAGTACCTGAAGGGCCGTCCGCACGCGCCCGAGGGCGAGGCGTGGGACCAGGCGGTGGAGTACTGGCGCTCGCTCAGGACCGACGACGACGCCGTCTTCGACAAGGTCGTCGAGATCGACGCCTCGACGCTGACGCCGTTCGTCACGTGGGGCACCAACCCGGGGCAGGGCCTGCCGCTGGACGCCGCCGTGCCCGAGCCCTCCTCGTTCGACGACCCCACCGAGCGGGCCGCGGCCGAGCGGGCGCTGGAGTACATGGGGCTGTCCGCGGGCACGCCGCTGCGCGAGATCGAGGTCGACACCGTCTTCGTCGGCTCCTGCACCAACGGTCGCCTCGAGGACCTGAGGGCCGCCGCCGACATCCTGCGCGGACGGCAGGTCAGGACCAGGACGCTCATCGTCCCCGGCTCGATGCTGGTCAAGCTGCAGGCCGAGAAGGAGGGCCTCGACGAGGTCTTCACGGCCGCGGGCGCCGAGTGGAGGCAGGCGGGCTGCTCGATGTGCCTGGGCATGAACCCCGACACCCTCGCGCCGGGCGAGCGCAGCGCCTCGACCTCCAACCGCAACTTCGAGGGCCGTCAGGGCAAGGGCGGGCGCACCCACCTGGTCTCTCCCGCCGTCGCCGCCGCCACCGCCGTCACCGGCAAGCTGACCGCCCCCGCCGACCTGTAAGGACCGCTGATCATGGACGCTTTCACCACCCACACCGGTACGGCGGTGCCGCTGCGCCGCAGCAACGTCGACACCGACCAGATCATCCCCGCCGTCTGGCTCAAGCAGGTCAGCCGCACCGGGTTCGAGAAGGGCCTGTTCTCCGCCTGGCGCGAGGACCCGGCCTTCGTCCTGAACGACCCGTCCTACGAGGGCGCCAGCATCCTGGTCTCCGGCCCCGACTTCGGCACCGGCTCCTCGCGCGAGCACGCCGTGTGGGCCCTCCAGCAGTACGGCTTCCGCGTCGTGATCGCCGCCAGGTTCGGCGACATCTTCCGCAACAACTCCACCAAGATGGGCCTGCTGCCCGTCATCCTGCCCGCCGAGAAGGTCGAGGCGCTGCAGGCCGCCGTCGAGGCGGATCCGAAGCTGGCCGTCACCGTCGACCTGGGCGAACGCCAGGTGCGCTGGGCGGGCGAGAGCGTCGGCTTCGAGATCGACGACTACACTCGCTGGCGCCTGATGGAGGGCCTCGACGACATCGGCCTGACCCTGCGTCACGCCGACGACATCACCACGTACGAGAATGGTCGGCAGCCATGGCTGCCGACGACCGTCTAGAAGACGACGAACTGGCGCGGCGGTTGCGCGAAGCGCACCGCCGCGTCCGCATGCTCCCCGCCGCCGACCGAGAACGCTTTTCCCGCAGATATCTGGCGATCTGTGATCTCGCCAAGCGTGATCCGGACCGGGCGGCGACCCGGCTGGAGACCTTCCTTACCGATCTGACCAGCGATTTCGACACGCCGGACGCCCAATAAAACCGCCAGGGTGATTGAGTTCACAGGCGGTCCCGCTTTAGATTCAACCCGTAAGGGGTTTCTCGACCGTTGGACTCGTCTGCTGGAACCCCGAGCCGTAACAGGGGGAGCGAAACCTAATGAACAAGCGGGAACTCGTCGACGCCATCGCGGACCGGGTGGGCGACAAGAAGACGGCCACCGAGGCCGTGAACGCCATTCTCGAGGCCATCCAGAAGGCCGTGGCGGCCGGTGACAAGGTCTCGATCACGGGCTTCGGCGCGTTCGAGATGGTTCACAAGCCGGCGCGCACCGCAAGGAACCCGTCAACCGGCGCGGAGATCAAGGTCGCCGAGAGCTGGGGGCCCAAGTTCCGTCCGGGCTCCGACTTCAAGGAGCTGGTGAACGTCAGCGGCAAGAAGTCCGCGAAGAAGAAGTAGCCGCAGCGCGACCGCGCCCGGACACCTTTCATGGGTCCGGGCGCTTGTCGTTTTCCTGACGTGATCAGGGCAGCGGAAACGTCGACAGCGTGACGAAGGTGATGTCGTCCCCCGTAAGGACGAGGTTGACCCGCTGGCCCGTCCGCAGCAGCCGCAGCGGGCCGGCGTCGAACGCGCGCGTGCCGAATTCCAGCACGCTTCCGTCGTCGAGGAACACCGACCCCGATCGGGTCACCGGATCGAAACTCCGCACTGTCGCCTGCACGAACCCAGCGTAAATGGTTTGACCGCCGAGAAGGAGGCGGGTGAGGATCACGGGTCGTGCCGACGAAACAGAGCATCTGGCGGAACACCGCCTTCCAGCGGATGGTGGGCGCCGACGCACTGAGTCAGTTCGGCACGCAGGTGACGTTGGTGGCGCTGCCGCTGACCGCGCTGCTGACACTGGAGGCCAGCCCGTTCCAGCTGGGTCTGCTCACCGCCGCCGAGATGGCCGCCTTCCTGCTCATCGGCCTGCCCGCGGGGGTGTGGGCCGACCGGTTGCGCCGCCGTCCGATCCTGGTCGCCGCCGACGCCATGCGCGCCGTGGCGCTGCTCAGCATCCCCCTGGCCGCCTTCGCGGGGGTCCTGTCGCTGGCGCAGCTCTACGTCGTGGCGCTGATCGTCGGCGTGGGCACGGTCTTCTTCGACGTCGCGCACATGAGCTTCGTGCCGTCCATCGTGGACAGGGACGACCTGCCGAGGGGCATCGGCACCATGGAGACGCTGCGCAGCGGGGCGTGGCTGGCAGGTCCAGGGCTCGGCGGCTGGCTGGTCCAGGTGTTCACGGCCCCCGTCGCGCTGCTGGCCGACGCGATCACCTACGCCTGCTCCGCGGTCATCCTGTCCACGATCAGGGCCGACGAGCGCCCCGACTCACCGCAGCGAAGGAACCTCAGGGCGGAGGTCGCCGAGGGCCTGAGGTACGTGCTCGGCCACCGCGTGCTGCGCCTCATCGCCATGGTCGGCGCACTGAACATGCTGGCCAACGGCCTGTGGGCGGTCGTGCAGCCGCTGCTGCTTGTGCGCGAGCTCGACCTCGGCGCCGGCGCCTACGGACTGATCGTCTCGGCCACGGGCGTGGGCGGCGTGGTCGGCGGCGTGCTCGCACCCAAGATCATCGACCGGTACGGCAACGGCGGCGCCATGTACGGCGGGGCCGTCCTTGCCGGACTGTTCCCTCTGCTCGTCGGGTTCACCGCGGACGGCTGGCGCGTGGTGCTCTACCCGGTCGGCATGGCATTGACGGTCGCCTCTGCGATCGTGCTCAACGTCGGCCAGGGCAGCTACCGCCAGGCCGTCACCCCCGACCACCTGCGCGGCAGGATGAACGCCAGCATGCGCTTCCTCATGTGGAGCGCGATGCCGGTGGGCGGGATCCTCGGCGGCCTGCTGGCCGAGCAGCTGAGCGTCTGGACGCTGCTGTGGGTGGCCTGTCTCGCCACCGTCGTGGGACACCTGCCGTTCATCGTGTCGCCCTGGATCCGCGCCCTGCGCGCCGAACAGCCCTAGCCGAACAGCCCTGGACCGAGCAGGAACAGGGGAGTGAGCGGTCTAGCGGCCGGGGCCGGTCGCGAGACCGAGCAGGGCCGCCACCGCGGCGGTGTGCGGGCCGAGGCCGAGCCTGATGGCCGCGCGCAGGTCGTCGGGGGTGTCGACGTCGCGCCTGACCGAGTCGATCCCGTCGGGCGTGAGCTCCTTGGCGCCCCCTCCGAGGTGCTTGGCCCTCGACTCGCCGCCGAAGCGAGGCTCGAAGGGCGCCCCCGGCCGCACGCCGTAGAAGGTGGTGCCGACCTCCAGGGCGTCGGGCACGAACGACTGGTCGAAGTCGGCCGCCGCCTCCAGCACCCTGCCGAGCTCGGCGGCGCGCAACGCGGGCAGGTCGGCCTGGAGCGCGCCGATCCCGTCGTGTGGCGCCAGCCGTACGGCATGCGCGGCGCCCGCGTGCAGCGCGGTGTTGAGACCGCGGTCAGGGTCGGGGACGACCACGGCCCCCAGGGCCGCCAGCGGGCCCGCGGCGGCGGGGTCGGCGTGCACCACGATGACGCGCGCCACGGCGGGGCAGGCCAGCGCGGCGGAGAGCGTGTCGCTGGCCACCGCGACCGCCAGCGCGGTGCGGTGCGGGCCCGTCGCGGCCGCCAGCCGGGTCTTGGCCGCTACCAGGGTCTTCACCGGGATGACGAGTGACCAGCGGAAGCTCATAGGCTTAAGCATCTCGTCTCGACATCCTGCGCGGCCAACCGGGAGACTTGGGGCGCAAGCCGTCTCTCTTGGAGGAGTTCATGAGCCGCCGCCCCGGCAGACCATCGCGTCCCTGGGAGACCTTCGCCGTCGTGATCGTCAAACCGCTCTCGTGGCTGCTGGTCAAGAAGGACTGGCGCAGGGGCGAGCTCCTCCCGAGAACCGGCGGCATCATCATCGCGACCAATCACCTCTCGTGGGCCGATCCGGTCCTGCTGTCGCACTTCCTCTACAACAACGGGCGCTGGCCGACCATTCTCGCCAAGGCCGCGCTGTTCAGGGTGCCGCTGCTCAAGGTCGCGGTCCGCGCGCTGCAGGCGATCCCCGTCTCGAGGGGCACCAGCGAGGCCGCCAGGTCGCTGGAGATCTCCGAGCAGCGGCTGCGCGCGGGTGGCGCGATCCTGTTCTACCCGGAGGGCACGGTCACCCGTGACCCCGCCCTGTGGCCGATGGTGGGCAAGACGGGCGTGGCCCGCCTGGCCCTGGAGACCGGCACCCCGGTGATCCCCGTCGCGCACTGGGGCGCGCACGAGCTGCTGCCCTACGGCCAGAAGAAACCAAGGCTCCTCCCGCGCAAGACGTTCTCCGTGCGGGTCGGGCCACCAGTCGACCTGTCGAAATACGAAGGGCAGCCGTTGCGAGGGTCCGTGTTGCGTGAGGCGACCGCCGACATCATGGCCGCCATCACCGTTCAGCTTGCCGAAATCAGGGGAGAGAAAGCTCCGGAGACCCCCTACGATCCGGCTGGACGGTGAAGCGGATGACCAAGGCCGCCGTGTTCGGGACCGGATCATGGGGCACGACGTTCGGCATGATCATGGCGAGGGCGGGCGTGGAGACCACGCTGTGGGGCCGCCGCGCCGAGATCGTCGAGGCGATCGACCGCCGCCACGAGAACCCCGACTACCTGCCGGGCGTCACACTGCCCCCCACGATGCGCGCCACGGGTGATCCCGCCCGCGCGCTGGAGGGCGCCGACTTCGTCGTGCTGGCCGTCCCCTCGCAGACGCTGCGGTCCAACCTCACCGCGTGGAAGCCCCACCTGCCGAAGGGCGCGGTGCTCGTCAGCCTGATGAAGGGCATCGAGCTCGGCACGACCAAGCGCATGAGCGAGGTCATCATGGAGGTCGCCGAGGTGCCGCAGGAGCGGGTGGCCGTCGTCTCGGGGCCCAACCTGGTGCCCGAGATCGCCCAGGGCCAGCCCGCGGCGACCGTGGTGTCCTGCCCCGACGAGCGGACCATGGAGCACCTGCAGGAGGCCTGTCACGTGCCGCCGTGGTTCCGTCCCTACACCAACCCCGACGTGGTGGGCGTGGAGCTGGGCGGGGCGGTCAAGAACGTGATCGCGCTGGCGGTCGGCGTCGCCTCGGGCATGGGCATGGGCGACAACGTCGGCGCGATGCTCATGACCCGCGGCCTGGCCGAGATCTCACGCCTGGGGGCGGCGCTCGGCGCCGACCCGCACACGTTCGCCGGCCTGGCGGGCATGGGCGACCTGGTCGCCACCTGCACCTCGCCGCTGTCGCGCAACCGCACCTTCGGCGAGAACCTCGGCAAGGGCATGACGCTGGCCGAGGTCGTCGCGGCCACCAAGCAGACCGCCGAGGGCGTCAAGTCCTGCGAGTCGGTGCTCGAACTGGCCAGGAAGCACGACGTGGAGATGCCGATCACCGAGGTGGTGGTGGGCGTCGTCCACGACGGGATGACCCCGGACGAGGCAGGGGTGCTGCTGATGTCACGCACCCCCAAACCGGAGAGATACGGCGTGTGAGAGAGAACACCAGGTGCGTGCGCGCGCCGGCGGAGGGCCGGTTCGCCGCCGCCGTGGCGGCCCTCGAAGGGGCGGCGGCGCCGGAGAACGTGGCGGGCCAGTCCTACGCCACGGGTGAGGCGGCGCTCGCCGCCGTCCTGCTGTCGTTCCTGCGCGGCGGCACGCACGTGGTCGCCCCCTCGAGGGCGGGCTTCGTCGCCAACGTGCTCGGCAGGTTCGGCGTGAGCGCCGACTTCGTCGACACTGCCGACCTGCCCGCGGTACGGCAGGCCGTCCGCGGCCACACGAAGCTGATCTACGCCGAGACGCTCTCGGACACCGGCGTGGCCGATCTGCGCGGCCTGTACCGCCTGGCCCGCGAGGTCGGCGCGATGCTCGTGGTCGACTCCACCCTCGCCACGCCGATCGTCTGCCGGCCGCTGGAGCACGGCGCCGACCTGGTGCTCCACTCGACCGGCCTCCTGCTCGGCGACCGCGAGGGCGGCGTCGTGGTCGGCAGGCACGACCTCATGCACAGGCTCACCAAGGACCTCGGCGCCCCGCTGTCGCCTGCCGACGAGCCCGCCCTGCTCAGCGCCATGGGGACACTCACGCTGCGGGTCAGGCGCAGGTGCGCGACCGCCATGGAGTTCGCCGCCGCCGTGGCCAAGCATCCCTCGGTCGTCGCCGTCGGCTATCCGGGCCTGCCGCAGGACCCCGGCCACCACCTGGCGCGCCAGCTGTTCGACTCAGGGCCCGAGGGCACCAGGTTCGGCACCCGCGTGATCGTCACGCCACGCGGTGACGCGGACGAGCTGGTCAAGTCGCTGAGGCTGATCGGCGACAGCACATGGGCCGTGAGACAGGGCAAGGCGGTCAGCTTCTCGATCGGGTTCGAAGACGTCGAAGATCTCGTCGCGGACGTGACACGAGCCCTTGACTCACAAGCAGGGTAGATTCGGGCGTCATGAGCAAGCCACGCGTCGCGGTCGTTTTCGGGGGTCGCAACTCGGAGCATGCCGTCTCCCTCATGGGGGCGGGCAGCGTTCTCGAGGCGATCGACAGGTCGAAGTACGAGGTGGTCCCCATCGGGATCGCCCAGGACGGCCGCTGGGTGCTGGCCGCCGGCGACCAGCGATACGCGATCGAGGACGGCAAGCTGCCCGTCGTCGACACCTCGGGCGCGGAGCTGGCGCTGCCCTCGGGGGAGGCGGCGCTGGTGGCCTACGAGCCGGGCAGCATCCCGGTCGAGCTGGGCACGGTGGACGTGGTCTTCCCCGTCATGCACGGCCCCTTCGCCGAGGACGGCACGATCCAGGGCCTGCTGGAGATGGCTGGGGTGCGCTACGTCGGCTCGGGCGTGCTGGCCAGCGCGGTCGGCATGGACAAGGCCTACATGAAGGCGATCCTGGCCGCCGCGGGGCTGCCCGTCGGGCCGTACGTGGTGGTGCGCGAGCGCGACTGGCGCCTCGACAAGGACCGCGTGGTCAAGGAGGTCGAGCAGCTGGGCTGGCCGGTCTTCGTCAAGCCGGCCCGCGCGGGCTCCAGCCAGGGCATCTCCAAGGCGCACGACCTGGCCTCGCTCGAGACCGCCGTCGAGTTCGCCCAGGCCCACGACCCCAAGGTGCTGGTCGAGGCGGCCATCGTCGGACGCGAGATCGAGTGCGCGGTGCTGGAGTCGCTCGGCGACGAGCCGCCCGCCGCCTCGACGCCCGGTGAGGTGCTGGTCGAGGGCGGGCAGGAGTTCTTCGACTTCGAGGCCAAGTACTACCCCGACCAGATGTCGCTGACCGTGCCCGCCGACATCCCCGCCGAGACGGCCGAGGAGCTGCGGGCGATGGCCGTACGCGCCTTCGAGGCGCTGGGCTGCGAGGGGCTTTCGCGGGTGGACTTCTTCTACACCTCCGACGGCAGGCTGATCCTCAACGAGATCAACACCATGCCCGGCTTCACGTCGCTGTCGGTGGCTCCCCAGCTGTGGGCGGCCAGCGGCCTGACCTACGCCCAGCTGGTCGAGCGCCTCATCCAGCTAGCGCTGGGTCGCAAGGCGGGTCTGCGCTAGCCGGTGGCCTTCTTCACCGGCCCTGAGAGCTCCATCAGGACGCCGGTGGCCTCGTGCGTCCTGGCGATCGTCACCTCCACGTAGGCGGTGCTCGTCACGGCGGTGAACAGGGTGGGCACGGTGGGGTCGGCGAACCACCCGACCCCGTCGAGCTCGGCCAGCTGGTCGGTGGCCGCCATCCGCGCGGGGCGGGGCACCCCGCAGCGCAGCGCGATCTCAGCCGATCCCCACACGGCGACATAGGGCGACTCGGGTGTGGAGGTCGTGCGCTCCGCGCCGTCGAGCGTGGCGGGCAGCAGGGGGCTGAGGCTGGTGCAGGCGGCCACCGCGTCACCCTGGGGGACGGGCGGCTCCACCTGGACCGCGCTGCCGCACCCGGCGAGAAGGAGCAGCGCCAGGACGGCAACACCTTGCTTCATATGTGGACAATAGGGCACGTCAGAGTACGGGTGATGCCATCGACGGCCTGGATCTGCGCGACGACGAGCTTGCCGAGCTCGTCGACGTTGCGAGCCTCGGCGCGCACGATGACGTCATAGGGGCCCGTCACGTCCTCGGCCTGGGTGACCCCGGTGATGCCGGCGATCTCACGAGCCACGGCCGCGGCCTTGCCCACCTCGGTCTGGATAAGGATGTACGCCTGCACCATTACGTCCTCCCGGGCGATTGGATCAGCGCCGAAGGGCCACCGTACCCTGTGTGCCGACAGGAGGTGCGCCATCACAGTCGGAGATCTCGGCGAATTCGGAGTTGTAGCACGTATCACCGGACGATTGCCACAGGGCGAGAGCGTGCTGCTCGGTCCCGGTGACGACGCTGCGGTGGTGAGAGCGCCCGATGGGCGGGTCGTAGTGTCAACGGACTTGTTGATCGAGGGTAGGCACTTTCGCCGCCATTGGTCCAGCGCGTATGACATAGGCAGGAAGGCCGCAGCACAGAATCTTTCCGATGTCGCCGCTATGGGGGCGATTCCGACAGCCCTCGTGGTGGGCCTCGGGATGCCCGCAGACGTTCCCGTGGCCTGGGTCGACGGCCTCGCCGACGGGTTCCGCGAGGAGTGCGCGCTCGTGGGAGCCAGCGTGGCGGGCGGCGACATCACCCGCTCCGAACTCGTGGTCATCGGCGTGACGGCGCTCGGCGATCTCGGCGGGCACGCGCCCGTCACCCGCTCGGGCGCGCGGCCTGGACAGGTCGTGGCCTTCGCCGGGCGGCTGGGATACGCGGCCGCAGGGCTCGCCCTGCTGGAGGCGGGGCTGGAGCCGGAGGGTGGGCCGCTTCTCGAGGCGGTCGAGGGGCACAGGAGGCCGCGTCCGCCGTACGCGTGCGGGCCCGAGGCCGCGCGCATGGGCGCGGCCGCGATGCTCGACGTGAGCGACGGTTTGCTGCAGGACCTCGGGCACGTGGCCGCCGCGAGCGGCGTGGGCATCACGCTCGACCCCACCGCCTTCCCGATCGGCGAGCCGGTGGCCGCCGCCGCCAAGGAGCTCGGAGCCGACCCGGTCGAGTGGGTGCTCACGGGTGGCGAAGATCACGCTCTGGCCGCAGTCTTCCCTCCGGAGGTACGGCTGCCGCCCCACTGGACGGTCGTCGGACACGTCGTGGAAGGCGCGAAGGTCCAGGTCGCGGGCCGTACGACGGGGCTCGGCGGGTGGGACCACTTCAGAGAGTGAAATGTCGGTTTCGAGAAGATACCCCCGTGAAAGTTGAGACAAACGCGTATTAAAGATGTTATTAAGATGGGCGGCCCATGTATCCGGCAGGAAGGGCGCCCATGGCCCGCCACGGCACCGGCGAACCAGAGCACGCGTGGTCTCAGGGGGGACGCGACTCGGAAGACCCGCAGGAGGCGGACTTTCGCTCCTTCGACGACCCCATAACCACGGGAGCCTTCATGGCCCCCGTGGTGGAGCAGTCGGGCTGGCCCGCGCAGCCCGACCAGCTCGACCAGCAGGTCCAGGCAGGGCCCTCCACGGGAGAGTGGGCCGTGCCGCCGCACCAGCCTGACGTTTTCGGCGGCCCCGCGACGGGGCCGATGTCGGCGAACGACGCCTTCGGCGGGCCTGTGTCCGCCTTCGGCGGCGCTCCAGAGGCCGGCGTCCCAGGGTCTCAGGGGGGACCCACGCCCTACGGTGAGCCCGCGGGCCCTGCCGGCCAGCACGCGACCCCCGGCGGTGAGGGCGTGGGACCGGAGAGCGAGCCCACGGCCGCCTACAACCCGCCGACGGACCGGTTGGTGGCCACGGGGCCTCCCAGGCAGCCGGTGGCCGCCTGGGAGGAGCCCTCCGACGTGCAGGAGACCGGCTTCCTCGGCGCGGGCGGCTGGGACGAGGGCCCCGCGGGCTGGGACGAGGAGCCGGGCGACAAGGGCTCCCGCAGGCGCGGGAGGCGACGCCCCTCGGCCCCTCCGCGTGAAGCGTCGTCCGGCGGCAGGGGCAAGGTCGCCATCCTGTCGGTGGCGGCCGTCGCGATCGTGCTCGGCGGCACCGTCGTCGGCGTGCGGATGGTCGGCTCGTCGGAGAAGACGCCGACGGCGGGCAAGGTGTCGGTCACCCAGGCGCCCCCCTCGATCTCGGATGAGCCCGAGCCGGAGCCTGAGCCCGACGCCGCCGAAGGCACCGAGGAGGCTCCCGTGGCAGGCGGCACGGAGGAGCCGAGCGAGGAGCCCTCGGAGACCAGGAACGTGAGGCCCCGCCCCACGGCCACGGCCTCGGCGCGGGCGCCCCGACGTACCAGCACGCCCAGGCCGACCGTCAAGAACACCCCGCGGTCGACGCCTGAGGACGACTTCGCGCCCAGTGAGGAGCCCACGGCCTCGGCCGAGCCCTCAGGGATGAGGGAGGCCGACAACACCGCTCCGCCCCCCGTCAGCGACGTGGAGCCGGGACCGACCGCCACCTCGCAGGTGGGCAGCGGCACCACCAGCAGCACCAACAGCACCAGGGGCACCGCCAGGGGCGGCGCCGCGGTCAACGTCAAGTTCGACGTGGTCAGGCAGCGCCTGGCCGGCTACACCGCCGAACTGCGGGTCGTCAACGAGTCGGGCAAGGCGCTGGCCGACCTGACCGTCAGCGTCCCCGTGGACGGCACCGTGTCCGCCGTGAGAGGCGCGCAGTGGAGCCAGGACGGCCAGCTGCTGGTCATCCAGCCCGACGCGGATCTGGAGGCGGGGGAGGCCGTCCAGATCACCTTCACCGCGGACGGCACCGCCACCGAGCCCCAGACCTGCGGCATGGTGGGCGGGGAGTGCACGGTCGCCTGAATGGTTGGATGGGGCCATGACCGTTTCGCCCCCTCCTCGCGTCCTCACCGTCGCCGGCTCCGACTCCGGCGGCGGCGCGGGTATCCAGGCCGATCTGAAGACGATGCTGGCGCTCGGCGTCCACGGCATGAGCGTGATCGCCGCCGTGACCGCCCAGAACTCCCTGGGCGTCCAGGGGTACTGGGAGCTGCCGCCCGAAGCGGTGCGCGCCCAGCTCGACTCGGTGCTGAGCGACATCGGCGCGCAGGCCGTCAAGACGGGCATGCTGGCCTCGCCCATCCTGGTGGAGACGGTCGCCGAGGCGCTGGCCGCCGCGGGCGCGCCCGTCGTGGTGGACCCCGTCGGCGTCTCCAAGCACGGCGACTCGCTGCTCGCGCCCGAGGCCGTCGACACCCTCAGGACGCTGCTGCTGCCCATCGCCACGGTCGTCACGCCGAACCTGTGGGAGGTCGAGCAGCTCACCTCCGTCAAGGTCGAGGACGAGCGCGACCTGCGCCGAGCCGCCGACGCCGTCCTGGCGCTCGGCCCCACCTGGGTCCTCGTCAAGGGCGGGCACCTGCCGGGCGAGCCCGTCGACCTGCTGACGGACGGAGCGGCGGAGTTCCGCTTCAGGGCGCCGCGCCTGGACAACCGCCACACCCACGGCACGGGCTGCACGCTCGCCTCGGCGATCGCGTCGTACCTGGCGATGGGCGACGACGTGCCGACGGCGGCGGGCAAGGCGAAGGACTACGTCACCGGCGCGATCGGCCGCGGCTTCCCCCTGGGCGACGGCATCGGCCCCGTGGACCACGCCTGGATGTGGCGCTCGTAGCCGTTCAGGGCCGTCACGGAAAGCCGAAAGCCCGTCGCTCGGATGAGCGACGGGCTTTCGGAAGTTGTGAAGACTAGCGGGTGACCTTGCCAGCCTTGATGCACGAGGTGCAGACGTTCATCTTCTTGGGCGTGCCACCAACGACCGCGCGCACCGTCTGGATGTTGGGGTTCCAACGACGACGGGTGCGACGGTGGGAGTGGGACACGTTGTTACCGAACGTCGGGCCCTTGCGGCAGACATCGCAGACGGAAGCCACGGTATCGCTCCTTTTCAGTCGATAAGCCCAGTCCGCTTGGATGTTGCGGGCGGAGGGCATGCCGGGGACAACCGGCCAGCCAGACGAGGATATCCGATCCGCACCCCTGACCGCGAACTCGAGCGGCAGCGGGTGGGTGTTGGGGATATTCTCCGCAATAACGCTAGCGCATCGGGGCCGCGAGGGAGCACACATGGAGGTTCTCGACCCGCCCGCGGTGCGCCGCTGGGCGCGGCTGGCCGCCGACACCCTGGGAAGGGCGAGGGCGGAGATCGACGCGCTGAACGTCTTCCCCGTGGCCGACGGCGACACGGGCACCAATCTGCACCTCACGATGCTCTCCGCGGCCGAGGCCGTGGAGGCGCTGCCCGACGACATGGGCGCCGCCGTGGTGTGGCAGACCATGGCGTACGGCGCGCTGGTCGGGGCCAGGGGCAACTCGGGCGTCATCGTCAGCCAGGCGCTCAGGGGGCTGGCCGAGGTGCTCAAGGATCGCGAGGGCACCGGCGCCGACCTGTGCGAGGGACTGGCGAGGGCGGCGAAGCTGGCCAGGTCGGCGGTGGCCAGGCCGGTCGAGGGCACCGTGCTGACCGTGCTCGAGGCGGTGGCGGCGGCCGTGCCCGCGGGTGATCTCGCCGCGACCGCGCGAGGAGCGGCGGCGGAGGCGAGGGCGGCGGCGCGGCGCACCCCCGGCCAGCTGGACGTGCTGGCCCGCAGCGGCGTGGTGGACGCCGGAGGGGCGGGGATGGCGATCATCCTTGAGGCGCTCGCCGCGGTGATCACCGACTCCTACGCCGAGCGCTACGACGTGCCCCCGCCGACGGGCAGGGTGACGCCGATGACCGAGTCGGGCGCAGGCTACGAGGTGATGTACCTGCTCGACGCCGACGAGGAGGCGGTGGGCAAGCTGCGCGCCGAGCTCGACTCGCTCGGCGACTCGCTGGTGGTGGTCGGCGGCGACGGGCTGTGGAACGTCCACGTGCACGTCGACGAGGCGGGCCAGGCGATCGAGGCGGGCATGAGGGCGGGCAGGCCGCACCGGATCAAGGTGACCTACCTGGCCGCGCCCGGCCGCACGCACAGGGCCGGCGGCGGCAGGGGGTGGTCGCGGTGGCCGCGGGCGACGGCATCGCCGCCCTGTTCGAGGAGTGCGGGGCCGTCGTCGTACGGCGGGAGCCAGGTTCGAGCCCCCCGCTGCCGGCGATGCTGGCGGCCATCCGCGAGGCGGGCAGCGAGGTGGCGGTGCTGCCCAACGACGAGGGCGTGAGGGCGGTCGCGGTCGCGGCGTCGGAGATCGCGCGCGAGGACGGCGTGGTGGTGAGCGTGCTGCCCACCAAGGCGACCGTGCAGGGGCTGGCCGCGCTGGCCGTCCACGACCCGCTGCGCCGCTTCGACGACGACGTGGTGGCCATGACCGACGCCGCGGGCCACACCCGCTACGGGCATCTGACGGTGGCCGACAGGCAGGCCTTCACCAGCGCGGGCATGTGCACGCCGGGCGACGTGCTCGGCATGATCGACGGCGACGTCGCGGTCATCGGCGGCTCGCTGACCGAGGTCGCGGCGCTGATCGTGGACAGGATGGTGGCGGGCGGCGGCGAGCTGGTCACCCTGGTCACAGGGGCGGGCGCGCCGGTACGGCTCGCCGCGTCGGTGGAGGAGCGGCTGGCGGACACCAGGCCCGACGTGGAGGTCGTCGTCTACGACGGAGAGCAGGGCGGTTACCCGTTGCTCATCGGTGTCGAGTGAATCCTGTCGGTCGCAGGCGGTACAACTGGTTGACGTGAGTCGATTCGACGAGCCCCTGAGCAAGGCGCTCGATCCCAAGACCGCCAAGCTGCTGCACAGCGTGCTCGACCTGGAGACGGTCGGCGACCTGCTGCGCCACTACCCGCGCCGCTACGCCGAGCGCGGCGAGCTGACCTCGCTCGACGCGCTCGAGGTCGACGAGCACGTCACGGTCGTCGGCGAGGTCACCAGGCTCATGCGCAAACCCATGCGCAACAGGGGCGGCACCTGGCTCGAGGTCGAGGTCGTCGACGGCACCGGCAAGAAGATCTACCTGTCGTTCTTCGGCAAGGGCTCCCACGTGGCCGAGTCGCGCCTGAAGACCGGGCGGCGCGGCATGTTCGCGGGCAAGGTGGGGCTGTTCGGCGCCAGGGCGACGCCGCGCTGGCAGCTGACCCATCCCGAGTTCGAGCTGTTCGAGGAGGAGACCGAGGCGAACGCGGCCGAGTTCGCCGCCGCGCCCGTGCCGATCTACCCCGCGGGCAAGGACCTCACCCCCTGGGCCATCCGCAGGGCCGTCGGGGTGGTCCTCGACACGCTCGGCCCGCTGGAGGATCCGCTCCCCGCCGAGCTGCGCCGCAGGCACGAGCTGCCCGACCTGGCCGACGCGCTGGTGGCCGTCCACAGGCCGCGAGACTTCGGCGACGTGACGAGGGCGCGCAAGAGGCTGAAGTTCGACGAGGCGTTCGTGCTGCAGGCCGTCCTGCTGCAGCGCAGGGCCGCGGCGGTGGCCTGGCCCGCCAAGGCCCGCCCGCGCGTGGCGGGCGGCATGCTGGCCGCCTTCGACGAGCGGCTGCCGTTCTCGCTCACCGAGGGGCAGGCGGCCGTCGGTGAGGAGATCGCGGCCGACCTCGCCATGGAGCACCCGATGCACCGGCTGCTCCAGGGCGAGTTCGGCGCGGGCAAGACGGTGGTGGCGCTGCGCGCCATGCTGCAGGTCGTCGACGCGGGGGGCCAGGCCGTCCTGCTGGCGCCCACCGAGGTGCTGGCCCAGCAGCACCACCGCTCGATCACCTCGATGCTGGGCGACCTGGCGGCCGGCGGCATGTTCGGCGGCACCGCGGTGGGGCTGCTCACCGGCTCCATGGGCACGGCCGCGCGCCGCTCGGCCCTGCTCGACGCCGCCTCGGGCACCGCGGGCATCGTCGTCGGCACCCACGCGCTGCTGCAGGAGCACGTCCAGTTCGCCGACCTGGGCCTCGTCGTCGTCGACGAGCAGCACAGGTTCGGCGTCGAACAGCGCGACGCGCTGCGCGAGAAGGTGTCGGGCGGGCGTCCCCACGTGCTGGTCATGACCGCCACGCCCATTCCGCGCACGGTCGCCATGACCGTCTTCGGCGATCTCGAGGTCTCGACGCTGTCGCAACTGCCCTCGGGCCGCGCGCCGATCACCACCCACGTCGTTCCCGCCGCGGAGAAGCCCCACTACCTCGAACGCACGTGGGAGCGCGTGCGCGAGGAGGTCGGCCTCGGCTGCCAGGCCTACATCGTCTGCCCCCGCATCGGCGACCTGGAGGGCGACGAGGGAGACCTCGCGGCGGGCGACGACGACAAGCGGCCGCCGCTGGCGGTGCTCGAGGTGGCCGAGATGCTCGCCTCCGGGCCGCTGCACGGGCTGCGCGTCGAGGTGCTGCACGGCAAGCTCCCTCCCGAGGAGAAGGACGCGATCATGCGCGCCTTCTCGCAGGGCGCCGTCGACGTGCTGGTGGCCACCACCGTGATCGAGGTGGGCGTCGACGTGCCCAACTCCTCCGTCATGATCATCATGGACGCCGACAGGTTCGGGGTCTCGCAGCTGCACCAGCTCAGGGGGCGCGTGGGCCGAGGCGGGCTGCCCGGGCTGTGCCTGCTCGTCACCGAGTTCCCCGCGGGCACCCCCGCGAGGGAGCGCCTCGAGGCGGTCGCCTCCACGCTCGACGGGTTCGAGCTGTCGAGGGTCGACCTGGAGCAGCGGCGTGAGGGCGACGTGCTCGGAGCGGCCCAGTCGGGCAAGCGCTCCTCGCTCAAGATGCTGCAGCTGCTCAGGGACGAGGACGTGATCGTGGCCGCCCGCGAGGAGGCGGCGGCGCTGCTGTCGGCCGACCCCGAGCTGTCGTCCCTGCCCGGCCTGCGCGCCGAGATCGACAGGCTGCTGGCCGACGAGCGGGCGGGATACCTGGAGAAGACCTGAGGCCCGGTCCACGCAGGTTCGTGCCGGAGACCCCGGCCCGGCGGGAAGCCGCGTCCTGCGGGAAGCTCGTCCTGCGGGAAGCTTCGTTCTGCGGGAGGTTCGTCCTGCGCCGCCCGTCACCACCGCCATTGCGGTGGTGACGGGCCCAGCGCCGGGGACGGCCTCCCCCCGAATGCCGTCCCCGGCTGGGCCCACCCCTCGGGTCAGGTGCCGAGGGAACCGGCGTGCGGAAGGGCTCACGATCACGCCGGTCGACCTTCATTTGGGTCACCTCGAAGGTCGCAGAACTCATCATGCGGGCCGATCGGAGCGATAGCTACGACCCTTGCGCAGTCGAGGCAGACACTTGTCCACTCTTGACCTGCGCTGACATGCGGAACAATGGGTGGCATGACGCGGATCATCGCGGGGAGCGCGGGTGGCAGACGGCTGGCGGTGCCGCAGGGCCGTACGACGAGGCCGACGAGTGACAGGGCAAGAGAAGGGATCTTCTTGACGCTCGACTCGCTGCACGGGCTCGCGGGCGCCAGGGTGATCGATCTCTACGCGGGTTCGGGGGCGGTCGGGCTGGAGGCGGTGTCCAGGGGAGCGGCCCACGCGCTGCTGGTGGAGTCCGACCCCAGGGCGGTGAAGACCATCAAGGCCAACATCAGGGAGCTCGGCTTCGGCGAGGCGACGGTGGTGGCCGACAGGGTGGAGCGGCTGCTGGCCAGGCAGGGCGAGCCGTACGACATCGTCTTCGCCGACCCGCCCTACGCGGTCACCGACGAGGACGTCACGAGGATGCTCGAACTGCTGCGCGACAACGGCTGGCTCACGCCGGACGCGCTCCTCGCGGTGGAACGCGAGAGCAGGGGGAAGGACCTGGTGTGGCCCCCTGGCTACGAGGAGGAGAGGGTCCGTCGTTACGGCGAAGCGTCCGTTTGGTACGGTCGCGCCGCCGGGAACCCGTAAACGTGGGAGGCGATGTGCGCCGCGTAGTGTGCCCAGGGTCGTTCGACCCCATCACCAACGGACACCTCGACATCATCGGCCGGGCCGCCCGGCTGTATGACGAGGTGACAGTCGCCGTACTGATCAATGTCGAGAAGAAGAGCCTGTTCACGGTCGAGGAACGCATCGACATCCTCACCACGGTCACCAAGGACTACCCCAACGTCAGGGTCGAGAAGTTCCACGGCCTGCTCGTCGACTTCTGCCGCCAGAACGACATCCCGGCGATCGTCAAGGGCATCCGCGTGGTCAGCGACTTCGACTACGAACTGCAGATGGCGCAGCTCAACTACCGCCTGTCGGGCGTGGAGACGCTGTTCATGCCGACGAATCCGGAATATTCGTTCCTGTCGTCGTCCAGGGTGAAGGAGATCGCCCGGTACGGTGGCGATGTCTCCGGGCTCGTCCCTGATCTGGTGCACAAGCTCTTGATCGAACGGCTCAGGGGCTGACCCGCGCCTGGTATCGTTGCTATCTGGCCTTGTACGACGGCGATATTTCGCCATGCCTAGCGAGAGCAGGATGACTCAGCACCTCGACCCCCGCGCCCCTTGGGTGATCTCCACTCATGACCTGGGCAGGCGGCCGGGCTCGATGCGGCAGATGACTCTGTCCCTCCCGGCACCGGCAAATCTCGGCGTCGACATGATCGGTGTCCCCAAGGACACCGAAGTCGAGCTGAACATCAGGCTCGAAGCAGTGATGGAAGGCGTGCTCGTCTCGGGCACCGCACACGCTCCCCTCGCGGGGGAGTGCTCGCGGTGTCTCGACCCGTTGTCCTCGGAGATCGAGGTCAACCTGCAGGAGCTGTTCTTCTACTCCGACGAGGACGCCTCGGAGGAGGACTCACTGCTCGACGGTGAACTTCTCGACCTCGAGCCGACGTTCCGCGACGCGGTGGTGCTCGCACTGCCGCTCAGCCCCGTGTGCAGGGAAGACTGCCAGGGGCTGTGCGTGGACTGCGGGGTCAAGCTGGCCGAGGCCGGCCCTGACCACGGGCACGAGAAGATCGACGCTCGCTGGGCGTCGTTGCAAGGTCTGATTTCCGAGAACGATAACGATCAGGAGAAGTGACGTGGCCGTCCCGAAGCGGAAGATGTCGCGGAGCAACACCCGCTCCCGCCGCGCCCAGTGGAAGACGTCTGCTGTCGCGCTGGTGAGCTGCCCGCAGTGCCGTTCGCCCAAGCAGCCGCACATCGCGTGCCCGACCTGCGGCACCTACAACCGCCGTCAGGTCATCGAGCCGTCTGCCTGATCGCACAATGACGGAATGCCGGCCGGTGCCCATGCTGCTCCGGTCGGCGTCACCGTCTCAGGTGCGTGCGGCGGCGGTTCGCCCGCGGCCGTGGTGGACGCCGGGGCTGGTCCCCGACGCCCACCACGTTTTCGGGCATCTCTCAGTTCCCTCGCCCACGCGCTTCGGAGAGATGCTCTGAGGAGGTAACACGTGGGCGCAGGTCCCAAGCCGGTGGCCGTCGAGGTCGCCAGAGACGAGCTGGAGCGGGTTCTTTCCGTCAGGCTCGACGCGGACATTCTCGAGCGGGCGCTGACGCACCGCTCCTATGCGTACGAGAACGGCGGCCTGCCCACCAACGAGCGCCTGGAGTTCCTCGGCGACTCGGTGCTGGGCCTGGTGGTCACCGACACGCTCTACCGCAACCACCCCGACCTGCCCGAGGGCCAGCTGGCCAAGTTGCGGGCGGCCGTGGTCAACATGCGCGCGCTGGCCGACGTGGCCCGCCACCTCGGCCTGGGCCGCTTCATGCGGCTCGGCAGGGGCGAGGAGGGCACTGGAGGGCGCGACAAGTCCTCGATCCTCGCCGACACCCTCGAGGCGCTGATCGGCGCGGTCTACGTCGACCTCGGGCTCGACGAGGCCTTCAGGGTCGTGCACCTGCTGTTCGACCCGCTGATCACGCGCTCGGCCTCGCTGGGCGCGGGGCTCGACTGGAAGACCTCGCTGCAGGAGCTCACCGCCTCGGAGGCGCTGGGCGTGCCCGAGTACCACGTCGAGGAGAGCGGTCCCGACCACGCCAAGTCCTTCACCGCCGAGGTGCGGGTGGGCGGCGAGTCCTACGGATCGGGCAAGGGCCGCAGCAAGAAGGAGGCCGAGCAGCAGGCGGCCGAGGCGGCCTGGACCCGCATCAGGGCGCGCAGAGAGCAGCGCGAGAGCCAGCCGGCGGGCTAGCATGCCTGAGCTTCCCGAGGTAGAGGTCGTCCGCAGGGGCCTGGCCGACTGGGTGACAGGGCGCACGATCGGCGTCGCCGAGGTCCTGCACCCGAGGGCCGTGCGCCGCCAGATCGGGCCGTTCCTGGTCGCGGGGCGCACGATCACCTCCGCCGAGCGGCGCGGCAAGTACCTGTGGCTGCCGCTCGACGGCGAGGAGGCGATCCTCGCCCATCTCGGCATGAGCGGCCAGTTGCTCGTGGTCTCGCCCGACTCCGTGCTCGAGAAGCATCTGAGGGTGCGGCTGGCCTTCGCCGACGGCGGCAGCGACCTGCGCTTCGTCGACCAGCGCACCTTCGGCCACGTCATGCTCACCTCGCTGGTGAACGGCGTGCCCGAGCCCATCGCGCACATCGCCCCCGACCCGTTCGAGGCGGCCTTCGACGACGACGTCTTCGCCCGCAGGCTCAGGGCCAGGCGCACGGAGATCAAGCGGGCCCTGCTCGACCAGTCGCTGATCAGCGGTGTCGGCAACATCTACGCCGACGAGGCGCTCTGGCTCGCCAGGCTCCACTGGTCACGCTCCACCGAGACCCTCACCAAGCCGAAGATCGCCGAGTTGCTCGCCGCGGTCCGCCAGGTCATGGGGGCCGCCCTCCTACAGGGCGGCACCTCCTTCGACAGCCTCTACGTCAACGTCAACGGCGAGAGCGGCTACTTCGACCGCTCCCTCGAGGCGTACGGCAGGCGCGACCAGCCGTGCTCGAGGTGCGGCACGCCGATCAGGCGTGAGGCGTTCATGAACCGATCGTCCTTCTCCTGCCCCAGGTGCCAGCGTAAGCCGCGGTGAGCAGGGCGAGCACGGCCCCGAACCACATCACCGCGCTGGGTGAGGCGGCGTCCACGATCACCCCGCCGAGCAGCGCGCCCAGCGCGATGGCCGCGTTGAAGACCGACGACAGCATGGCCATGCCCGCCTCTCCGCCGCCCGACCTGGCGACCCAGAGCTGTCCGGTCACCGAGACGCCGCCGTAGGAGAGGCCCCACAGCAGCAGCATCGCGGCGCCCGCCAGCGGCATCCCCATGGTGGAGACGGCGATCAGCACGGCGAGCACCACCATGATCTGCCTGGGCCCGCGTGCGGCCTGGGCCCCCGAGCCGAAGTTGCCGACCACGCCCGCCACGCCGTACGCGAGGAGGAGGCCGCTGATCAGCGCGGGCCCCGCGCCGGAGACCTGCTCGAGGAAGGGGCGGATGTAGGTGTAGGCGGCGAAGTGGCCCGTCACGACGAGCGCGGTGGCGACCAGGGCGGTCCTGAGCGCGCTGTCGCGCCAGACCGCGAGCAGCTGGGCGGGCCGTACCGCCTGGGTGGCGGGCAGCGGCGGCAGCACCAGGACCAGCGCGACCAGGACCACGACGGCGAGCACGGCGACGGCCACGAACGCCGTGCGCCACCCGGCCAGCGACAGGATCAGGGTGCCTGCCGGCACGCCGAGCACCGAGGCCACGGAGACACCGCCCGCGATCATCGCGGCGGCCCTGCCGACGTGCTGCTCGGGCACCAACCGAGTGGGGAGGGTGGCGGCGAACGCCCAGAAGCCCCCGATGCTGACACCGACCAGCACCCTGGCGACCAGCATCACCGCGTAGGTGGGGGAGTAGGCGGCCAGGAGGTTGGCGCCGGCCAGCAGGGCCATCAACGTGATCAGCACGATCCGCCGGTCGAGCCGTCCTGCCACGACGGTCAGCAGGGGCGCGGAGAGGGCGGCGACGACTCCGGGCGCCGACATGGTCAGACCGGCCACGCCGTCGGAGACGCCCAGCGTGGAGCCGATGGGCGTCAGCAGGCCGACGGGCAGCATCTCGCTGGTCACGATCGTGAAGGTGCCGACCGCGACGGACGACACGGCAGGCCATGGCGCGCGGGCGGTTTCGATTGTCGTCATGACCCCAGCGTTCTGGGCCCGACGTGCGGGAACAATGGCGAAGATCGAAGCCTTGGTTTAGTCAGGCTAAGGAGTCGTGATGGAGTTCAGGGAGCTGGAGTGCTTCGTCGTGCTCAGCGAGGAGTTGCACTTCGCCAGGGCCGCCGAGCGGCTCTACCTGTCGCCTGGCAGGGTCAGCCAGCTGGTGCGGGCGCTGGAGACCCGCGTCGGCGCCAGGCTGTTCGACAGGACCAGCAGGCGCGTACGGCTGACGCCGCTGGGCGAGCGCTTCCTCGCCGACCTGCGCCCCGCCTACGAAGGGCTGGGAGCCGCGCTCACCAGGGCGAGGTCGGCCGCCCGGCTGGTCGAGGGCGTGTTGCGGGTCGGCTTCCTCGGCACGCCGACGGAGGTCGTCACCAGCACGGTCAGGGAGTTCGAGCGGCGCAACCCCGCCTGTGAGGTGGAGCTGGTCGAGGTGCCGATGGCCGACCCCTTCGGCAAGCTGCGCGCCGGCAGGGTGGACGTGAGCTTCACCCTGCTGCCCGTGGACGAGCCCGACCTCGAGACGGGGGCGGGCCTGAACAAGGTCCAGATGCAGGTGGCTCTCTCGCCGCGGCACCCACTGGCGGACAGGGCGTGCATCGAGGCCGAGGAGCTCGCGCAGCTGCCGCTGGTCGGGCTCGACGATCCCGCGCCCCGCAGGTGGCGTGAGCTCGTCGCTCCCACGAGCACGCCGATGGGCCGGCCCATCCCCTCGGCGGGTACTGTCTCCACCAGCCAGGAAGGCCTGACTCAGGTCGCGCTGAACAGGGGCGCCATGCTCTTCTGCACCCCCACGGCCGCCTACCACGGGCGCGACGACGTCAGGTTCGTGCCGGTCGCCGGCCTGCCCGACTCGGTGCTCGGCCTGGTCTGGCGCAAGGAGGGGGAGACGGCCGCGGTGCGCGCCTTCCAGCAGGCAGGAGTGGATCATGAGTGACGTGGTGAGACTGACCGCCTGGGTGCGCGGACGCGTCCAGGGCGTCGGGTTCCGATGGTGGACCAGGGCGAGGGCGCTGGAGCTCGGGCTGGTGGGGTGGGCGCGCAACACCGACGACGGCCGGGTCGAGGTGGTGGCCGAGGGCCCTCGCGAGGCCGGAGTCAAGCTCCTGGAGCTGATCAAGGGTTGCGACACACCCGGCCGAGTCGATGGAGTTGTAGAACGCTGGAGTGAAGCCCGAGGTAGTTTGCGAGGCTTTGTGGAGCGGTAGCCCTTCCACCAAACCAGCCAAATAGGGTATATTTATATGTCGGGAGTGCCCGACGGTAGCCCTGTGCGGTGCGTTCGACTTGACCACCCACACTGCCGGTGCGACTCTTGTTAGGTACCACGCGCACCCCTCCCGCGGAACACGAAGTGCGCGAACCAGTCTGGTCACTCAGCGTGGAGGACCCTTTACTATGGCGAAGGCTCTACTCGGCCACGTCGGCGGTCCTGACCCTCGGATGGTCTCGGAGATGCGCCGCTTGCAGCAGCGAATCCGCGACCTGGAGGCAGAACTCACCCGGCTCCAGGCACAGAACGACGCTCTTGCAGCGCAGACCCGCGATGAGGCGTTCAGCCGCCTGCAGGAGCGCGAGCCGGCTCTCACCTGAGAGGTCGGAGCGCGAATCAGGGACGTCTCGGAGAGGCGTCCCTCGTAATTTTTCGACCCCCGTCCGCGGGGGTCTTTTTACTGCCCACCTGACCGCTGGATCGCTGTGACCAGCGGCGGGCGGCGCGGGCCAGTAGGCTTTCCCGCAGTCGGTTCAGGGGAGGGCAGCGTTCGGTGTACCTGAAGACGCTCACGCTGCGCGGATTCAAGTCCTTCGCCTCCGCCACCGCCCTGCGCCTGGAGCCCGGCATCACCTGCGTGGTGGGGCCCAACGGGTCAGGCAAGTCCAACGTGGTGGACGCCCTGGCGTGGGTCATGGGCGAGCACAGCGCCAAGTCGCTGCGCGGCGGCAAGATGGAGGACGTCATCTTCGCCGGCACCTCCAGCAGGCCGCCCCTGGGCAGGGCCGAGGTGACGCTGACGATCGACAACTCCGACGGCGCGCTGCCCATCGACTACACCGAGGTCACGATCAGCCGCCTGATGTTCAGGTCGGGGCAGAGCGAGTACGCGATCAACGGCGACACCTGCCGGCTGCTCGACATCCAGGAGCTGCTGTCCGACTCGGGCATCGGGCGCGAGATGCACGTCATCGTCGGTCAGGGTCAGCTCGACGCGGTGCTGCACGCCGGTCCCGAAGACCGCAGGGCCTTCATCGAGGAGGCCGCGGGCGTCCTCAAGCACCGCAAGCGCAAGGAGAAGGCGCTCCGCAAGCTCGACGCGATGCAGGCCAACCTCACCCGCGTCCAGGACCTCGCCACGGAGCTGCGCCGCCAGCTCAAGCCGCTGGGCAAGCAGGCGGAGATCGCCCGCAAGGCCGCGGTCATCCAGGCCGACCTGCGCGACGCGCGGCTTCGGCTGCTGGCCGACGACGTGTGCATCCTGAGGGAGAACCTCGCGAAGGAGGCCGCCGACGAGGCGGCGATCCTGACGCGCAGGACCCAGGTCGAGGCCGAGCTGGCCGAGGGCCAGCAGCGCGAGCAGGCGCTGGAGACGGCCGAGGCCGAGGCGCAGCCGAGGCTGAGCGCCGCCCAGGAGACCTACTTCAGGCTGGCCTCCCTGCGTGAGCGTTTCACCGGGCTGGAGCACCTGGCGGCCGAGCGGCACAGGCATGCGCTCGACGCTGCCTCCATCGAGCGGCGCGGGCGCGACCCCGAGGAGCTGGAGCGCGAGGCGGCCGAGGTCCGCGAGCAGGAGCTGGAGCTGGCGGCCGCGCTGGAGCAGGCCCAGGAGCTGCTCGAGGCGGCCGTCGCCAGGCGCGAGGAGGCCGAGGCGGCGCTCGACGCCGAGGAGCGGCGGCTGGCCATGGCCTCGAGGGCGGCGGCCGATCGGCGCGAAGCGCTGGCCAGGCTGCGCGGGCGGGTCGAGTCGGCCCGCAGCAGGGCTCGCGCCGCCGAGGACGAGATCGGCAGGCTGAGCAGGTCCTTCGCCGAGGCCGAGCAGCGGGCCCAGCGCGCACGCGAAGATCTCGAGGAGCACGAGAGCGAGGAGCCCGCCGCCGATCCCGCGCTCGCCGAGGAGCTGGCGGCCGCGCAGGGCGCCGTCGAGGAGGCCAAGGCGCTGGCCGAGGCGGCGCGCGAGACGGTGGAGCAGGCCAAGGAGGCGCTGGCGGGCCCGCGCGCGGCCCTGCAGGCCGCCAAGTCGGCGGTCGGTACGGCCCGCGCCGCCGACCAGCAGGCCCAGCGCGCCGTCGCGGCGCTCGACGCCCGGCGAGAGGCCCTGGAGCTCGGCCTGGCCAAGGGGGCCGACGGCGGCGCCGCGCTGCTGGCGGCGGGGCTGCCAGGGGTGCTCGGGCCGCTGGCCGCGTCTATGACGGTGACGCAGGGCTTCGAGGTGGCCATCGCGGCCGTGCTGGGCTCGGTCGCCGAGTCGGTGGCGGTCGAGTCGGTGGGCGCGGCCGTGGAGGCGCTCGACCATCTCAGAGCCAAGGAGGCGGGCCAGGCGACGCTCCTGGTGGCAGGCGCTTCAGGAGACTCTCCCTCGCCCGCGGGCTCGTCCGGGGCGCGGGCCGAGCTGACAGGAGAGGCGCGGTGGGCCGCCGAGCTGGTCGGCGTGCCCGACCACCTCAGAGCGGCGGTCGACCACCTGCTCGCCGACGTGGTCGTGGTCCAGGACCTCGACGACGCCCGCGCGCTGGTCGGGCGGCATCCGGAGTTGAGGGCCGTCACCCGCGGCGGCGACCTCGTCGGCTCGCGTCTGGCGGTCGGCGGCTCCGCGGGCGGCACCTCGGTGTTGCAGGTCAGGGCCGCCCTCGACGACGCCGTCGCCGACCTGGAGGAGGCCAGGGAGCGGGCCGAGCACACCGCGACCGCGCTGGAGGAGTCGGTCCAGGCCGAGCAGGCCGCCCAGGCGGCGCTGGAGGCCGCACAGGCGCATGTCAACGAGGCGCAGACCGCTGCAGGTGGCGCGCAGGCGGGGGTCAACGCCGCCCAGGGCGCGCTCGACCAGGTCAGGGCGCGCCAGCGCGAGGCCGACCAGGCGATCGCGGCGGCCGCGCGGCTGCTGGCCCAGCTCGGCGCCGCGGCCAAGGCGGCGGCCGATGAGGCCGAGCGTCTCGCGGGCGGCGTGCGCGCGGCGCAGGAGGCGCGCGAGGAGGGGCTCGCCGAGCTCTCGGAGCTGGAGATCGAGCTGGCCGAGGCCGAGTACTCCCAGGAGCTCGAGACCGAGCCGACCACCGAGGTGCGCGACGATCTGGCCGCGACCTGCCAGGTGGCCAGGCAGGGCGAGATGGAGACCAGACTGCAGGTCCGCACGGCCGAGGAGCGGGTCAAGGGCATCGCGGGCAGGGCGGAGGGCCTGGTGCGGGCCGCCCAGCGCGAGCGCCAGGAGCGGCTGACGGCCGCCGCGCAGCGTGAGCGGCGCAGGAGGCAGGCGGTGGTCGCCGAAGCCGTGGCGCTCGGGGCCAGGCAGGTGCTGAAGGCGCTGGGCGCCTCGGTCGAGCGGGCGGCGCGCGAGCGCGACGAGGCCGACCTGGCCAGGGTGGCGATCGACGCCGAGCTGAAGCAGATCAGGGTCAGGGTCCGCGAGCTGAGCCAGGAGCTCGACAAGCTGGTCAACAGGGTTCACGGCAGCGAGGTGGCCAGGACCGAGCAGCGGCTCAGGCTCGAACAGCTCGAGCAGCGCGCGCTGGAGGAGTTCGGCGTCGAGGCCGAGGCCCTGGTCGGCGAGTACGGCCCCGCGGCGCCCGTGCCAGGCGATCCTCCCGTGCCCTACGTCAGGGCGGAGCAGGAGAAGCGGATGCGCGCCGCCGAGCGGCAGATGAACCAGCTCGGCAAGGTCAACCCGCTGGCGCTGGAGGAGTTCGCCGCGCTGGAGGAGCGCCACGCGTTCCTGACCTCCCAGCTGGAGGACCTCAAGAAGACCAGGCGCGAGCTCATGACCGTCGTGCAGGAGGTCGACAACAGGGTCGAGCAGATGTTCTCCTCCGCCTACGAGGATGTCGCCCGCGAGTTCGAGCAGATCTTCTCCAGGGTCTTCCCCGGCGGCGACGGCAGGCTCGTGCTGACCGATCCCGACGACATGCTGACCACCGGCATCGAGGTGGAGGCCAGGCCGCCAGGCAAGAAGGTCAAGCGGCTGTCGCTGCTGTCGGGCGGCGAGCGGTCGCTGACGGCCGTGGCGTTCCTGATCTCGATCTTCAAGGCCAGGCCCTCGCCGTTCTACGTGATGGACGAGGTCGAGGCCGCTCTCGACGACACCAACACCCAGCGGCTGCTGACCCTCTTCGAGGAGCTGCGGCAGAGCTCCCAGCTGATCGTCATCACGCACAACAAGCGGACGATGGAGATCGCCGACGCCCTCTACGGCGTCTCGATGCGCGGCGACGGTGTCACCCAGGTGGTCTCCCAGCGGCTCAGGGAAAAGGTCTGACTCGCCAGGGTGGGTCGTAAGGCGTGACCATCCCGGACGATCTGGAAAACTGAGTGCTTGTGAACGACTACCTCGGCATCATCGTGATCGTGGTCGTCGTCGCCCTCTTGGCGGCCGGCGGCATGTTCTTCTTGTTCAGGCCGGGCGGAAAGGCCGTGCCCCCGCCGGTCGAGCCGCCCGAGGTGAAGCCTGCGCCCGAACCGCAGGTCAAGCCGCCCGCGCCGGAGGAGGAGGGCAGCACCACCACGGTGCCGCCACCGGTCAAGCCGGCCGAGACCGTCATCAAGGCGCCCGAGCTCGAGGTTCCTCCGCCGTCCGCGGGCCGGATGGTGCGGCTGCGCTCGCGCCTGGCCCGCTCGCAGAGCGCCCTCGGCAAGGGCCTGCTGGAGCTGCTGTCCAGAGACCGGCTCGACGACGAGGTCTGGGACGAGATCGAGGAGAGCCTCATCACCGCCGACGTCGGCGTCGCGCCGACCCAGGCCATGGTCGAGGAGCTGCGCACCAAGGTCAAGGTCCTCGGCACCCGCACCCCCGAGGAGGTGCGCGGCCTGCTGCGCGAGGAGCTGCTCAAGCAGATCGACCCCAACCTCGACCGCACCCTTCACGTCGCCAAGCACGGCGAGCGTCCCGCGGTCGTGCTCGTCGTGGGTGTCAACGGCACGGGCAAGACCACGACCACGGGCAAGCTGGCCCGCTCGCTGGTCGGCGACGGGAAGAAGGTCGTGCTCGGCGCGGCCGACACCTTCCGCGCCGCCGCGGCCGACCAGCTGCAGACCTGGGGCGACAGGGTCGGCGCCGAGGTGGTGCGCGGCCCCGAGGGCGGCGATCCCGCCTCCGTGGCCTTCGACGCGACGGCCAAGGGCATCGAGGACAAGGTCGACGTGGTCATCGTCGACACCGCGGGCAGGCTCCACACCAAGACGGGCCTGATGGACGAGCTCGGCAAGGTCAAGCGCGTCATCGAGAAGAAGGCGACGGTCGACGAGGTCCTGCTGGTCCTCGACGCCACGACTGGCCAGAACGGCATGCGCCAGGCGCAGGTCTTCGCCGAAGTGGTGAACATCACGGGCATCGCGCTGACCAAGCTCGACGGCACGGCCAAGGGCGGCATCGTCATCTCGGTGCAGCGGGAGCTCGGCGTGCCCGTCAAGCTGGCGGGGCTCGGAGAGGGCCCTGACGATCTGGCGCCCTTCGACCCCGAGGTGTTCGTCGACGCCATCCTGGGTGACTGACCAGGCGAATAGCTCGCTCTTTAAGCGACAGTAGGGAAACCAGTAGGGAAATGTCCCTTACCGGTCAGGGGCTTGTGGGTACACCGTTCCCGTGTTGATATTGGGCGATCGTCTGTCATTGATCCGAAAGAAGGCCGTATGAAGAAGGTCGTTGTTCACAAGCCCGGCACGGTCAGGTTGACCGGTGCCGCGACTCCGAAGCACGCGGCCTGACCAAGGCTGAGGGAGTCGGTGCCTACGGTGAGGGCATCGGCTCCCTTCCGCATCTTATGAACCAGATCGTTCTTGACGCAGACAGGCGGCTGCGCGGGCCGTACACGCTGGCCGGCGGGCTGTTGCACGTGCTCGTGCCCGAGGCGCTGGCCCGGTGGCCCGAGCTGGTCCACTCGCACGACATCGAGATCAGGGCGGCCGCGCCGGGGCTGAGGGAGCTCGTTCCTGCCAGGCGCACGTCGCTGGCCGACAGGGTGGCGCAGGAGGAGCGCATCCTGGTGCCGGCGCCGCGCCGTACGCTGCGGCTGGCCAACGGGCTGGCCGAGTTCGTCCGTGACCACCTGGCCCGGGGTGGCCCCTTGACGGTCACGGTCGCCAACGCGGGCGAGGCCGACGCGACCGACATCGAGTTCCTCGAGGTGCTTCGGCGCAGGGTGCCCGCCGAGCTGCTGGCGGTCGTCGAAGGGCCGAGCACGCCCAGGGACGGCACGCTGCCGCTCGACACCGACCGCTACCGCAACGAGGGCTTCCACCACGCGATGGCCGAGGCGGGCGGGCTGCTGCTGCCCGAGCTCGCCGAGGACTCGGAGGAGTGGTGGACGATCCTGCACAGGACCACCACGGCCCTGGCCGCGCTGGAGCGGGAGGAGGAGGCGCGGGCGCTGCTCGACCACGCGAGGCGGGTGAGCGTCACCGCCAAGCACCGGGCGACGTGCGCGTACGCGACCGCGATGCTGCTGGTCAGGCACCACGACCCGGCCATGCGCGACCCAGAGGAGGCGCTGGCCTGGATCAACGAGGCCATCACGATCACCGACCTGCTGCCCGACCCCCGGCTGCGCGCCTTCCACCTGAGCTTCGACCTCAACGGCAAGGCGTTGGTGCAGGTGCGGAGGGGCCGCTTCGAGGAGGCCACGCAGCTGGTGGAACGCGCCATCGAGCTGGCCGAGCGCGATCTCGGCCCCGGCGAGCAGCCGATCCACAAGCTGGTCCTGCGCGCCAACAGGGCGCTGCTTCGGGGCACGAGCACGGCGGCGCTGGCCGACCTCGACCACACGATCGCCGCTGACCCCGGATACCCCGACTACTACCTCGACAGGGGAAACCTGCTGGTCAAGCTCGGCAGGTCGCAGGAGGCGCTGGCCGACTACGAGCGGGCGATGCGGGTCGGTCCCCCCTTCCCCGAGCCCTACTACAACAGGGCCGAGCTGCGGTTCGCCGAGGGCGATCTGGAAGGGGCGCTGGCCGACCTCGACTACGCGATCGAGCTGGACCCCGATTTCACCGACGCCTACGTCAACAGGGCCGGCCTGCTGGTGGCCATGGGTGAGTACGGCAGGGCGAGGGCCGACGCCGAGCGCGACGCCGCCAACCCCTACCTCCTGTGCGCGCTCGGGCAGGTGGAGGCGGCCGAGGGGAACCCGGAGGAGGCCTACAAGGCGTTCGGCTCCGCGCTCGAACGCGACCCCTCCATGGTGACCGCGCTGGCGGCCAGGGGCGTGCTCTCCTACGAGAACGGCGACCTAGCCTCGTCGGTCGCCGACCTCACCAGGGCGATCGAGCTGAAGGAGAGCGCCGAGCTGCGTTTCAACCGGTCGGTGGCGCTACGGGCGCTGGGCAGGCTGGAGGAGGCGCGCGCCGATCTGGTCAGGGCGAGGGAGCTGGCCCCCGGCGACGAGGACGTACGGCGGGCACTGGCCGAGCAGTGACGCGCGGCGTCGGGCGACGGCTAGGACCTGCGGCCGATGGGCACCACCAGCGGGGTGCCCGCGACCGGGTCGGCGATGACCTTGGCGTCCAGGTCGAACACCCCGCGCAGCAGGTCCTCGGTCAGCACCTCGTGCGGGGTGCCCGCCGCGACCACCCTGCCCTCGCGCATGGCGACCAGCCTGTCGGTGTAGCGGGCGGCCAGGTTGAGGTCGTGCAGCACCATGACGATGGTCCTGCCCGCCTCCTGGTGCAGGTGGCGTACCAGTTCCAGCACCTCCACCTGGTGTGACAGGTCGAGGAAGGTGGTCGGTTCGTCCAGCAGGAGCAGGTCGGTGCCCTGCGCCAGCGCCATGGAGATCCACGCGCGCTGACGCTGCCCGCCCGACAGCTCGTCGAGCGGGCGCTCGGCCAGGTCGGCCAGGCCGGTCATGGTCAGCGCCTCGGTGACCGACGACTCGTCGTCGGAGGACCACTGGCGGTACCAGGTCTGGTGCGGGTGCCGGCCCCTCGCCACCAGGTCGGCCACCGTCAGCCCCTCGGGCGCCGTGGGCGACTGGGGCAGCATCCCGAGGACCTTGGCCACCTCGCGGGTGGGGATCTTGTCGATGCGCTTGCCGTCGAGCAGCACCTCTCCGCCCGTGGGCTTCATCAGCCTGCCGAGGGCGCGCAGCAGCGTGGACTTGCCGCAGCCGTTCGGGCCGATGATCGTGGTGACGGTGCCCGCCTCGATGCCGAGGTCGAGACCGTCCACGATGACGCGCTCGCCGTAGGCGAGCCTGACGTCGCGTGCCTGAAGTCTCATTTGCGGGCCCTCCAGATGAGGTGGATCAGGTACGGCGCGCCCAGTACCGCTGTGACGACGCCGACGGGCAGCTCGATGGGGGAGAAGGCGGTGCGGGCGATGAGGTCGGCGGCGGTGGTGAGCAGCGCGCCGACGACCGCGGAGGCCAGCAGCGGCGGCTGCGCCGACCTGGTCAGGCGCAGCGCGATCTGCGGCGAGGCCAGAGCGACGAAGGCGATGGGCCCCGCCGAGGCGGTGGCGACCGCGGCGAGCAGGACGGCGGCGAAGATCATGAGCCCGCGTGCGAGGTTCATCCGCACGCCGAGCGAGGTCACGGTGTCGTCGCCGAAGCGAAGCGCGTCGAGTGAGCGGGCGCCGAGCAGCGTGGCGGGGACCAGAAGGACCAGCGCCAGGGCGACGGGTCCGACGTGCTCCCATCCGCGCCCGTTGAGCGAGCCGCTGATCCAGACCATGGCTCTGCCGGTGTCGTTGACGTCGCCGACGGTCAGCAGCCAGAACTTCACGTTGGTGAACACCGCCGCCACGCCGATGCCGACGAGGACCAGCCGGTAGCCGTCGAGGCCGCGCCGCCACGCGAGCGAGTAGACGATCACCGCGCCCGCCAGGCCGCCGAGCAGGGCCAGGGCGGGGATGCCGAAGGTGGCCAGCGCGCCGCTCACCCCTCCGGCCGCGCTGCCGCTCAGCACCACGCCCGCGACCACGGTGACCGAGGCCCCCGTGGTGACGCCGAGGATCTCGGGGCTGGCCAGCGGGTTGCGGGCGATCGACTGGGTGATCGCGCCCGCCAGCGCGAGCGCCGCGCCGACCAGCGCGCCGGTCAGCGCGCGGGGCAGGCGCAGTTCCATGACGACGAAGTGGTTGTCGCTGCCGGGGTCGACGACCGCGCGCAGCACCTCGGCCACGCTCATCGGGATGTCGCCGAGGCGCATGTTGAGCGCCATGAGCAGCACCACGGCGGCGAGAGCGCCGACGGTGACCGCGACGCCGCGCGGCCGTACGCGCCAGGACAGCCCCGCCACCCGCAGGGCGAGGGCGCTCACAGCCGCACCGGCTTCCTGCGCCTGACCAGCGCGACGAAGAAGGGCGCGCCCATCAGGGCGAGCACGATGCCGACCTCCAGCTCGCCGGGCGGCGCGACCACGCGGCCGATGACGTCGGCGAACAGCAGCAGCGCCGCTCCCACCAGCCCCGAGTACGGCAGCAGCCACCGGTGGTCGGTGCCGGACAGCGGGCGGACCAGGTGCGGGACGATGAGCCCGATGAAGGACAGCGAGCCGCACGCCGCGACGCTCGCCCCCGACAGCAGGGTGACGGCGGCGATGCCGACGCCCCTGGTGAGCGCGATGTTCTGGCCGAGGCTGCGGGCGACGTCCTCACCGAGGGAGAGGGCGTTCAGCCCCGGAGCGTTGATCAGCGCGAGCAGGAGCCCCGCCACGATGAAGGGCAGCACCTGCCACACCACCTCCTCGCCTCTCGCGGCGATGGAGCCGGACTGCCAGAACCTGAAGACGTCCATGGCCTGCTCGTCGATCAGCACCAGCGCCGAGGTGAGCGCGTAGAGGAAGGCGCTGACGGCGGTGCCCGCGAGGGCCAGTGTGACGGGGGTGGGGCCGCCTCTGCCGCCGACCATGCCCAGCGCGAAGACGCCGACGCTGGCGATCAACGCGCCTGCCATGCCGAACCAGATGTAGGCGTAGAGGCTGGTCATGCCGAGAAAGATGATGCCTGCCACCATGGCGAAGGCCGCGCCCTGGGTGACTCCGAGCAGCCCTGGGTCGGCCAGCGGGTTGCGGGTGTGGCCCTGCATCAGCGCGCCCGCGACGCCCAGGGCGATGCCCGCCAGGACGCCCAGCACGGTGCGCGGCACGCGCAGCGAGCGGATGACGATGTCGTTCTCCGTGCCGGTCGGAGAGGTCAGCGCGTGCCAGGCGTCGGTCAGCGGGACGGACTTCGAGCCGATCGTGATGCTCATCACAACGGTGATCAGGACGATGACGAGAAGCGCGCCGAACACGGCGGTGCGTCTCCTCACCTGCTCCTCCTCGCTGTTGCTGACCCGGGTGAAGTATGCCAGCTTAGGCATAGCTAATCTAAATGAGGTTTGCCTTACCTAATGCGAGAGGGATCCTGATGAGAGCGTTTCGCGCCGTGGCCATGGGCGTGGCGGGGGCCGTACTGAGTCTGGGCCTGGCCGCCTGTGGCTCGACCAGCACCACCGCCGGAAGCCAGCCCGCCGGGACGCAGCCGGCTGAGGGCCAGCCGTTCCGCGTGATCAAGCACGCGATGGGCGAGACGAAGATCCCCGCTCAGCCGAAGCGCGTCGTCGCGCTCGACCAGAGCTTCGTGGACGCGGTCCTCACCCTGGAGACCCCGGTGGTCGGCTACTCGACCTACCGCTCGATCGAGGACAAGCTGCCTGACTACCTCGGCTCCGTCGCCGCCGAGTACGGCAAGGAGGCCACGCCTGTCGGCACGCTCGAGCAGCCGAGCCTTGAGAAGATCATGGCGCTCAAGCCCGACCTGATCGTCTCGGCGAAGGTCAGGCACGAGGCCCTCTACGCCAAGCTGTCGCAGATCGCGCCCACGGTGTTCAGCGAGACCACCGGCGCCATCTGGAAGGAGAACGTCCGCCTGATGGGACAGGCGCTCGGCAAGGAGGAGCTGGCCGACACCAAGCTCAAGGAGTTCGAGGCCCGCGCGGCGAAGGTCGGCGAGGCGATCAAGGCGAAGGAGGGCAAGCTGCCGACCGTCTCGGTGGTCCGTTTCGCCGGTGAACCGACGACCAGGCTCTACGTCGAGAACTCCTACTCGGGCATCGTGCTGAAGGACGTCGGCTTCCCCCGCCCCGACAACCAGCCGAAGGACCCGAACGCGATCGCCGTGGACATCAGCCAGGAGCGCATCGCCGACTTCGACGCCGACCACATCTTCGTCTCGACCTACGCCGACCCGTCGGCCGAGGGGCCGAAGAAGCAGTTCGTGAACAACCCGCTGTGGGGCAAGCTCAAGGGCGAGAAGCACGACGTGACCGACACCACGTGGATGAGCGCGGTGGGCATCCAGGGTGCCCACTCCATCCTGGACGACCTCGCCAAGATCTTCGAGGTCGACCCGGCGCGCGGCGCCTGACCTCTCCCTCTCCCGAAAACACGAGCCCCGCGCCGTACAAGGCGCGGGGCTCGCGTCCGTTCTGGCCCCTGCCGGGGCCTGCGCCTTCACGGGGGCCGCTCGCCGTGAAGGAGGCCACCGGAGTCCCGCTGGGCGGGCGCCTTCGGCGGACGGGACCGCCGGCCGCGGCGAGGCCGGGCGGGCCTGCCGTCTAGCTGGTCAGGAAGGAGCGGAAGGCCGCGAGATCGGCGGAGATGTCGATGTCCTTGGAGGCCAGCCACGCGTCGTCGCCGTAGGTGCCTCGGTAGCGGTCGCCGCTGTCGCAGATCAGCGTGACGACGCTGCCCTGGTCACCCGCCGCCCGCATCTTGGTGATGAGCTGCACGGCCGCGGCCACGTTGGTGCCGGTGGAGCCGCCCACGTCGCGGCCCGTGACCTCGCGCACCCAGCGCATCGCGGCGATCGAGGCCGCGTCGGGCACCTGGATCATCCTGTCGATCACGCCGGGCAGGAACGAGGGCTCCACCCTGGGCCTGCCGATGCCCTCGATACGCGAGCCCGGCGCGCCGACCTCCTCGCCCGTGGTCCATGACGGGTAGAACGCCGAGCCGGCGGGGTCCACGACGGCCAGGCGCGTGTCGTAGCGCCGGTAGCGGATGTAGCGGCCGATCGTGGCCGAGGTGCCGCCGGTGCCCGCCCCGACCACGATCCACTCGGGCTCAGGGAAGGGCTCCATGGCCATCTGCGCGTAGATCGACTCGGCGATGT
Source organism: Nonomuraea recticatena (assembly GCF_039533245.1). Classification (NCBI taxonomy): domain Bacteria; kingdom Bacillati; phylum Actinomycetota; class Actinomycetes; order Streptosporangiales; family Streptosporangiaceae; genus Nonomuraea; species Nonomuraea recticatena. The sequence goes on along the minus strand of NZ_BAAATE010000008.1, from coordinate 44,068 downwards.
TGTTGTTGCCGCGCCAGTCGGTGGCGCGCTCGGCGTAGGTGAACTGGTCCATGAAGTGGCCGCCGGTCTCCGCGGCGATCCTGTGCGACTCGTCGTAGATCGAGGACGGATCCTCCACGAGGTGGCACTTGCCGCCGTAGAACTCGATGAGCGAGATCTTCTCGGGAGACGTGGTCGCCGGCATCACCGCGACGAAGGGCAGGCCGACGAGCCTGGCGAAGTAGGCCTCGCTGACCGCGGTGGAACCGCTGGAGGCCTCGACGATCGTGGTGGTGGGGCCGATCCACCCGTTCGCGAGCCCGTAGAGGAAAAGGGAGCGGGCGAGGCGGTGTTTGAGTGAACCGGTGGGGTGGACCGACTCGTCTTTCAGATAGAGGTTTACCCCCCAGTGCGGGGGAAGCGGAAACACATGGAGGTGAGTGTCAGAGCTGCGGTTGGTGTCGGCCTCGACCCTACGAATGGCCTCAGCCACCCAGCGCCGGGCTCGACTGTCGTGACGGTCCACGTATTCCATGGTCAATACGCTATCTCATGTGACTCTGACCACTATTCAGGCAAAATCGAGTAGAGAGTGTTACGATAATGAGACTTGTCCGGCCGTGGACGTGATGGTGCACGCCGCGAGCATACGGACCGAACGGCCCCCTGACCAGGTAGAACCCCTAACGCCGCCCTTACGCCGGGCTTGCGAGGATGGTTACGCCTGGGCGATAGACAGGCATCCGGGGGGAGAGCACGGAGGGGGATTCCATGATCACTATGACCGATGAGCAGCGCCAGGACTGGTTCGAACGCGACGTCGTTCCGGTGACCTCACAGCTGTTCGCCTCCGCGATGCGCCTTACCCGCAACACGGCCGACGCCGAGGACCTCGTCCAGGAGACGGTGGCGAAGGCGTACACGTCCTACCACCAGTTCCGTGAGGGCACCAACCTCAAGGCATGGCTGCACCGCATCCTGACCAACAACTTCATCAACGACTACCGCAAGAAGCAGCGCTCGCCGAAGCTCGCCGCCGCCGAGGAGGTCGAGGACTGGCAGCTGCACGCGGCTGAGTCGCACATGTCCAGCGGGTTGAAGTCGGCCGAGACCGAGGCGCTTGAGCGGCTGCCCGACAGCGCGGTGATGAACGCGCTGCGCGCCCTTCCCGAGGACTTCAGAGTCGCGGTCTACCTGGCCGACGTGGAGGGCTTCCCCTACAAGGAGATCGCCGAGCGCATGGGCACCCCCATTGGCACCGTGATGTCGCGTCTGCACCGCGGCCGGCGCCAGCTGCGCTCCATGTTGGAGGGGTATGCCCTCGAGGAGGGCGCCTTGCGCCTTCCCGCCCAGCGTGCCGCCGCCTAGATTCTCATGTGCAGGCGCACGCGCAGGCCGTCGCTGTCGGCCCGCACCAGTACCTGATCGCACAACTGACGACTTATCCAGAGCCCGTATCCCCGAGGGGATTCGGGCTCTGGCGGTATGTAGCCGGGTAAGGGATCGTCCAGTTCGCCGCCGCCAGGATCGAGGATCTCGCACACCACCTCGTCGCCCTCCGTCCACATGGCGACCGTGCCGTGGCCTGCGCCGTGCTCGACGCTGTTGGCGGCGATCTCCGAGACGCTCAGCACGAGGGAGGCGGCGAGGTTGCGGTCCATGCCCGCCTGCCTGGCGAAGTCGGAGACGCTCCTGCGCAACCGGTTGAGCGTCCGGGCGGCGAACGGCGTGATCACCGCGGTGCCGTTCGGCTCGGGGAGCGGGGCGAGGTCGCCGTCGAGCACCAGCGACCACGGCTCCACGTAACGGGTGCTGAGCACCTCGGGGTGGGTCAGGTAGGCCCGCGAGGCGAACTCCGTGCGATAGAGGCACAGCAGCGTGGCGTCGACCCCGCCCAGCGCCGCGTTGGTGATCGACTCGTAGCGGATCCACTCCCTGGACTCGCGTTCGTCCCAGCCCTCCCACGGCGGCTCGCCGACGACCAGCGTGCGCCTGCCGCGCATGTAGTCGAGATAGGCGGCCAGCGTGCGGTGCGGGTGACCGTACCAACGGCTGGCGAGCCTGGTGTCGACGTCGAGGCCGAGCAGCGCGAGCTTGGCCTCGTCGGTGACCACCAGCACCTGCCTGCCCTCGGCCAGCGCGTGCCGCACCCTGGGCAGGACCATCCGGAGGAAACCCTCATCGGAGTCGTACGGCACGGCGACATGCCTGAACGTCCGATGGGCGCGCACGGCCAGACCGTAACAAGCGCTTGACTAACTGGCAACGGCTATCAGTGCGACCGCGCCGAGCGCGAAGGCGTCCTGCGGGTGACGACGGCCAGCAGGACCACCAGGCTGCTGGTCGGCACCGACGCCCCTGCCATCCTCGAGCTCTGGGAATGGCGTCTCGCGCCGGGCGAGCACCACGACGGAGACGCGCACCTGCCGGGCGCGCGCGAGATGCTCTGGGTGCTGTCGGGCGAGCTGACGCTGAGCGTGTACGGCCAGAGCCACGCCGTCGCGACAGGCGACGCCGTCGTCTTCTCCGCCGATCGCCCACACCGCTACGCCAACCAAGGAGAAGATGAGCTCCGGATGGTGATGGTCGTGAGCGAGCCGAGGGAGACCCCTGATCACTAGGCCCCGAAACCCCGGCGTTCGCGGACTCGATCGTGTCCAAGCTGGGTACATCCCTAGTTGCTGGGACACGTCCTCGACAGGGGGTTGTGCGTTGACTGAGTCCCGTGCGGCGATCGAGAAGCTTCACGCGGAGTTGACCGGCCTGGGGGTGACCAGCGCCTACGAGGTGGGCGACGACGCCACTCTTTCGGTCTGGATCGGGCTTGTCGTGCGGTTCCGTGAGGGGTTCTACCGTTGGCAGGAGGGCCCGGTGAAACGTCGGCATCTGGGTACGGATCCGGTTGGATGTGCCATACGCGTGGCGCGTCGTTACACGGAATTGCAGGCTGATGTCCCAGTCTGGTGGGAGGACCTGGCCAAAGAGCTTCGGGGGGGCTCTGTTCAGGACTATCCGTGATGTGACCCCCCGTGTCGCTTTCGGGGGGAAGCATGCGGGTGTGGTCGGCGCTGCTCGCCTTGGCGCTGGTTGCCGGGTGCACCGCCCACGAGACGGTCAAGGAACCCTCGGCCGTCCCCCTCAACGCCAGGATTCCCGCCCAGTTCGAGCCCGAGGTTCTGGCCAAGCTGCTGGCCGCAGTCCAGCCGGACTGGCCGCGGCCTACCGAGCCTGTCGACTGCACCAGGTCCAAGTGCGTGGCGCTGACCTTCGACGACGGCCCCGGTGACCACACGAGGCGGCTGCTCGACCTGCTCGACGAGCGGGAGGTGAAGGCGACCTTCTTCGTGGTCGGGCGGATGGTGGCCGCCGACAGGCACCACAATCTGCGGCGCATGGTCGAGGACGGGCACGAGCTCGGCAACCACTCGTGGAGCCACGCCCAGCTCACCGCGCTGCCGATGGACGGCATCAGACACGAGCTCCTGCGCACCCAGAACCTGGTGGAGAAGATCACCGGGGTCCGGATGAGGGTGATGCGCCCGCCGTACGGGGCGACCGACGGCAGGGTGGCGGCGGAGACCCGCAGGGAGCGGCTCGCGCAGATCCTGTGGAACGTCGACACCTTCGACTGGCGCGACCGCGTGCCCTCCATGGTCGCCCGGCGCGCGGCCAGGGCCACGAAGGGCTCCATCGTGCTGCTGCACGACATCCATCGCACGACGGTGCAGGCCGTGCCCCACCTGATCGACACCCTGGCCAAGCGTGACTACAGGTTCGTCACCGTCTCCGAGCTGTACGGCGGGACGCCCGATCCAGGCAGGAAGTACACCGAACGATGACGCAAGGCTATGACTTCGAGGGTCCCGCGCTGCAGCTGGGCGTCCTCATGGAGAACGGGGAGCCGCGCCCCGGCGCGCCTGTCAGGGTGCCGCTGCGGACGTTCAACAGACACGGGCTGGTGGCCGGAGCCACGGGCACAGGCAAGACCAAGACCCTCCAGGTGATGGCCGAGCAGCTGTCGGAGCAGGGAGTGCCGGTCTTCCTCGCCGACATCAAGGGCGACCTGTCGGGCATGGCCTCGCCAGGCGAGCCCTCCGAGGGGCTGATGGAGCGGACGGCGGGCATCGGCCAGGACTGGTCGGGCGTCGCCTGCCCCGTGGAGTTCTACGCGCTGGGCGGGCTGGGCGAGGGCGTGCCGCTGCGCGCCACGATGACCGCCTTCGGGCCGACCCTGCTGTCCAAGGTGCTCGAGCTGAACGAGACCCAGGAGTCCTCGCTCGGCCTCATCTTCCACTTCGCCGACACCAACGGCCTGCCGCTGCTGGACATGAAGGACCTGAGGGCGGTCATCCAGTACCTGATCGACAACCCTGACGTGCTGAAGGGCGTCGGCGGGCTGTCGAAGCAGACGGCGGGGGTGATCCTGCGCGCGCTGACCAACCTGTCGGCGGAGGGCGCCGACAGGTTCTTCGGAGAGCCCGAGTTCGATACCCACGACCTGCTGCGGGTCACACCCGACGGCAGGGGAGTGGTCTCGATCCTGGAGCTGCCCTCGGTCCAGGACAGGCCCCTGCTCTTCTCCACCTTCCTGATGTGGCTGCTGGCCGACCTGTTCAGCGACCTGCCGGAGGTGGGCGACCCCGACAAGCCCAAGCTGGTGTTCTTCTTCGACGAGGCGCACCTGCTCTTCACCGACGCCTCCAAGCCGTTCCTGCGCTCGATCACCCAGACCGTGCGCCTGATCAGGTCGAAGGGGATCGGCGTCTTCTTCGTCACCCAGACGCCCAAGGACGTGCCCGCCGACGTGCTGGCGCAGCTCGGCGCGAGGGTCCAGCACGCGCTGCGGGCCTTCACCCCGCAGGACGCCAAGGCGCTGAAGGCGACGGTCTCCACCTTCCCGCACTCCTCCTACGACCTCGAGGAGCTGCTGACCCAGCTCGGCATCGGCGAGGCGGTCGTGACGGTGCTGTCGGACAAGGGCGTGCCGACCCCGGTGGCGTGGACCCGGCTGCTGGCGCCCCGCTCGCTCATGGCGCCCTCGGATCCCTCGGTCGTCGGCGGGATCGTCGCGGCCTCGCCGCTGCGGGCCAGATACGGCCAGGAGATCGACAGGCAGTCGGCCTACGAGCTGCTGGCGGCGAGGGTCGCGCCGCCGCCCGCGGCGCCCGAGCCGTCCTCGCCCGCGTCTGAACCCGCTCCCGAGCAGCCGTCGGTGCTGGAGTCGGTGCTCGGCTCGTCGATCTTCAAGTCGTTCGCCAGGTCGGCGGCCAGCTCCCTCGGACGCGAGATCAGCCGCTCCATCTTCGGTACCGCCAAGCGGCGGCGCTAGGTGTCGGTGCCGCATGGCACGCTGTGAACATGGGATTCACCGGCTTCCCCGACGAGGCCTTCGTCTTCTACGAGGGCCTCGAGGCGGACAACAGCAAGACCTACTTCACCCGCCACCGGCAGCTCTACGAGGAGGCGGTCAGGGCTCCCATGCTGGCGCTGACCGAGGAGCTCGCGACGGAGTTCGGGGCCGCCCAACTGTTCAGGCCGCATCGCGACGTGCGCTTCGCCAAGGACAAGTCGCCCTACAAGACCCATCAGGGCGCCTTCGTCGACTTCATGCCCGGCATCGGCCTCTACGTGCAGCTCGACGCCTCCGGCCTCTACACCGCGGGCGGCTTCTACTCCACCGCCACCGACCAGGTGGCCCGCTACCGCGCGGCGGTCGACGAGGACCTGTCGGGCAAGCGCCTGCAGCGCATCGCCGACGAGCTCACCGCGAAGGGCTACGCCGCCGAGGGCGACAGGCTGAAGACCAGGCCGCGCGGGGTGCCCGACGACCATCCCCGCATCGAGCTGCTGCGGCACCGCTCGCTCTACTTCGGCCGCCGTTTCGAGCCCGAGCCGTGGGTGCACACCGAGCAGGCCGCCGACAGGGTCCGGGCCACGTGGCGCGACTACGGCGCGCTGGTCGAGTGGGTCTGCACCCATGTCAGGGGCAGCGAGCTGCCTCCCCGCTGACCCATGGTCCCGGTTCCGCCCTGCGGGGAGCGCCATGGTGAACTCGGTGACGGCCGCGCGACGTAACCACCTGTTCGCGGCTCAGGGCGGGCTCTGACTCGTGGAGGAGCCGCCCTTGAGGATGCGGTCGACGGTGTTGCCCGCGGCCGAGGTGGCGGCCGCCGTGCCCGCCGCGATCACGACCGCTACCACCGGGGTGGCCAGGCTGCGCACGCTCCTGATGTTGCGCACCCTGGCCCACGGCTCGCCCGCGACGTACATGATCCGCCACTCCCAGTAGAGGCCGAGGCCGATGCTGACCAGCGCCACCTGCCCGACCACGATCGCCAGCACTTGCAGCTTGTCCCAGCCGCCGATGTCGGGGTCGACGAGCGCGGGGATGTAGGCCGACAGCTCGGTGACCAGCGCCGCGCTCATCAGGTAGAGCGCCTTGGTGACCGGCTGGGTGCCCCTGATGCGGGGATAGAAGTAGCCGTAGACGAACCCGAAGGCCGACAGCGCGACCAGGAAGCGCGAGTCGAACACCCAGCTCGTCAGCTCGACCCCCGAGGGCCAGCCGTAGATGAGCGCGAAGGGCATCGACAGCAGCACGCTGACGACGAAGGCCGCCAGGCCGTTGTGCCACGGCGAGCAGCCCGCTGAGGAGGCGAAGGCGGTCTCGGTGTGCGGAGGGTCCCTGGTGAGGGCCTCGTCGAGGACAAGACGCTGCTGCTCGAAGTCCGCCATCGTGATCTCGCCAGTGCCCAGCCTGGACCTGCCCAGCCGGTAGAGCTCCTGCTCCGACACGTGCAGCAGCCGCCGGTGCAGCGCCTGCCTGATCAGCTCGCGGTGTTCGAGGCGGGAGGCGGGCTCGGGGATCTCGGGCCTGGGCCCGCTCAGCAGCCAGCTCGCAGCGGCCCACGCCACCAGCGAGGTGATGGCCAGCGACGGCAGCGGCAGGTCGATCACGCTGGATCCCGCCTCGGCGCGAGGCGTGAGATAGAGCACCATCAGGCAGACGAGCACCGTCGCCTGGACCGCCGGGTCCGCCATGGCGGACAGCTCGGAGCCGAGGCGGCGCAGCCTGAGCACGAACAGCACGAAGGTCAGCAGCAGCAGCCCGAGCACGCCGCGGGTGACCTCGTTGAGCGGCTGACCGAGCACGGGAGGCAGCGGGCTCTTGGGCGGCTGCTGGTCGGGCTGCACACTCCACGAGCCCGTGTCGAGCCACTCGGTGGGCCAGCCGAGCAGTAAGAGGCTGCCGAGCACCGCCACCACGATCGCCGTGCGCGACCACGACCGCGTGGCGACCGCCGCCCCCGAGATGGCGATCAGGGACCAGCACAGCGCGAGGACCAGCCGTACGCTGTCGGGTGGGTAGTAGCCGCCGCTCATCAGCGCACGCACCCACAGCGCCAGCGCCAGCGCGCCGACGGCGACGCCCGCCGTCACCCCTGCCATCCTCGCGATCAGGACGGGGATGCCGAGATCGCCGCCGAAGGCGACCGCTGAGCCCGCAGCCGCCAGCGCCGCCGTCACGGTGCCCACGACCAGGGTCTGCGGCGGCACCTGCCCGTGGATGAACGACCAGGTCAGCATGCCGCTGGCGACGAGCACGCCGATGAGGGTCACGAGCAGCGCGTCCATGGAGCTCCATGGCGGCGGCCCCGGCACGACGCGGCGCGCGTGCCGCAGCGCCAGCACCGGCAGCGCGCCGAAGAGGATCACCGGCCCGAGGTACGGCATGTCCGCCATGAACATCGCCACCGCGAGCGCCACCGCGCACAGGCCGACGCCCGCGACCAGCTCGCGGTTGGACCGGCGCCGCCACCAGATCGGCCCGAGCGCCCTGACCATGTAGACCGTCAACGCGATCGCGGTGAAGACGCTGAGCACGGGGGTCCACGAGAACAGGTCCTGCGGCACGGCGTCAGGCCTGCCGTACGTCTTGTGGGCCAGCTGGAGGCGCACGGGGCTCGCGTGGGCGGTGAAGTCCAGCCGCCCCGCCTCCTCGCGCTCGGGAGTCACCCCGTCGGCCCTGAACACGACCCACTGCGGGGAGATCACCGTGATCTCCCGCTCGGACACCGCCCCCGGCGCGGTGGGCGGCAGGAGGTCGAGCGTGGGCAACTCGTCCTGATCGATCTGGCGCAGCAGCGTGAGGGTGAAGCGGATGGTGGTGCGCTCGCCCGAGGTCGACAGCACGGGCGCGAGCCTGGTGGTGGGGGCCAGGACGGCGCCGCCCTCGGCCTTCACCGCGCCGAGCTGCCGGTCGGTGAAGCCCTGGATGTCGTCGGGGAAGGCGCCCTCCGAGCGGAGGATCGCGGCCTGCGGGTCGGTGCTGTCGAGCACGAGACGATGCTCGACGACGATCTTCAGCTGCCGGAGGCGCTCGTCGATCTTGCCCTGCGGGACCGCGGACAGGTCCGCGTCCGTCGCGTCGGTGACCCTGATCTCGGTGACCAGCTCGGGAGGGGTGCGCGGGGTGTGCTCCTGCAGCCCGTAGGTCTCCAGCAGGGAGGGCGAGTGGGGGGCGGGGCGCGGGACCGCCGTGGTGACCGGCCTGGCCTCGACCACGCACCAGACGATCGCCCCTATGGAGAGCGCGGCGAGCGCGTACCCGACGATCTTCCGCAGCCAGCCCACACCCAGCATGATCCACGGCATGCGGTAACGGAGTGGTTACCGGGGAGCACCAGCAGGAGCACGATGGCCGCCGCCCTGTGGACAGGACGGCGGCCGAGGCGATGACGTCAGTTGGTGCGCTTGGCGCGGGCGGCGGACCTGCCGCGGGTGGACGCGTCGAGCACCACCTTGCGGATGCGGACGTTCTCCGGCGTGATCTCCACGCACTCGTCCTCGCGGATGAACTCCAGCGCCTGCTCCAGTGAGAGCACCCTCGGCGGGATCAGCGTCTCGGTGACGTCGGCCGTGGAGGAGCGCATGTTGGTGAGCTTCTTCTCCTTGGTGATGTTGACGTCCATGTCGTCGGAGCGGGAGTTCTCGCCGACGATCATACCCTCGTACACCTCGGTGCCGGGGGAGACGAACAGGATGCCGCGCTCCTGCAGGTTCGTCATCGCGAAGGCGGTGACGGGCCCCGAGCGGTCGGCGACCAGCGAGCCGTTGTTGCGGGTGCGCAGCTCGCCGAACCACGGCTCGTAGGCCTCGAAGACGTGGTGCACCAGGCCGGTGCCGCGCGTCTCGGTGAGGAACTCGGTGCGGAAGCCGATCAGGCCGCGGGCGGGGACCACGAACTCCATGCGGATCCAGCCGGTGCCGTGGTTGGTCATGTGCTCCATGCGGCCCTTGCGGACGGCCAGCAGTTGCGTCACCGCGCCGAGGTACTCCTCGGGGCAGTCGACGGTCAGGCGCTCGACGGGCTCGTGGATCTTGCCGTCGATGGTCTTGGTGACCACCTGCGGCTTGCCCACGGTCAGCTCGTAGCCCTCACGGCGCATCTGCTCGACCAGGATGGCCAGCGCCAGCTCTCCACGGCCCTGGACCTCCCACGCGTCGGGCCTGTCGGTGGGGAGCACGCGCAGCGACACGTTGCCGACGAGCTCCTTCTCGAGGCGGTCCTTGACCATGCGGGCGGTGACCTTGGAGCCCTTGACCCTGCCGACCAGCGGGCTGGTGTTGGTGCCGATGGTCATGGAGATCGCGGGCTCGTCGACCGTGATCAGCGGCAGCGGGCGCGGGTCCTCGGGGTCGGCGAGGGTCTCGCCGATCATGATCTCGGGGATGCCGGCGATGGCGATGATGTCGCCGGGGCCCGCCTCCTCGGCCGGCTTGCGCTCGAGCGCGTCGGTCATGAGCAGCTCGGTGATCTTGACCCGCTGGATCGTGCCGTCGGTGCGGCACCAGGCGACCTGCTGGCCCTTCTTGATCGTGCCCTGGTGGATGCGGCACAGCGCGATCCTGCCCAGGTAGGACGAGGCGTCGAGGTTGGTGACGTGGGCCTGCAGCGGCGCGCTCGGGTCGTAGGTCGGCGCGGGGATCGTCGACTTGATGACGTCGAAGAGCGGCTCGAGGTCCTCGGAGTCGGGCAGCCCGCCGTCGTCGGGACGGTTCAGCGAGGCGCGACCCGCCTTGGCCGAGGCGTAGACGATCGGGAAGTCGATCTGCTCCTCGGTGGCGTCGAGGTCCATGAAGAGCTCGTAGACCTCGTCGACGACCTCCTTGATGCGGGCGTCGGGGCGGTCGACCTTGTTGATGCAGAGGATGACAGGCATCTTCGCGGCGAACGCCTTGCGCAGCACGAACCGCGTCTGCGGCAGCGGGCCCTCGGAGGCGTCGACGAGCAGGACCACGCCGTCGACCATCGAAAGGCCGCGCTCGACCTCGCCACCGAAGTCGGCGTGCCCAGGGGTGTCGATGATGTTGAGCGTCATGTCGCCGTGCTTGACGGCGGTGTTCTTCGCGAGAATGGTGATGCCCTTCTCGCGCTCGAGGTCGTTGGAGTCCATGACGCGATCGTCGACGTCCTGGTTGGCGCGGAAGGCGCCTGACTGCCAGAGCATGGCATCCACGAGAGTGGTCTTGCCGTGGTCGACGTGCGCGATGATCGCGATGTTCCGCAGGTCGTCGCGGCTGTTCAAAGGCATGATGAGGTCTCACTCTGGGTTCGTGGAAGCTGGCCGCGGGACGTCGCGACACACCCAGTTTAGTTGATCCCGTTACCACCCTTGGTGCGGTGGGCAGAACGAGGCACACTTCACCCTGTGTCCCCCCATCTGCGGCATGTCCGTCACCTGCTCGACAAGGGTCGTTTCCCCTGGGCGCATTCGTACGTGGATCGACTGATATCCGACGCGCCCTGCGATCCGGAGCCGCTGTTGCTGAAGGCGCTGATCCTGGATCATGAGGGTCGTTCCTTCGAGGAGCAGGCGCGACAGGCGGAGGCGCTGGGCGGCCGCTACACCCCGCTGCTCGAACGGCCGGCTCCCGCCCCGCCTCGGCGCGACACCCGCGGGGCGTGGGTCTTCTGCCTCCTTCTCCTGACGAGCGTGTTCGAGGTCGTCGGAGAGCGGGTCACCGGCCTCGACCACCTGCCGAGGGGAGGCGCGCCCGGCGTGCTCCTCGCGGTCGCCGCGTGCGTGGCGGGCTGGGCCGCCGTGGTCAGGCTGAGGGGACAGCCGCCCGCTGAGGTGGCCCGCGGGCGGATCGCCACGGTCAGGGCCTTCTACGCAGGCCTGGACGACCGGAACCTGCGCTTTCGCGCGGGCCTTGCCTCTCTGGCCCTGTTCGTCGTGCCTGTCATGTCGAGCCTGGGGTCCGAGATGATCCCGTTCGTCGCGCCCGCCCTGTCCAGGATCGTCTGGACCGCGATGCTCTGCGCGGCAGGCGCGGCGCTCGCCTGGCTCTTCATGGGGGACGCCCTCCTCAGGGCGTTGCGGGTGAGCGGGGTCGTGCGGGTCAACGTGGTGCTGGCGGGGGCGCTGCTGGCCGTACCGGTGTGGGCGCTCGGCGGCTGGCTGCCGACGCTGCCGTGGGTGATCGCGCTGGGTGTCAGGCTCAGGCGGGAGGGCGCGCTTCAGCGCCGCCCGCGCTGAGGAAGGGCACCAGGTGGCGGCGGGCGAAGGCCCTGGCCTGCTCGTCGCTCTCCAGCGGAATCGCCGACGACGGCGTCAGAAGGAACGACAGGGAGATCCTGATGAACATCTCCGCGATCGCCTCGGCGTCCGGCGAGTCGAGGTGCGAGGCCACGAACCGCCTGGCCACCGCCATGTACGGCTCGGCGCCCGTGGTCAGGTGCGGCAGGATCGTCTCGGGCTCGCCCGCGAGCAGGCGGCCGAGCAGGGAGTGGCCGCGCACCAGGCGCAGCGTCACCGCGAACCCCTCCACGACCTGCTCGGCAGGCGTGGGCAGCCCCGCGACCGCCTGTTCGAAGTCGCGCAGGAATCGGCGCAACTCTCTCAGGATGACGCCCTGGATGAGGTCGTTCTTGCGTGAGAAGCGCCGGTAGACGGTGATGCGCGACAGCCCCGCCTGCCTGGCGACGTCGTCCATGGTCGTGCCCCGCACCCCGTACGCCAGGAACCGCGCGTAGGCCGCGTCGAGGATCCGCTCGCTCGCCGCGTCGGTGCCGTCGTCGGCGTGGAGCAGGTCGAGCAGCGTCATGAGACAACGATAGGAGTTTTGTAGCACCATGTCCCCGCCGGAGGTGGGCGAGGGTCCTGGAAGAGATCGAAAGCCCGGAGATGCCGCTCGATGTACGCGAAGATGAGAGCGCGCCGCTGCTGGACCCGGAACCGCTTGTGCGACCGAGTGATCGCATGCACACTCGCGGTGACGCCTGCCCCATATACCCGGTTGAAGGCATGACATCGCATAACCTCCCGGCTGAACCCAACCGTTTCGTCGGCCGCGCCCGCGACGTCGACGAACTGCGCGGGCTGCTGCGTGACCAGCGCCTGGTCACGCTCTGCGGTGTGGGCGGCATCGGCAAGACGCGCCTCGCGCTGCGCGTGGCGGGCAGCGTCGTCGGCGAGTTCCCCGACGGCGTGTGGCTGGTCGAGCTGGGCAGGATCACCAGCCCCGACCTGGTCGCGCACGAGATCGCGACCGTGCTCGGGGTCAGGGAGGAGCGCTCGCGCCCCGCTCTCGACGGCCTGCGCGTACGGCTGCGCGGCGCGCGGGCCCTGCTGCTGCTCGACAACTGCGAGCAGGTCGTCGAGCGCTGCGCCGAACTGGTGGCCGAACTGCTCGCCGGCTGTCCCGACCTGCGCATCCTGCTCACGACCAGGGAGGCGCTGCGCATCCCCGGCGAGCTGGTCTGGCGGGTCCCCCCGCTCGACCTGCCCGACGCGCGCCACCCCGACGCCGAGGCCGTGCTGCTGTTCACCGACAGGGCCATGGCCGCGGGCACCCGCCTGGCCGCCGGCGACTTCGACGACGTCGCCAGGCTCTGCGTGGCGCTCGACGGGCTCCCGCTCGCGCTCGAACTGGCCGCGGCCCGCACGAGGATGCTGAGCCCCGCGCAGATCGCCGACCGGATCGGCGACAGGTTCAGGCTGCTGACCACCGGCGACCGTACGGCGCCCGCCCGCCAGCGCACGCTGCTCGCCACCGTGGAGTGGAGCCACGACCTGCTCACGGCCAAGGAGCGGGTGTTGCTGCGGCGGCTGTCGGTCTTCGCCGGGCACTTCGACCTCGACCTGGTCGAGCAGGTGTGCGCCGACGAGCGGCTGCTGCCCCGCGAGGAGGTGCTCGACCTGCTCGGCGGCCTGGTGGACAAGTCGCTGCTGCTGGCCGACGGCGGCCGCTACCGGCTGCTGGAGACGATCAAGGAGTTCGCCGGCCGGTTGCTGCGCAAGGAGGACGAGCACGGCTGGTTCCGCGATCGCCACCTGCAGGTGGTCTGCGAGATGGAGGAGCGCTGCTTCGAAGCGGGCTTGGCCGCGCCGCGCGCCTCGTGGCAGGAGCGCAGGCGGTACTTCGTGCGCTCGAGGAACCTGGTCGACGACTGCAGGGTGGCGGTCGACTGGGCGGTGGAGTCCGGCAACGCCCTGCTCGGGCTGCGCCTGGCCTACGTGGCCTCGGCCATGCTGGCCGTCCACGGGGAGATCGCCGAAGGCGTCGACTGGTTCGAGAGGCTCCTGCTGCTCGACCTCACCGGCGTGCCGCCCGAGGTGGTCGCGCTCTGCAAGGGCGCTCTGGCCTACGGCATGGAGGCGAGGGACGACCTGGCGGGCTGTGAGCGGGTGGTCGCCGAGGCGCTCAAGGAGCAGGAGAAGGTCCCGCACAGCCTGGGCAAGGGCGTCACGCTGAACGTCGCGGGGGTCCTGCTGCTGCGCACCGGCCAGTTCGACAGGGCCGAGCGGCACTTCGACGAGGTCGTGGCGACCACGAGGCAGCACGACGACACCTTCAACCGCGTCATCGCGCAGTCGTGCCTGGCCGTGCTGGCGGGCGTCAAGGGGCAGCTCAGGCTCGCGCAGCGGCACGCGGGCGAGGCGCTGGCCGTCGCCAAGGAGAACGGGCACCCCTGGCACGTCGCGATGGCCACCAGCCAGCTGGCCGCGGTGGCCGAGTGGCGCGGCGACACCGAGGCGGCCGTGACCCACTACAGGGCGGCCGCGGCCATCTTCGACGAGCTGGACAACAGGGTCGAGATGGAGCGCTGCCTGGTCATGGTGGCCAAGGTCGCGATCGCGCGCGGCGACCACGTCACGGCGCGGAGCCTGCTGGCCGAGTGCCTCGCGCTGGCGCAGAGCACCGGCCAGCGGCTGGGCATGGCCAGGGTCCTGCGGGTGCTCTCGCGCCTGGCCGACGTCGAGGACGACGTCCAGGGCTCGGTGCTCGCCTCGGCCGCCGCGGTCGCCCTCGCCGAGGAGATGGGCGAGCCCGTGGCGTCGGGCAGGATCGAGCAGGTGCTCGCGCGCGCCCGCGACAGGCTGGGGGAGGGCCGTACGGCGCTGCAGTGGTCGCGCGGAAGGGAGCTCGACCCGGTCGAGATCGCCCGCCTCATTCTGGACGGCAGGCGCGAGCAGGGCCCGCTTCCCGTTCCCGCCGTGGCGGAGGTGCCGCACCCCGTGCTCACCGCCAGGGAGCAGGAGATCGCAGGGCTGCTCACCCGCGGCCTGTCGAACAGGGCCATCGCCGACGAGCTGGTCATCAGCCCCGCCACGGTCGCCAGGCACATCGCCAACATCATGGAGAAGCTGGGCTTCACCTCGCGTTCGCAGATCGCACTCTGGGCGGTCGAGCACAACCTGGGTTCTGCATAACGGTCTGCATATTACGCCCCATGTGCGGGCGAAGCGCGCTCCCTAGCCTGAGCGCATGAGCACAGAAGACCTGCTCCGAAGCCGAGGGCTGCGCCCCGGTGATCGGGTGGTCGTCTGCCTGCCCCGGGGAGAGCACCTCAGCGCGGCGGTGGACGGCGCGATCGCCGTGGGGGCCATCGTCACGGTGCTGCCCGCCGGCTTCGAGGTGGACGAGCACATCAGGGCCAGCGCCGCGCGCATCATGATCTCCGACTCCGACGACGCCATCAAGGCGGCGGAGGACTCACGCATCAGGCAGGTCATCGGCAGCCGGGAACTCAAGGGATCATAAGCTCGCCCTATGTCTTTCGCCGCCAACTTCCCCGTCATGCTCAGGACCGACGACGGCGTGCGGATCGACGCCGCGCACACCCCTTCGCGAGGCAGAGGCGATCTGGGCATCGTGGTGGCACACGGCTTCACCGGCTCGTGGCGTGACCGCACCGCGCGCCGCATCGTGCACGTGCTCAGCGGCTTCGGAGGGGTGGTGGCCTTCGACTTCCGCGGTCACGGCCACTCGGGCGGCGAGACGACGGTGGGCGACCTGGAGGTGCTCGACCTCGACGCGGCCGTACGGCACGCGAGGATCATCGGCTACTCCTGCGTCGCCGTCGTGGGCTTCTCGATGGGCGCGGCGGTCGCCCTACGGCACGCGGCCCTCTACCGCGGCGTGGACGCGGTGGCGGCGGTCAGCGGCCCCGCCCGGTGGTACTACAGGGGCACCAAGCCCATGCGGCAGGTGCACTGGGCGATCGAGCGGCCTGTGGGCAGGTGGGCGGCGCGGATGGTCAAGCGCACCAGGATCGCCAGGGGCCGGTGGGACCCTGTCCCGATGGCGCCCCACGAGGCGGCGGGGCTGATCTCGCCGACCCCGCTGCTCGTGGTGCACGGCGACGCCGACACCTTCTTCCCCGTCGACCACGCCCACCAGGTGTTCGACGCGGCCCGTGAGCCCAAGGAGCTGTGGATCGAGCCCGGTTACGGCCATGCCGAATCGGCGGCCACTCCGGCGCTCATCCGCCGCGTCGGCGGATGGATTTCAACTAATGCGACGAAAGATCGAACCTTTCCCGCATGAATCGCGTCTACCTAGGACGTACGGCAGCAACTCGCGAGGGGACCGCCCACGGCGGACGCGGGGCATCACGCTGCCGCGGGCGAACGCCCAGCGTCGCGGGGGCGCGCTGGGTGCAACTCGGCCAGCGGGCTCCGGTACGGCACGCCGTACCGGAGCCTGGAACGGTCAGCCGAGCCTGGAGATCGTCTTGTACTCCAGGTAGCTCGACAGGCCCTCGGGGCCGAGCTCGCGGCCCACGCCGCTGGCCTTGTAGCCGCCGAAGGGCACGTTGGCCTCCAGCATGAAGCAGTTGACGCCGTAGGTTCCGGTGCGCACCTGGCGGGCCACGTCCATGCCGTGGTCGGCGTCGGCCGTCCAGACCGTGCCGGCCAGGCCGTAGTCGCTGTCGTTGGCGATGCGGATGGCGTCGGCCTCGTCCTCGTAGGGGATGACCGCGAGCACCGGGCCGAAGATCTCCTCGCGGGCGATGCGCATGTCGTTGGTGACGCCGGAGAAGACGGTGGGCGCGACGTACCAGCCCCGGTCGTGGGGGCGGTCGAGGCCGCCGACGACGACCTTCGCGCCTTCGTCCATGCCGATCTTGATGTAACCCTCGACGCGCTCCTGCTGGCGCTTGGCGACCAGCGGGCCGATGCCGGTGGCGGGGTCGGAGGGGTCGCCGACGGCCTGCGAGGTGACCATGCCCGCCACGGCCTCGACGACCTCGTCGTAGCGGCGGTGCGAGGCGAGGATGCGGGTCTGCGCCACGCACGCCTGGCCGTTGTTCATGAGCGAGGCGATGGCGAGCATGCCCATGCTGGCGCCGAGGTCGGCGTCGTCGAGCACGATCGCCGCCGACTTGCCGCCCAGCTCGAGGCTGCAGCGCTTGAGCTGCTCGCCGCAGATCGCGGCGATGCGACGGCCCGCCGCCGTGGATCCGGTGAAGGCGACCTTGTCCACGTCGGGGTGGGAGATCAGGTGCTCGCCGCTCTCGCGTCCCGCGGGGACGATGTTGAGCACGCCGCCGGGGATGCCGGCCTCCTGCACCATCTCGGCCAGCAGGTAGGCGTCGAGCGGGGTCTCGGGGGCGGGCTTGAGCACGATCGTGCACCCGGCCAGCAGGGCGGGCGCGATCTTGGTCATGGAGACGAACTGCGGGACGTTCCACGGCACCACGGCCGCGACGACGCCCACGGGCTCCCTGCGCACGGTGGAGGGGCCGAACAGGCCAGGACGCTGCTCCTCCTGCTGGAAGGTCCTGCCGTACTCGGCGTAGTACTGCAGCATGCCCAGCGGCTGGGGGGCCTGGGCCAGCTGCGAGAAGGTGATGGGCGAGCCCATCTCCTCGGTGATGAGCGCGGCCATCTCGCCCTGCTTGGCGGCGTAGATCTCGGCGAGCCTGCCGATCGCCTCGGCCCGTTCGGCGAAGCTGAGGCGCGGCCAGGGGCCGTGGTCGAAGGCCTCGCGGGCGGCGGCCACGGCGCGGTCCATGTCGGCGGGCGTGCCGTCGGGCACGCGGCCGATGACCTGCTCGGTGTGCGGGTTGACGACCTCGATCGTCCCTGATCCCGCGGGGGCCACCCATTCGCCCCCGATGAACAGCGTGTCGTGCTGGCGCATGTCGTGACCTTCCCGCTTGACCGAGTGCTTGGTTCCCAGGGAGACCGAATCATGTTCTGTGCGGGCACGCAAGGGGGGTACGGCTCGGCGAGCCGTACCCCCCGGCGGGTTACCTGGGGTCGCCGATCAGGTAGGCCAGCGACCGCTTCACCAGGTCGGTGCGCTGGGCCTGCGTGGTGACGCCCTCGACGCCGTACCCGAGCAGCACGGTGTCCTTGGTGAGGATGCCGCCGCCCTCGTCGAAGACCTTGTCGGTGCGGATCCAGTTGTTGAACAGCGGACCCGAGCCGGGCGGCGGGCCGCTCGCGCTCCAGCCGCCGAAGTCGGACTCGAAGGAGGTCTCCTCGGCCACCGCGCCGTCGAGCGTGACCTTCGCGTCGTCGAGGAAGACACCGGCCTGGTGGGTGCTCCAGTCGGTGATGGAGGACAGCGAGATCTCGACCTTCTTGCCCGCGTAGGGAGTCAGGTCGATCTTCCACTGCTGCCAGCCCGCCGAGTTGCCCGAGGCGGCGTGCCAGGCGCCGCTGCTGCCCGTCGGCTCGCAGTTCGGTCCCTGGTAGCGGGTGGTGAACGGATGGATGGTCCGCCAGTGCTGGCCGTTGGGCGTGGCGCAGCTCGAACCCGTGGACTGGCTGGTGTGCCCGTTCACGTCGGGCAGCGTCGTCCAGTCGTCCTGGCCGACGGTGTGCGCCTCGACGGTGAAGAAGTCCCAGTCGGCCTCGGTGTCCAGCGAGGCCCAGAACGTCAGGTCACCGCTGGTCTTCCCGGTCAGGTCGATGGTCTTGGTCAGGCGTTTCCACGAGGCGTCGGCGATGCCGCTCTGCACGTCCCACGCGCCCGTGTGCGGGTCGAACGGGCCGCCCGGCCTGTCCCACGTGATGCCCGCCCTGCTCTCGAACTGCGGGAAGGTCGTCACCGGCAGGATCGCCGAGGTGGCCACCCACGAGTTGTTGTGGTCCTGGTTGTCCGCCGAGTCGCCGCCGTTGAGCGTGGCGGTGAAACCGGCGAACGGGCCCTCGGCGCCCTTGAGCCCGAACGGCTCGTGGGTCTGCGGGCTCGTGCCGCCGTTGTCGAACCAGATGTATGCCCCCAGCCAGTACTGCTGGAAGTCGTTGTTGAGCTCGAAGCACGGCGGGGTGGTGGCTGTCACGCACTCGCCGAGCGCCGCGTCGGGCTGGAAGAAGAAGCCCTGGTTGGCGTGGCGCGCGTAATGGGCGTACTTGCCCGCCGACAGCAGCTTGCCGCCCTCGTTGAGGTAGTCGCGGACCGCGAGCTCGGTCTCGACGCTGTGCCTGGCGATGGTGCCGGGCACCTGCTCGGGGGTGCGCGGGTTGATGTCGTCGCCGGTCTCCCAGATCACGGCCTTGTAGTGGCTGAGCACGCCCAGCGGGTGCGGGGCCTTGCGGCCGTTCCTGTCGATGTCGTAGACGTCGGAGCTGTATCCGGCCTCGGAGACGGCCTTGGCGTAGTCGTCGACGTACTTCGACTCCGTCACGCCCTGGACGGGGCTGATGCCCGTGACGTCCTCGGCCGCCAGGATGAGCACCTTGCCGCCGATGTCGTCGGCCACCTTGTAGGTGAAGTTCGCGCTCTGCTTGGTCAGCGACCTGAACCAGACCTTGACGCTGTCACCCGGCTTGGTGCCGCTGATCTTGCCGCGCAGCCGGTGGTAGTAGACGTCGTAGCCCTTGCCGTAGCGCTCGCCGCCCTTCCACTCGGTGGTCAGGGCGGTCCTGGTGCGTCCGCCGTTGACCTGGTACTGCACGACGACGGGCCCCAGCTTGCGCTTGGCGTTGACCTCCACCACCTGGTCCCTGCCGTGGCTGACCTCGAAGGGGTCGACGACGAAGTCGGGCGTCTTGTTGCCGAGGTGGGTGACGGGTTCCACCGGGTTGGCGGCCGACCTGGCGATGTCGAGGGCGAAGGGGAGGTTCCTCTCGAACTCCGCCTGCACCAGTGCCTCGTCGTCGGGGAAGACGAAGCCGCAGCCCTCGCAGCCCTCGTTCAGCTCGGGCGTCCACGACAGCGTGCCGTACTCGCCGTGGGCGCGGTCGTTGGTGTCGCCGTTGGTGATGTACAGCTCTCCGGCGGCGAGGCCGGGGTTGTACCCCGGTACGGCGGGCTTGGCGTCGGTGCCGCTGAGCGCCTCGTAGACCGGGTTGTCCGCGGTCTCGGTGTACATCTGCCAGCCCGCGGGATAGAGCAGCAGCGGGCCGAAGGAGTGGTAGTTCAGCTGGAGGGCGAACCTGATGCGCCGCATCAGCCCGTCCATGGCCTTGGTCTCGGGCTCGCTGGCCGGGCCCGTGCCCCTGTAGGTCTCGCTGCTGGGGATGCTGGAGGCGCCCTCCTCGTCGTAGTGGAAGTTGGTCGGGAAGTTGCGGTTGGGGTCCACGCCGTCGCCGCTGGCGATCTGCCCGTCGCCGTTGTTGTCGCGCAGGTTCTTGCGCCACAGGCGGTTGCCCTCGGTGAAGGTGAAGTCGTAGCCGTCGGGGTTGGCCACGGGGACGAACCACAGCTCGGTCGTCCTGAGCAGGTCGGCCAGCGCCTGCTTGTTGGCGACCACGTGCTTCAGCAGCCGCATGTCGACCTCGGTGGCGATCCACTCGCGGGCGTGCTGGGTGGCCGAGTAGAGCGCCGCGGGCTTGGCCCCGTCGCGTAGCGTCCTCGCGTGCCTGGTCACCTTGACCGCGAGGATGTCCTGGCCCTTGATCGTCTTGCCGATCGACTGCAGCTTGACGACGTCCTTGTTGGCGTCGGCGATGGCCCGTAGCTGGTCGGCGATGCCGCCCTGCTCGGAGTAACTGCGGAAGACCGTGTAGCCGCCCGAGGCCTGCGCCCTGGCGGCCTCCAGCTGGGTCTGCCCCTGCGGGTTGCGCACGGGCTCCGGCTTGTGGCCGAGCTTGCCGACCTTGGCCAGGTCGCCCTGGTCCGCGGTGAACTCGATGTGCTCCTTGCCCGCGGCGGCTTCCTTCCGCACGACGTCGATGCCGCTCTCCGCGAGCGCCTGTCCCGTGCCGGGAGTGGCGTCGAGCTGGTAGAGCTCGATCCTGTCCGACGGGGGTAACGGAGGGTCTTCGGAGGCGACGGCCTGGCCCGCCACGAGGGAGGTGGCGAGGCAGGCGGTCACGGCCGCGATGAGGGTGAATGTTCGAGCCAAGTTCTGCCCCTTTGCAGAAGACGGGATGCTCGCAATGTCGCCCTCGGCGATGGTCTCGGCAAGACCCAACTGTTGGCCTGCCACCCGACAAAGTGGTAGATACTTCGCCAAAGGCGCACGAGTTCCATGGTTCGGGTGGCAAGCATCAAGATCATCTTCTATAGTCGCTCCGTCTATGAGGGGAGGACGAGCGTGAGATCAGGGCGTCGTGCCGTGCTCGCCGCCACTCTCGTCGCGCTGCTCGCCACCCCCCTCCCGCACGTGGCGGCCGCTGACCCCGACAGTCAGTCCAAGCTGCGCAAACTCACCAAGCAGGCCACGGCGCTCAACACCGTCTACCGGGGCACGATCGAGAGCCTCGAGGACACCAGGCTGTCGGCCAAGCGGGCCACCGAGAGGGCGGCCAACCTCAAGGCGTCGCTGGCCGCCGCCAGGGTCGAGGTGACCCAGATCGCGCAGACCACCTACATCCAGGGGCCGCTCGACGGCACCAGCCTCTTCACCACGGGCGGCGAGCCGTACCAGGTGCTCGGGCAGGCGGCGAACATGGCCTATCTGGCCGCGGAGCGCACCTCCACGCTCAACCGCGTCGAGGCGATGGTCGCCGACGCGCAGAAGGCGAAGAAGGACGCCGACGAGAAGATCGACGACCTCGAGCGCGACATCAAGAAGATGCAGTCCAAGCGGCGCGACATCGAGAAGCTCCTGGCCAAGTACGGCATCCAGCAGCCAGGAAGCGCCTCGGGTCTCACCCAGCGCATGATCACGCTGCGCGACGAGGTCATGCGCAACTTCCCGATGTTCTACGGCGTCGGCTGCCTGCGCGTCGGCGACCCGGGCGAGCACGGCAAGGGCCGCGCGTGCGACTTCATGATGAGCCCGGGCGGGAGCATGGCCACGGGCGCCAACCTGGCCAGGGGCGACGAGCTGGCGCAGTGGCTCATCGCCAACGGCTCGCGCTACGGGGTGATGTACATCATCTGGAAGCAGCGCTACTACGACATCCGCACCGGCGGCGGCTGGGACATGATGTCCAACCGCGGCGGCGTCACCGCCAACCACTGGGACCACGTCCACGTGTCGGTGTTCTGAGCCGGCCTTCCGCGCCCGCCCGGTGACGTGGGCCCTGGAGCGGCGCAGGTCTCCAGGGCGTGGGCCACTCCTTCGGCCGTCTGGCGGCACAGGCCTGCCGCCCGCCGTCGCACAGGTCCTCCCCGTCGTCGGGGATGCCGGCCACGGTCGGGGGCGCGTGGAGCGGGCGTGGGCCCGCCGGGGGGGCGCGGCGGCGGGCTACTGGCGGGCGAGGAAGTCCTTGTACCAGTGGTACGAGGCGCGGGGCGTGCGGCGGCCGGTGGGGAAGTCGACGTGGACCAGTCCGAAGCGCTGGTGGTAGCCCTCGGCCCACTCGAAGTTGTCCAGCAGCGACCAGACGAAGTAGCCGCGCACGTCGACGCCCTCGTCCTGGGCGGCGCGGAGGGCGGCGAGGTGACCGTCGAGGAAGTCGACGCGGGCCTGGTCGTCGAGCTCGGGGTAGGAGCAGCCGTTCTCCGTGACGTACACGGGAGGCAGCGCGTCGCCGTAGCGCGCCCGCAGGCCGACGAGCAGCTCGCGCAGGCCGTCGGGGACGACGGGCCAGCCGAAAGCCGTGGTGGGGTAGCCGGTGATGCCGAGGTCGGTCCACGGCAGCGAGTCGTCGGTAGGGGCGCCGATCCGCGTCGGGTTGTAGTAGTTGACGCCGAGCCCGTCGAGCGGAGCGGAGATGATCTCCAGGTCCCCTTCGCGCACGCAGTCGAGCGTCACACCGTACGCCGACAGGTCGGGGTAGGAGCCCAGCAGCACCGGATCGTTGAACAGGCGGTTGTGCAGGATGTCGTAGGCGTCGCCCGCGGCGGCGTCCTCCGCCCAGACAGGCGTGCAGTTGTTGGTGATCAGCACCCGCTCGGCCCCGGCCGCCCGCAGCGCCCCCACGGCCAGCCCGTGCCCGAGCAGCTGGTGGTGGGCGACGGGGAGGGCGTCGAGCATGAGGGTGTGGCCGGGAGCGTGCACGCCCATGGCGTAGCCGAACACCATGTGCACGAACGGCTCGTTGAGCGTGATCCAGCCGCGCACCCGGTCGCCGAGACGTTCGGCCACGGTCGCGGCGTAGTCGGCGAAACGGTGAGAGGTGTCGCGGTTCAGCCAGCCGCCCCCGTCCTCCAGGGCCTGGGGCAGGTCCCAGTGGAAGAGCGTGGGCAGCGGGGTGATCCCGCGCTCGCACAGCCCGTCCACGAGCCGGTCGTAGAAGTCGAGGCCCTTCGGGTTGACCGGCCCCGACCCCTCGGGCTGGATCCTCGGCCACGACAGGGAGAACCTGTAGGCGTTGACGCCGAGGTCCGACATGAGCGCCAGGTCCTCAGGCCAGCGATGGTAGTGGTCGCAGGCCACGTCACCGGTGTGCCCGTCACGGGTTCTGCCGGGCTGGCGGGCGAAGGTGTCCCAGATGGAGGCGCCGCGGCCGTCCTCGTCTGCGGCGCCCTCGATCTGGTAAGCGGCGGTGGCCGTACCCCACAGGAACATAGTTGGTCATCCTAAACATGGGCCAGGATGAGGGGTATGACGAGTACTCTGCGCCGCCGTCCCTCCCAGCGCCGCAGCGCCGAGCGGGTCGAGCGCATGCTCGACGAGTGCGCCACGCTGCTGGAGGAGGTGGGCTACGACGGGCTGACCACCAAGGAGGTCGCCCGCAGGGCCGAGGTGCCCATCGGCACCTTCTACCAGTTCTTCCCCGACAAGCAGGGCCTGGTCAGGGCGCTCGCGATGCGCAACCTCGACAGGTTTCTCGTCAGGGTCACCGACAGGATCGCCGCGGCCGAGCCCGCGCACTGGTCGCAGCTGTCCGACCTGGCGATCGACGAGTTCGTGGCGATGAAACGCACCACGCCGGGCTTCGCGGTGGTCGACTTCGGCGAGGTGCTGCCCTCCCCGGGGGGCCCGGCGCTGCAGGGCACCAACCACATGCTCGACAGCGCCCTGGAGAACAGCGCCGTGGTCGCCCAGCGGCTGCGCGCCCTGGTCGCGGGGTTGCACGACAAGCCGGCGGGGGAGGGTCTCGACCTGGCCCTGCGCGTGGCGGTCGAGGCGGCCGACGCGGTGCTGAAGCTGGCCTTCCGCACCCACCCCCAGGGCGACGCCGCGCTGATCGCCGAGTGCAAGCAGCTGGTGCGCCGCTACCTCGCCGAGCACCTCAGCGCGGCTCGTCCAGACGCGCCATGAGCGCCTCGTCGAGCGTGATCCCTGCGGCGCCGATGGCCTCGTCCAGCTGGGCCGTCGTCGTCGCTCCCACGATCGGCACCAGACCCTGGGCCAGCAGCCACGCCAGCACCACCTGGTTGGGCGTGGCGCCCAGCTCGTCCGCGACCTCGCGCAGCGCCCGCAGCCGTCCCGTGGTCCCGCTGTGGTCGTAGAACTCGGGAACGGGCCGGTCGGCCCTGGTGTAGGCGCCTGACATCAGCGTGTTGTACACCCACAGCGTGAGGTCCCTCTCCTCTCGCGCGTAGGCCAGGCTCTCGTCGGTGGCCAGGACGTGCCCGCTCTCGGGAAGCCTGGTCAGGGGCCTCGGACGCAGGTAGGTGTGGCGCAGCTGCAGCGCGGTGTAGGGCATCCAGCCGTGGGCCGCGGCGAGGTTCCTCGCCCGTTCGAGCCGCCACGTCACCATGTTGCTCGCGCCGAGCCTGCGGATGGCGCCGGCCCGCGCCAGCTCGTCGAAGGCCCCGAGAGACTCCTCCAGCGGGACGGACCTGTCGTCGATGTGCGACCAGTACACGTCGACGTAGTCGGTCCCCAACCGCCGCAGGCTCCCCTCCACGCCGGCGCGTACGGCCTTGGCCGACAGCCCCTCCGCCGAGCCGAGCGTCGTGTCTCCCGTGATCGTCGGCCGTCCGCCGACCTTGGTGCTGAGCACGACGCTGTCACGGTTGCCGCGCGCGGCCAGCCAGGCCCCGATGGCAGCCTCGCTCTCGTCGCCGGTGCATCCCTCGTTCCAGAACGGATAGTTGTTCGCCGTGTCGATCATCGTGCCGCCCGCCTCGGCGAAGCGGTCGAGGAGCGCGAAGGTGTCCTTCAGGCCGACCCTGGTGCCGAAGTCGATGGTGCCGAGTGCGATGTTCATGGCCGAGACTGTGCGACCTGGAGCGCACTCCATGTCAAGCGGTTGACCTGGAGCCCACTCCAGGTGGGAGGATCGGCCCCGTGAGCGTCTACACCCCTGCTGAAGTGGTCGAGGAGACCGGCTTCAGCATCGACACCCTTCGCTACTACGAGAAGATCGGCCTCCTGGCCCCCGTAGACCGCAACTCCGCGGGCCAGCGCAGGTTCTCCGAGGACGACCTCGGATGGCTCGGCACGATCAGATGCCTGCGCGACACCGGCATGCCGATCGCCGAGATGCTGCGCTTCGCCGAGCTGGTGCGCGCGGGCGACCACACCATCGCCGACAGGATCGCGCTGCTGGAGGAGCACGACCGGCGCGTCAGGGACCAGATCGACAACCTGGCCGAGCGCCAGCGCTACATCCACAACAAGATTTCCTACTATCGCAGCGTGCTGTAGCACGCGCTTGGGGTTGCGGTTGTTAGACCGGAAGGTATGGCCGGACCCCGGGCGAGACGAATGAACATCCCGCTGCGTCGCGTGGCGCTGGTGTGCGCGGTGATGATGTTCGCCCTTCTCGGCAACGTCACGGTCATCCAGGCTTTCAGAGCGCAGACGCTGAACGCCGACCCGCGCAACCAGCGCACGCTGATCGCCAAGTTCGACCATCCGCGCGGCAGGATCCTCACCGCCGACGGCACGGTCATCGCGGGCAGCCGCAGGGCGAGCGACGCCGGCTACAGGTACCGCCGCACCTACCCCGAGGGCAACCTCTACGCCGCCGTCACGGGGTACGCCTCCCTCTACACCACCACGGGACTGGAGCGGGCGGAGGACGCCAGGCTGTCGGGCAGCGATGCCAGGGTGCGGGTGCGCGCGCTGGTGAGGGACGGCACGATCGAGGGCGCCGACGTGCGGACCACGATCGACGCGCGGGCCCAGCGGGCCGCCTACGCGGGGCTGGCCGCGACCGGCAGGCGCGGAGCCGCCGTCGCGATGGATCCGGCCACGGGCGCCATCCTGGCCATGGTCTCCTACCCGTCCTACGACCCCACCCTCTACACCACCTTCGACAGCGAGAAGCTGGCCAGGGCCGACGAGCAGTTGCGCAAGGACCCCGGCCAGCCGCTGCTCAACAGGGCGATCAACCAGAACTACCCGCCAGGCTCCACCTTCAAGATCGTCACCACCGCCGCGGGGCTGACCTCGGGCAGGTACACGCCGGACTCGCAGGTCGAGGCGCCCGCCCGCATGCCGCTGCCCGGCACCTCCATCGACCTGGGCAACGCAGGCGGCGAGGCGTGCGGCGACGGGCACCCACCGCTGGCCTACGCCTTCCAGATGTCCTGCAACACCGCCTTCGCGAGGATGGGCCTCGACCTCGGACAGGACGTGCTGCGCCGGCAGGCGGAGGCGTTCGGGTTCGACGACGACAGCCTGACCGTGCCGATGCCGGTCGCGCGGAGCGTCTACCCGGCAGGCATGGACCAGGCGCAGACGGCCATGTCGGCGATCGGGCAGTTCGATGACAGGGCGACGCCCCTCCAGATCGCGATGATGGCGGCGGCCGTGGCGAACGACGGCTCGCTGATGCGGCCGTACCTGGTGGAGGAGGTGCGCCTGCCGGACGGCTCGGTGGTCGAGCGGGCCGAGCCCTCGCGGTGGCGCTCCGTCATGAGCGCCCAGGACGCCGGCGCCCTCACGGCCATGATGGTCAGCGTCACCCAGCCTGGAGGCACAGGGACGGCCGCCGCCATCCCAGGGGTGGAGGTGGCGGCCAAGACCGGCACGGCGGAGAACCTGCCGGGCGCCCAGGACCACGCGCTGTTCACCACCTTCGCCCCAGCCGGCGAGCCGCGGGTCGCGGTCGGCGTGGTGGTCGAGCGGGCCGGATTCGGCGGCGACGTGGCCGCCCCCGTCGCCAGGCAGATCATGCAGGCGGTGCTGGACTAGCGGTAGGCCTGCGCCTGCAGGGTGTAGAGGTCGGCGTAGAGCCCTTCGACGGCCATCAGCTGCTGGTGCGTGCCCTCCTCCACCACCTTGCCGTGGTCGAGCACGTAGATGCGGTCGGCGTAGCCATCCTTGCCCGCTGGAGCGCGTCGTGGAAGTCGGGGTCGTCGTAGGCGGCCAGGGGGACCCTGCTGGTCAGACCGTACAGACGTTCCTCGGTGAGCCTGGAGACCTGGGGGTCGAGGCGCGACTGCGCCCAGCCGGCCGCGGCCTGCGTCACCGTGCGCAGCGCGGCGGCGACCGCCACCAGGGCCAGGCTGGGCAGCGCGGCGCGCACCCTGTCGGGCGTGGGGCCCTCGCGGAACAGCGCGTCGAGCACGCCTGTCGTGGCGAGCAGGCCGAAGGCGGTGAAGATGCCGCCGGCCAGGTTGAAGCCGATGGTGGCCGCAGTGTCGCGGGGGCTGGCCCGCCAGGCCATGCGCATCGCCTGCCCCACGAGGGCGGGCAGGCGCCTGGCGATGGTCAGGAAGCCGACCTCGGTCATCTTGTCGGTGTGGGCGTGCCAGTCGGAGAAGGAGGTCTCGCCTAGTTCGAGGGGCTCGTCCGCCATACAAGGAGTGTGACCGGCGCCACTGACAATTCTCCACAGCTTTCCCGCCAGGGGCCGGTTGGAAGGGCCACGCCGCCACCCGTCGCCGCCGTGCCCCGCATGCATAAGATCGCCTCGGTGTGGGTAATCGGTGTAACACTGTCGGTAACGCCACCTCCCCCCTGGAGAAGCCGCTGTGCGCCTGAGGCCGCCCACCGAACCGAACGACTTCGTCGGCCGCGAGTCAGACGTGGACGCACCGCCGGGGCGCGCCGATCGCGGCCCGGGCGAGCGCGAGCAGGCGGCCGGGAGGCCGGCCCTCACGTACACAGGTGCCCGCTCCGCTCAGGTGACGCGGCCACACGGCGACCGCCTCTCTACACACCCTTGACCCCCCGCGGATACATGCCCGAATGGCCATCTCGGAGCATGTGCCAGGAGCGGGCTCGGCCTAGCGTTGCCTCTGTGATCGACCGGCGGCGCGCATCGCGAACCCAGGTGCGGGGGCGCCCGCACGCAGGGCGAGCACGGCCTGTCGATCCACCCGAGACGTCGCGTTCGCTGATGGGCCTGGCCTCCTCAGAGGGGTGGAGGTCGTGGTCCTGCGGGCGCGACAGCGGGCTCGAGCCGCGCAGGGCTCGAGCCCGCCCAGCCTTCTGCGGCGCCGGTCGAGTACACATGGCCATACATACGTGAGGCGCTCTGAAGCCGGGGGGCTCGCCGTGGCGTGGCTGGGCCGCCGGCGCCTGGCGGCCGGCCTTCCGGCCCACGCGTGGCGTGGCCTGCGCGCCCGACCGGCGATCGGGCCTCTGCAAAGAGAGCGCTCCCCGAATATGCCGAGCTGTTATCCGCACATGCCTTGACGTCGCCAAGTGCGAAGTGGGTTGATGGCCCTACTGACAACGTTGTCACCGACCGTGGTGAAGGAGCGGTGTGCGATGAGACGACGGTGGCTGGCAGGCATCACCATGGCGGCCCTGCTCGGTCTGGCGGCCTGCGGCGGAGGGGGAGGCACTCCGGCTCCCTCCGGCCAGGCGTCGGGCACGGGTGGCGGCGGCAAACAGCAGGTGGAGGTCTTCTCCTGGTGGACGGGCCCCGGCGAGGCCGACGGTCTGAAGGCCATGAAGGAGATCTTCGAGAAGGAGAACCCCAACCTCACGTTCTTCGACGCGGCGGTGGCAGGAGGGTCGGGCGACAAGGCCAAGGCGCTGCTGCAGTCCAAGCTCCAGGCCGACACCCCGCCCGACACCTTCCAGGGTCACGCGGGCGCCGAGCTGCTGGGCTACATCAAGGCGGGCGACCTCGAGGACCTCACCTTCCTCTATGACGAGCTCAAGCTCAAGGACGCCTTCCCCGCCCAGCTCGTCGAGCAGATCAGCCACGAGGGCAAGATCTACTCGGTGCCGGTCAACATCCACAGGTCGAACATCCTGTGGTTCAACCCGAGCGTCCTGAAGGAGGCGGGCGTCGCGGCCGCGCCCAAGACGATCGAGGAGTTCATCGCGGCGCTGGAGAAGGTCAAGGCCAAGGGCAAGATCCCGCTGTCCATCGGCTCGGAGTGGACCGTCACCCACCTGATGGAGAGCGTCCTGCTCGGCTCGCTGGGCACCGACGCCTACAACGCGTTGTTCAAGCCAGGCGCCGACTGGGGCTCGGCCGCGGTCACCAAGGCGCTGAACGACTTCGCCAAGATCATGTCCTACGCGGGCGACCCGCAGGACGACTGGCAGCCGGCGGCCGCCCAGGTGGCCGAGGGACAGGCCGCCTTCAACATCATGGGCGACTGGGCCTACGGCTACTTCCACAACCCGCCGGAGGGCGGCCTCGGCAAGAAGTCGAAGACCGACTTCGACTGGGCCCCCTCGCCCGGCACCGAGGGCACCTACATGTGGCTGTCCGACAGCTTCACCCTGCCCAAGGGCGCCAAGAACAGGGACGGCGCGGTCGCGTGGCTCAAGGTCGCGGCCAGCAAGGAGGGGCAGGACGCCTTCAATCCGAAGAAGGGCTCCATCCCCGCCCGCAAGGACGCCGACGCCGCCCTCTACACCGACTACCTGGGCGACGCGCTGAAGGACTGGTCATCCAACAAGCTGGCCGGATCCGTCCAGCACGGCGTGGCCGTCAGCCAGCCCTGGCTCGCCTCGATCAACGAGTCGGTCGGTCTGTTCATCGGCACCAAGGACGTGGCCGCGCTGCAGAAGGGCCTCGTCGACGCGGCGGCGGCCAACGCCCAGTGAGGCAGGCACAGTGATGGCGAGAAAAGGCGGGTCCGCCCTGCGGCGGGCCCGCGCCTGGTTGCCGGGGCTGCTGCTGGTGACGCCCTCGATCATCGCGATCGGCGTGTTCGTCTACGGCATGCTCGGCTGGAACTTCAGCCTGGCGATGACCGACAAGCACGACGAGGTCTCCGAGGGGAACTTCGTCGGGCTGCAGAACTTCGTCGACATCTGGGACGAGCCCCGATGGCACCTGTCGGTCAACCACGCGATCCTGTTCACCGTCGTGTTCGTCCTCGGCGCGCTGGTGCTCGGCTGGTTCCTCGCCTTCCTGATGGAGAAGGGCATCAGGGGGGAGGGCACCTTCAGGGCGATCTACCTCTTCCCGATGGCGATCTCGTTCGTGGCGACGGGCATCGTGTGGCGCTGGCTAATGAACTCCGGCCAGGACGAGAGGGCAGTCGGCCTGAACCGGCTGTTCGACGTGGTCGGCCTGCCTCAGTGGGCCTGGTTCAGGGACCAGGACTGGGGCATGGCCGCCATGGCGATCCCCGCCATCTGGCAGATGTCCGGATATGTCATGGCACTCTTCCTCGCGGGGTTCAGGGGCATCCCTGAGGAGCTGCGCGAGGCCGCCCGAGTCGACGGCTGCACCGAGTGGGGCGTCTACCGGCACGTCGTGCTCCCACTGCTGCGGCCCGTCACGCTCTCCGCGCTGATCATCCTCGGACACATCTCGCTGAAGACGTTCGACCTGGTCATGGCCGTGTCGGGCAAGCAGATCATCACCGACGTGCCCGCCGTGTTCATGTGGGTGGCCGTCTTCGACTTCCACGACCCGGCCAAGGGCGCGACCATCGCCTCCTACATCGTGCTGAGCGTCGCGGTCTTCGTCATCCCCTACCTGATCTGGTCGGTCCGCAAGGAGAGGCGCTCGTGATCCTCCGCCGTGGGTTGCTGATCGTCTTCGCGGTCGTCTTCCTGATCCCGATCTACGTGCTGCTGGTCACCAGCTTCAAGCCGCTCACCGAGGCCAACCCGTCGCAGGCCTGGAACCTGCCGCAGGTCTGGACCCTCGAGGCGTGGCGGGTGGCGTGGGAGAAGCTGGCGCCCGGCATCTGGAACAGCGTGTTGCTCGCCGTGCCGGGGTCGCTGCTGTCGTGCGTGCTCGGCTCCATGAACGGCTACGTGCTGTCGAAATGGCGTTTTCCCGGCGCGGACGTGCTGTTCACGCTCTTCCTGTTCGGCATGTTCATCCCCTATCAGGGGGTGATGATCCCGCTGGTCCAGCTCATGGTGAACATCGGGTTGTACGGCGACATCTCGGGGCTGGTGCTCGCGCACGTCGTCTACGGCATCCCGATCTGCACACTCATCTTCCGCAACTACTACGTGACGATCCCCGACGAGCTGATCGAGGCGTCGAGGGTCGACGGCGCGGGCATGCTGCGCACCTACTGGTCGGTCGTGCTGCCGGTGTCGGCGCCCGCGTTCGCCGTAGTGATCATCTGGCAGTTCACCTCGCTGTGGAACGACTTCCTGTTCGCGGTCTTCCTCACCGGCCCGACGAGCTGGCCCACCACGGTCATGCTGAACAACATCGCAGGGGCGCAGGCCACGCCGTACAGCCAGCAGATGGCGGCGGCGCTGCTCGCCTCGATCCCCACGATGCTGATCTACCTGCTGCTCGGGCGCTTCTTCATGCGCGGGCTGATGGCGGGCGCGCTCAAGGGGTGAGCTCGGGGGTTGCGGGAGCAAACCACGCCGCGTCCCGCGGGCGCCGGTGACCGGGCCGGCGCCCGCGCGGGGCGGCGAGGTGGCGCCCGGGAGAGCCGCGCGTGCTCTGTGCTCACGAACTCCGCGGGGCCTCGGGCGGGAGCTCTCCCGAGCCTCGGGGGATCAGCCTCACCGGCAGCTGGACGCGCTCCGCGGGGCCGCCGCCGCCCGCGATCCTGCGGAACAGCAGCTCCGCGCTCACCCTGCCCAGGCCCGCCGAATCCTGGGAGACGACGCTCACGCCCGGGCTCAGCAGGTCCGCCAGCTCGAAGTCGTCGAACCCGATCAGCGCCATCCGCCGTCCGGCCAGCGCGCGCAGGGCCGTCATCGTCAGCCGCCCGTTGCCGGTGAACAGCGCGGTCGGAGGGTCGTCCATCCCGAGCATCCTGTCGAGGTCGGCGCGCACCCTGTCGAGTTCGGGGTGGGCCATCGAGATCAGCCGCTCGTCCACGAGGTCGCCGAGCGCCTCGCGGTAGCCGTGCTCGCGCTCGCCCGCCGTGAAGATGGTGGGGCTGTCCCCGAGGAAGGCGATCCTGCGGTGCCCGTGGGCGAGCAGGTGGGCCGTGGCCATGCGGGCCCCGCCCCTGTTGTCGCAGAGCACCGTGTCGACGTCCAGGCCAGGCCCTGCCGGACGGTCCACGAAGACGGCCGGCGTGCCCGCCGCCAGCTCCGACCGCAGGTAGGAGTGGTCGGCGCCGGCCGGCACCACGATGAGCCCGTCGACCCTTCGCGCGCAGAAGGTGAGCACCAGCTCCCGCTCCCTCGCGGGCTCCTCGGCCGAGGAGCCGCTCAGCACCAGGGAGCCGTGCCTGATCGCGACGTCCTCGACCGCCCTGCTCACCCCCGAGTAGAACGGGTCGCCGACGTCCTCGATGACCAGGCCGATGCTCGACGTCCTGCCCTGGCGCAGCACCCTGGCGCTCTCGTTGCGGCTGTAGCCCAGCCGTTCGATCGCGGCCCTGACGCGGTCAGCGGTGGCGGCGTTCACCCCGGGCTCGTTGTTCACGACCCTGGACACGGTCTTGAGCGCGACGCCCGCCTCGGCGGCGACATCCTTCATCGTCGGTCTCACACCCCGATCATTTCCCATGCCGGACCCTCTGACAACGTTGTCAGCAGGCAGAAGGGCCCTCAAACCCGTGGCTCTCGTGATCACCTTCTCGACGATGACGCAGTGGGCGACGATGCGGGCAGATGCCGCCACCTACCCGTTCCGAGCCGGAGGCCGCATGGCAGAGTGGGCCTGGCTATGTCCTTGAGATCAACTTTCGTGGTCGCCGGGCTGGTCCTCGCCGCGCTCAACATGCGACCCGCCCTGGCCGGAATCTCCCCCCTCCTCGACGAGATCATGACCGACGTGGGCCTCACGCCCGCGGGCGGCGGTGCGATCACCACGGTCATGGTCGTCTGCCTGGGCCTGTTCGGTCCCGTGGCGCCGCTGCTGGCCCGCAGGATCGGTCTGGACCGCACCCTCCTGGTGGCCCTGCTGATCCTCGCGGCGGGCGTGGTGATCCGCAGCCTCGACGGCGCCCCCGTCCTCTACACGGGCGCGGCCATCGCGGGCACCGCCATCGCGATCATGAACGTGATCATGCCGGGCGTGGTGAAGCAGCACTTCCCCGAGAAGGCGGGCCTGCTCACGGCCATCTACGTCTCGGCTCTCGTGGGCGGCGCCGCCGCGGCCTCCGCGCTGGCGATCCCCATGGAGCACCTCACGGGTTACGGCTGGCGCGGCGTCTCCGCGCTGGTCGCCGTGCCGGCCGTGGCCGCGGCCGTGCTCTGGCTGCCTCAGGCCTTCGGCAGGCAGTCTGCCCCCGCCAACGGGCCGAGGCCGTTCAGGGCGCTCATGCGCAGCCCCGTCACCTGGAAGCTGACCGCGTTCATGGGCATCCAGTCGCTCACGTTCTACGTGATGCTCGCCTGGCTGCCCACGATCTTCCAGGAGGCCGGCCTGCCCGCCGACCACGCGGGGTTTCTGCTCGCCATCTCCAACCTGGCCCAGGTCGCCGCGACGCTGGCGGTGCCGGTGCACGCCGAGCGGAGCAGGACGCAGGTCCCGCACGTGACAGGCGCCGCGCTGCTGACCGTGGCGGGCTATCTCGGCGTGCTCCTCGCGCCGACCACCGTGCCGTGGCTGTGGATGATCGTGCTGGGCCTCGGGCAGGGCGCGTCACTCGCGCTGGCCCTGCTCATCATCACGCTGCGCGCCCCCGACCCCTCCTCGGTGACCGCGCTGTCGGCGGTGGCCCAGTCGGTGGGGTACGTGCTGGCCGCGCTCGGCCCGCTGGTGATCGGTCTGCTCAGGCAGGCGACGGGCGGCTGGACGGTTCCGCTGCTGGCAGGGCTCGCCGCGTGCGCGGTGCAACTGGTGGTAGGGGTACTGGCGGGACGTCCTCTGATATCTTAGGCAAGGCTTACCTATTCGACTGAAGGGCCTGCCGTGCCGCTCGCCGAGTTGACCGGAGTGCTGGAGCGCGTCGCCGCCGCGCGAGGGGGCGTGCTCGGCGTCCTGCCCGGCCTGCTCGTCGAACCCGACGACTCGTGGACACCGCTCCAGGAGCTGACGCGCGAGCCGTACACCCTGCTCAGCGCCCTGATCGAGCAGACCGCGGGCCGCTACGACGCGCCGAGGCACGTGGGCGCCGCGCTGCTGTGGAAGACGCTCGGCTACTGGCTCACCTTCCCGATGGCCGTCGGCTGGGCGCTCGACGGGCGGGCGCCCGTCATGCGGTTCGAGGACACCTACTTCAAGCAGTCGGAGGCGGGGGTGACGGTCGCGGCCACGGCGGTGACGGTCGTCGACAGCCCGCAGGCCATCGCCGAGGCCCTGCGTCAGTCGCAGGAACCACTGGTCAAGGCGATCAGCGGCCAGGCGCGGGTCGGCGCGCGCACGCTGTGGGGCTCCACCGCGGAGGCGTTCGCTCATCCGATGACCGCGGTGCTCCAGGGCGACTACATGGGCCTGCTGCGTGCGGTCGGCCGGCCGGTCGACGGTCTGCTCGAGCAGACCGCCGACGGCTACCGGCGCAGGACCTGCTGTCTGTGGGTCACGCTGCCCGAGGCCGAGCCCTGCTCGACCTGCTGCGTGCTGCGGGAGTCGTGCGCGGCCTGAGCTCAGGCGACCTCGGCGGCGGGCACCTCGCCCATGAAGTCGTCGTCGATCGGGCGCAGCTCGTCGGCGTAGCTCACCGAGACCCTGCGCATGAGCCCGGTGTCGTCGATGGAGTACTGCCCCAGGCGCCACAGCGGAGGGGAGTAGGCGTGGATCGACACGCTTCTGTCCACCGCGCCTGTCAGCCGGTGGATGTGGTCGGGGCCGAAGTGGAAGGACTGCCCCTCGGCCACCACGGTCTCCAGGTGCTCGCCGCCGATGCGCGGGTTGCACTCCAGCAGCGCGCCCTGCACCACGTGGACGGCGCCGGAGGAGATGTCGTGGTCGTGCCAGCCCGTGTCGTCCTCGGGACGCCAGCAGAGCAGCCACACGTCCACATAGGCGTCACGGTAGAGCGAGGCGTAGTGCCGGCCGCCGTCGGCGGGGAAGTCCACCTGGTCCTGCCACTGGGCGGGGTCCGCGGCCAGGTCGTCGACCAGCTCGCGTAGCTCCCGCCGGTCGAGCGTCCTGGCGGGAAGGTTGGTGCTCACGTGCGTTTACTCCTTTCGTCCGAGTAGACGTCGAGGGTTGGCGACCCTGATGGCGTGCGCCGCGGCGGCGCCCATCCCCGGGTCGGGGGCGGTGGCGTACGGCGCGTCCGAGCCGTTCACCACCACGTCGATGCCGAGCTCGCGGACGATCGCGTCGATCGCGCGCGGGCCGTAGGAGGAGGTCTCCACATAACAGAGGGGGTCCACCTGGCCCCTGCCGCCGCCCCTGGCGATCAGGCGCTCGGTGTGCAGCGGCGCGAGTCCCGCCAGCAGCGCGAAGCAGACTCGCAGCCTGGGGTGGCGCGGGCGCACGACGGCGTGGAAGTGATGCCAGGCGGCGTGCATCTGCTGCACGTACGGCACCAGCGCCGGCCACCAGCCCGGCACGCCAGGCGTGGCGGCCGCGGGGCCCGGATGGACGAACAGCGGCAGGTCACGCTCGGTCAGCACGTCGAGCAGCCGGTCGTCGGGCTCGGCGGTCGCGGGGATCTGCAGCCCTGCGAAGCCGCGGTCGAGGTCGGCGGCCAGCCTGGCCGGGTCGACGTCGCTGTGGCAGGTCGCCGCCCACGCGCCGAACGGCTCGGGCAGCTTCAGCGCGCCCTCGTGGTAGGCGTCGATGAGCGGCCAGGCCTCCTCGGGCGGCAGGAACTCGATGCCCAGCGGGCTGGAGAGGGAGACCAGCGCGAGCTCCAGGTCCGTGGTGTCGCGCGCGTCGTGGTCGGCGGGGTCGACCTCGTACGGCGGCTCGCCGTCCAGGATCAGGGTCCAGCCGTCCAGGTAGGGAGGGCGCGACCTGGCGCGCAGCGCCTCGACGAACGAAGGCGTCCACAGGTGCTGATGGACATCGATGCTCACGGCCACACCTCCCTCTATTTCCTACCGAGAATACATGTAAACCCTGGGGCTGCCATGTGAAGCGATTCAGTGATGCGTTTCAGTGAAACGCTTCACCCCCGGTTTTGTCAATGCTGGCTACGCTGGTCCGATGGCCAGAAAGCGAGCGACCATCAAAGAGGTCGCGCAGGCGACCGGCCTTTCGCCTGCAGCCGTCTCCTACGCGCTACGCGGGCTCCAGGTCTCTGAGGAGACCATGGAGCGCGTGCGGGCCGCGGCCGCCGAGCTCGGCTACGAGGCCGACCCCATCGCCCGTGCGCTGGCCAGCGGGCGCACCGGCATGATCGGCGTGCTCTGCGGCTCCCTCGAGGACCTGTGGCAGCAGTCGCTGGCAGTCGGCATCAGCAGAGGGCTGAGGGAGAAGGATCGCTACGCGCTGATCCTCGACGCCGTCGGCGACCCCGCCCGCGAGCGGGCCCTGGCCCAGCAACTACGTGACCAGCGCGTCGACGGCCTGATCGTGCAGCCGGTCGATCCCGCCGCGGCGTTCTGGGCCGAGCTGTGCGAGTCGGTGCCCGTGGTCGCGATCGGCGACGGGCTGCCCGGCACGGCCGGTGAGGTGATCTTCGACAACAGGCGGGGCGTCACCCTCGCGCTCGAGCACCTCAAGGAG
Source organism: Nonomuraea recticatena (assembly GCF_039533245.1). Classification (NCBI taxonomy): domain Bacteria; kingdom Bacillati; phylum Actinomycetota; class Actinomycetes; order Streptosporangiales; family Streptosporangiaceae; genus Nonomuraea; species Nonomuraea recticatena. The sequence continues at coordinate 7,688 of NZ_BAAATE010000008.1, read as the reverse complement.
CTCGGCCACGAGCGCATCGCCGTGCTCACCCCCACGGGCGCGCGCACCCCCGACAGGCCCGCCGACGTCCACGCCAGCGCCGAGGCCGACAGGCTCGGCCTCGACATCGAGGTGGCCACCGCCTCCTACGGGCTGACGGCGGCCACCGAGGTCGCCCGCGGCATCCTCGACAGCGGGCGCCACACCGCGGTGTTCTGCTTCTCCGACTCCATCGCCTACGGCGTCTACGCCGCGGCGGCCGAGCGAGGGATGTCCATTCCAGGCGACGTGTCGGTGATGGGCTACGACGACCATCCCATGTCGGGCCTGCTCAGCCCCGGCCTGACCACGGTCGACTGGAACATCGACGGCATCGTGCGCGCCGCCGTACGGCTGGTCGCCGCCGCCGCGGACGGCCCCGCGCGGCGGCGCAGGGTGGTGCAGCAGCCCACGCTGTGCGAGCGCGGCTCGGTGCTGCGGATCAGCCGCTGAGCTCCCTGCGCGCCTCGTCCAGATCGGTGTCGAGAGGGCGGTCGGGCTCGCTGGGGGAGCCCGGCTGGGCCAGCGCCCTCCGGGCGGCGACCAGTTCGCAGGCCAGCACGATCTCCAGGGGCTCCACGCAGCGCAGCGCCGCCCTCGCCGCCTGGGTGGCGAAGCTGGCGTGGTCCTCGGTGCCGCGGGAGATCACCGCCGTGCCGCCCGCGACGGGCGCGGACAGCAGGCGCAGCTCGGCGAGCGCGTCCTGCGCCACGTACTCGAGGATCATCGCGCCCGACCGGCCCTGAGCCCCGCCGAGGAAGGGCAGCAGCCCCGTGTAGGCGGGCTCCATCAGCGTGGCCAGCCTGGCGGCCGACAGCTGCGCCGCGGGCACCAGCGCCGCCCGCATCGCATCGAGCGCGAGGGCGACGGGGGCGGCGTGGAAGTTGCCGTTGTGCCAGGCCAGCTCGTCGCTGAACAGGGGGTTCTCCGTGGCGGCGTTGAGATCGACCTCGACGACGCGCCCGGCCCTGGTCAGCGCGTCCATGGCGGCGCCGTGCACCTGCGCGAAGGCGCGGTAGCCGTAGGGGTCCTGGACCCTGACCGCCTCCTCGGCGGCGAGCATCCCGCGCAGGCGGGCCGCCACGTCGGCCTGACCCGGCTGCGGCCTGGCCTCGTGCACGGCCGGCGCCAGCGGCTCGGCGGAGGCGTTGACCGCGGTGAACGAGCGCGCCGCCACGGTGACGGCGGACTCCATGAGCGTCCGCAGCCTGTGGACGGCCAGCGCCGCGTCGGCCAGCGTGGCCGCGCCCGAGCTGATGAACGGCAGTGCGTCGCCCGACGACAGCGCGAACCTGGGCCCAGGCCCTGGCCGCCCTTCGGGCCCCCGCCATTCGCGCTCGCCCAGCAGGCACAGCGCGGTGGTGGCCAGAGCTGTCAGGTCGCCGGTGCCGATCGCGCCGTAGGTGCGGACAGGAGGTGTGAACCCATCGTTGATCGCCTCGGCGAGCACGGGCAGGAGGGCGGGGTCGACCCCCGAGCCGCCCGCGAGGAGCTGGTTGAGCCTGACGACGAGCATCGCGCGGGCGCGCTCCTCGCCGACCAGCGGTCCCGCTCCTCCCGCGTGGCTGCGCAGCAGGTCGAGTCCGCCCTCCTCGACGGTGGTGTCCTTGTTCGCGCCGACGCCCGTGCTCTGCCCGTACACGGGAGCTGTCAGTGTCCGGGCGGTCCGCCAGGCGGCCCCGGCCCGATCGAGGGAGACGATCGAGACGGGGACTCCTGAGGCCACCTGCGCGCAGGTGAGGGTGGCGCCGTCGAGCAGCATCAGTCGGGCAGGACCAGGCTGAGCACCCAGCTGACGATGGAGACGACGAGCGCCCCCCAGAAGGCGGCCCAGAAGCCGGAGACATGGAAGGGGACGTCGATCTGGGAGGAGATCCAGCTTGTGAGCAGCATCAGCCCCGCGTTGACGACCAGGGCGAACAGCCCCAGGGTCAGCACGTAGAAGGCGCAGCCGATGGTCTCGATGATCGGCTTGATCACGGCGTTGATGACACCGAAGATCAGCGCCACCACGAGCAGCGTGCCCCAGTAGTTGGCCGTGCCCGTGGGAGTCGTGATCTCGACTCCGTCCACGAACTGGATGGCGACCCAGAGGGAAGCCGCCACGACGAGAATTTTGATGATGAACTTCACGCCACAGGATCCTCGCATTTCTGATCGGCGATTCGATAGGGCCGCGGTGCGGCCAAGGGATAGATCATCACGCTGGACACACCCGCGGCCACCATCGCGGCGGCCGTGGCGGGCGTGACTCTGATCCACGGTTTCAGCCGGTCAGCGATGATCGGCGCCACAATCGTGGCGAGCGTGACGACCGGAGAGGTCGTCAGCTGACGATCAGGCATGCACGCTATGTGCCCGGAGATGACTCCACGTAGTCACGTGAGGGCGTTACCGAGAGGGGTTATGGGGAAAGAGCCGATTCTGGGGAGGAAGTGACATGGACACTGAGGAACTCGAGTCGATGCCGGCCAGCGAACTTCACGAGCGGGCCGTGCGCTATGCCGTACGCCACGGGGACTTCGGGTTCCTCTGGGAGCTGTTGAGGGCCATCCCCGCGGCGGAGGCGGCCAGCGGTCACGGCGGCGAGGTCGTCAACGACCTCAGCCACCTGTCCGCGCTGCTCAGCGACGCCATGAGCTCGGGCCAGGGCGAGCTGGGCGAGGCGCTACGTCCTCTCTACGTCGAGTACCTGGCCAAACATCCCGAGGCCTAGCCCGCCAGCCTGGTCTCGGCGTCATAGGTCGCGAACCCCGGCGTGAGCGTCGCGCGCCCGTCGGGGCCCACGACCATGCTCTGGTACGGCTGGGCGCCCCCGTTCCACCCGGCGCCGGGGTGCGGGGCCGCGCCCGCACCCGGGTCTGCGGCGAGGCGCATGGCGAAACGCCTGGCCCTCGCGGTGCCCATGGCGTGCATCGCCCAGGCGTACGCGCCCGCCACGCCCAGGTCGGGTCCGATCACGCACACCCACGCCCTGCCCTCGCCGCTGAACTCCGAGCCGCCCGCCGTGGCCACAGCGGCGTCGTGAGGGAAGAGCACCCGCGTGGTGACCCCGTCGTAGGGATCGCGGACGCCGAGCCGCCACCGGCGGCCCGGCGAGGAGGAGCCCCGCACGCGCAGGTCGTGACCCGCGCTCACCCTGTGGTCGACGGCGCCCGCGATGGTCAGCGCCCGTGACAGGCGCTCCACCGCCCACCCCCTGACGTACGGCATCGGGTCGAGCCTGCCGCCCGCGCGTCCGTCGAACCAGCCGCCCGTCGCCTCGTGCAACGTGTCACACCTGTGCAGGATCTCCACCACCTCGGGGACCTGGTCGATCGTCTGGCCCCTGTTCAGCCTGGCGATCTGACTGTCCTCGCGGTCGGGGCTGAAGGTGTCCTCCACCCACCGCAGCCAGGAGAAGGCGTCGTCGAGCAGGGGCGTCAGCTCCCGCTCCGGCAGCGCGGTGCGAATGTCCACGCACACGGGAAGGTCCATCACCATCTGCACACCAGCGACACCGGGAAAGGTCATAGGAGTCACCGTGGCACGGGCGGGATAACGCACGGCTAAGCCCTTTGCCGGAGCTTGGACAGCGCGCCCCTGACGTACCTCACGAAACCGCGAGGACCGTAGACCACGACCCTGCGCTCGGAGATGTCGGGGACGAGACGGCTCAGGCCCGAGGCGCTGACCGCCTCCTTGGCCCTCGGGTCGTGCTCGGCGCCCTCGACGATCATCACGGGCACGCCGCGGGCGCGCAGTTCGCGGGCGGCCTCGGCCTCACGCGGGTCGCGCGCCCTGTAGAGCACCAGCGTGCGCGCCGGGTCCTTCACCCTGGAGGCGATCCTGTCGGCGCCGACGCCCTCGGCGATCAGCAGCGTCCCCGCTCTCTGCTCGGGACGGCGCCGCCAGAGCGCCACCGCCAGCGCGGCGCAGAGCAGAGACGAGAGAGACTGGGTGCTGGTAGTCATAGAACCGACGGTGTGCGACGTACATGAGAGTTGCCTGAACAAAAGATGGGTAAGCCCGAAGTTTTGGTGGTGGACGACGAGCCGCAGGTGCGGGAGGCGGTCACCAGGGCGCTGCGCGTCCAGGGGTACCGGGTCAGAGGCGCCGCCGACGGGCCGACCGCGCTGGCGGTGGTCGCCGTGGACAGGCCCGACCTCATCGTCCTCGACGTCATGATGCCCGGCATGGACGGTCTCGAGGTCTGCCGCCGCCTGCGCGCCGAAGGGGACAGGACTCCCGTCCTCATGCTCACCGCGCTGTCCGGCGTGGGGGACAGGGTCGAGGGGCTGGACGCGGGGGCCGACGACTACGTGGTCAAGCCGTTCGCCCTGGAGGAGCTGTTCGCCAGGGTGAGGGCGCTGCTGCGCCGTACCTCCTCGTCGGGCGGAGCGCTGGAGTTCGCGGGGCTCGCGCTGAACCCCGCCAGCCGCCAGGCCAGGCGCGGCGGCAGGGTCTTCGACCTCACGGGCACGGAGGCGGCGCTGCTCGAACTGCTCATGCGCAACGCTGGACAGGTGCTCACCCGCGAGGTCATCTTGGAGCGGATCTGGGGTTACGACTTCACCCCCGGCTCCAACTCGCTGGAGGTCTACATCCGATACCTGCGGCGCAAGACCGAGCACGACGGGGAGCCGCGGCTCATCCAGACCGTGCACGGCCTCGGATACGTGTTGAGGGAGCTATGAAGCTGCATCTCCGGCTCGCGATGGCGGCGGGCCTCGCGGCGGCGCTGTCGGTCCTGCTGGTGCTGGGCGCCGCCTACTACGTGACCTGCCGCAGGGCCGAGAGCGTCATGGGGCAGATCGGGCGGTGGCAGGCGGAGTTCGGCTGGCCCTTCCTGGCCGTGGCGGCCGGCGGGCTGGTCATCGCGGCGTTCTTCGGCTGGCTGGCCGCGGGCACCTCGCTCCGTCCGCTGTCGACCCTCACCGCCACGACCTCCAGGATCGCGGTGACCCGAGACCTCGGCCTGCGCATCGCCGTCACGCGCGACGACGAGATCGGCAAGCTGGCGGCCAGCTTCAACACGATGCTGGACGCCCTGGAGCGCTCGGCCAAGGCGCAGAAGCAGCTGGTCGCCGACGCCTCGCACGAGCTGCGCTCGCCGCTGACGGCGGTGCGCACCAACGCCGAGCTGCTGGTCAGGGGCGACGTGCCGGAGTCCGAGCGGGCCGAGGTGGGGCAGGCGGTGGTCCTCGGTCTCGAGGAGCTCACGGGGCTGGTGTCCGACCTGGTCGAGCTGGCCAGAGACGAGGAGCCCGCGGCCCTGGTGGAGGTCGTGCGCCTCGACGAGATCGTCTCCCACCAGGTGACGAGGGCGGCGTCGCACTGGCCGGAGACCCGCTTCACGGTGTCGGTCTCGCCGACCCTGGTACGGGGCGTGCCCGATCGGCTGGCGCGGGCGGTGGGCAACCTGCTGGACAACGCCGCCAAGTACGGCGCGCCCACCGACGCGGTCGAGGTGACGCTGCACGACGGCGTGCTCGAGGTGCGCGACCACGGTCCGGGGATTCCGGTGTCCGACCTGCCGTTCGTCTTCGACCGGTTCTACCGGTCGGCGCAGGCGCGGGCGAAGCCGGGCTCGGGGCTGGGCCTGGCGATCGTACGACAGGTGGTGGACAGTCACGGAGGAACGGTGGCGGCGGTCCCCGCCCCGGACGGCGGCACCTTGGTCCGCCTCGTTCTCCCCACCCCGGCCTGACCCGCGGAGAGACCTCCACCGCCTCGCGCGGCGCCCTGATACTCCCGGTAGGTTTGCGAGCATGGCGAACGTACGTGTTGAGCGGACAGATGACGGTTTCGTGGCGACCAACGCGCGGGGCGCGCGTGTGGAGATCGGCGGCGGTGACCAGGACGGCGTGTTCACCCCGGTCGAGCTGCTGCTCGCCGCGGTCGGCGGCTGCAGCATCGTGACCGTGGAGCCGCTCACGGCCAAGCGCGGGCACCGGCTGCTGAAGCTGGCGATGACCGTCGACGCGGAGAAGGTCGAGCCGAACAAGCTGGGCCCCGTCACCATCACCTACGACGTGGAGCTCCCCTCGGAGCAGGCCGACGAGGTGTTCAGGGCGGTGGCGGAGCGCGTGGAGGCCAAGCACTGCACGGTCAGCCGCTCCCTGCGGGAGGGCACGGAGGTCCGCTTGGAGCTCCCCTAGGCTGATTAGGGCGATTATCGACCCTGGTATGACGCGTCCGTTGCATTCGGCTCTGTAACGTTGAAGCAGGTCAAGGGTGCTGCGACTGACTTGCAGAGCTTTTGCCGATGCGGACGCGGAGGGGGACCGTCGTCTGCTGTGCGGGACCGCCGGGCGCTTCGGGGGAAGGTGCCCGGCCTGGACCGCGATAGATCGGGGTCGGGCAGTTTTGGGGGAAACTGCCCGGCCCCGATTCATATGTACTGTCTTAGGGTGAAAAAGCTCCTTATCGACTGTGATCCCGGTATCGACGATGCCCTGGCCCTCGCGCTCGCCGGAGGCTCTCCCGAGATCGACCTGGTCGGCATCACCACCGTGGGCGGCAACGTCAGCCTGGAACTGACCACCGCCAACGCCCTCGCGCTGCGCGAGTTCTACCGACTGGGCGACGTCCCCGTGACGCCCGGCTGCGCAGGGGCCCTGATGGGGGAGCGGGTGCGCGCCGAATCCGTCCACGGCGCCACGGGCCTGGGCGGCGTGGAACTTCCCGCGCCGGTCAAGGGGGTGTCCGACGGCCACGCCGTCGACTTCATCATCGAGACCCTCAGGGCGAATCCCGGGGAGATCACCCTTGCCGCCGTCGGCCCGCTGACCAACATCGCCCTGGCCGTACGGCGGGAGCCGCGCATCGTGGAGTGGGCCCGCGACTTCGTGATCATGGGCGGCTCGTACACCCGCGGCAACCACACCCCCGCGGCCGAGTTCAACATCAGGGCCGACCCCGAGGCGGCCTCGATCGTGTTCAGGGCCGGATGGACGGTCACCATGGTCGGCCTCGACGTGACCCTCACCGCGGTCGTCACCGAGGCGATCCTGGACCGCATGCGCACACTCGGCCGCCTGGCCGACCTCGTGGTGCCGATCTCCCAGTTCTACGGGATGGTGACGGCGGAGGGAGGCCCCGCCATCCACGACGCGGTCGCCGTCGCGCACGTGATCGACCCGACGCTGCTGACGTGCGTGCCCGCGGTGGTCGACGTCGAGACGATGGGGACGTACACGGCCGGCATGACCGTGACGGACTTCAGGATCGACGAGCGGACGGCCAACGCCTCCGTGGCGACGGGCCTGGACGTGGACCGGTTCTGGAAGCTGACGCTGGAGGCTTTTGAGCGAGTGGGTGAGCGGATCGGGTGATGTGCGAGTGGTGCTCTGCTGCTGCTAGAGTTATCGACGTCGCAAGCGCCGCTAGCTCAGTTGGTTAGAGCAGCTGACTCTTAATCAGCGGGTCCGGGGTTCGAGTCCCTGGCGGCGCACACCGAAAGACCCCAGCTTGGGTTTCTGAGCTGGGGTTTATTCGTTTGACGCCTCAACATATTGGCCTGTCTGGGGCGGTGTTGATCTTCGTGCTGCTCGTGGTGTGGTCGCGTGTATCCGGGCGTATCCACGCAGATTGTCCATCCCCTGAAAGCGTGGAGACTCGGTTATGCGGCGATGGCCTCCTGAGACCTCGCCTTGGTGGCTGTTCGCGCGGTCATGATCTGCCGCTCG